>JAITHW010000145.1 GCA_031279815.1 Treponema sp. | reverse complement strand
GGTCAAAGAACGGGGGGCGGTGAAAGAGCGGTATGAATACATGACGAAAACGAAGGGGATAAGCAAGAAGAAAGCGATAGCGGCGGTGGCCCGGCGGCTGGGGGTGTTGCTGTACACGCTGATGAAGAACAAGTGAACCGGGGCATTGCGGGAAGCCTGAAACGGCGGGGAAAGAACCGGCCAAGTTGGCGTTAAGCGCGTAACGGGCCGGGAGTTGCCGGGGAAAAGATTTTTGTGAAAAATTATCTTTATCCTTTGACAAAAAACATAGGATTACACGGATTTCCACGGATATAAACGCCGGAATCCGTGCTAATCCGTGGACTTTTTATCAGGCCGGGGATAGTCAAAAAGCGGTCCGCAGATTGCATAATGAAAAGTGAAAATCTGCAAAAAATATGCATTTGAGCTTAGATACCTGACAAAAGGGATCGTTCGCTCATGCATTATGAGTCAAATTTCGCCGGATTTATCTAGGCTATTAAATCACAAGGCGTTCTCCATGCCTTATACTAGGTATGAATCACCTGCATTTCTGCGGCCCTCTTATATGGAAGAACCTTGCTCCGGGATGGGGCTTTCTGGCGGCGGTTTTTTTAGTCTTTGTTCTGAACGCCTGCGGGAGCGGTTTCTGCACCCCTGCATACCAAGTTGAACTGCCCCCCTTACCGTCAGCATGGTCATCCCTGCTGGGTTCCCCGCGGTGGCGTCTTGAATGGATAAGCCAGGATGTACGATGGGAAACCCTGGACGTAGACGGGAATGGGGGTATTTCTATAAGTATTTTAGAAGAATGGACCACGCCGGTTATCGCCTATCCCTTTTGGCCCTTGAAAGGCATACCGCCGGGTCTCATGCGGCCTGCGGGGGCGCTTTTCCCCTTTGACCGAGCGGGAGATCGAATCCGCCTGCATTGGCGGGGCGGGGTCGATGCGGTTCTGTACCGGGAACTGGCAGCCCAATACCAAGAGCATAGCTCAGGAACTCCCCGGTATCCTCACTACTTTAACTGGCCGCAGTTCCGCTCATTGCTGCAAAGCCCGGACATCGGCGAAATCCTACTGCATGACCCGTGGTCTGCGGACTGGAAGAATATCGCCCTGAAAACAGCCCAATCCGGTTTTGACCGCCGGCGGATAATTCCCATGCCTCGGAAGGATATGGCGGTACCGGTACCCCATGAGGGCTTCTGGATCGGCACGTCCCCCTTTGCGGACCCTATCTGCCAGGAACCCGGGACGGATCTACTCCTGCGGACGTGTGAAACGGCGGATACCTATCTGTCATCCTCCGGGATGCTCCGCTGTACGCAAGATCTGTGGATATTAATGCCCTGGGAATAATACCTTATTTTTATTGGTTTCCCAGAAGTTTCCGGATCGCCTCATTGGTCTGCCTAAGCTGATCCGCGGTCTGGCTGAGGTTTGTGTTTTGGGTCCGCAAATCGCCGATGGCTGCCTCCCGGGCCGCCACGGTCTGCTGGAGGCTCGCGGTCTGGCTGCGTAAGTCGTTGATGGCTGCCTCCCGGGCCGCTACGGTCTGCTGGAGGCTCGCGGTCTGGCTGCGTAAGTCGTTGATGGTTGCCGTGGCCTGCTGGAGATTCGTAGTCTGGCTGCGCAGATCATTGATAATTGCATCTCTGGCGCTCACGGTTTGACTGAGACTGGCAGTTTGAACTCTCAAGGTGTTGATGGTGGTATCCCGGAGGCTTACAGTCTGCTGGAGATTTTCATTTTGCCTCCTGAACTCTTTAATCGTGTTTTCATGGGCCGCGACAATCTGTTGCAGATTGGCGTTTTGGGTTCTCAAGGTATTGACGGTGCTGTCCCGGCTTGTTACGGTCTGCTGCAAGTTCGTATTTTGCGATCGCAAGGTATTAATGGTGGTATCACGGTTCGTTACGGTCTGCTGGAGATTGGCGTTCTGAGTCCGCAGCGTACCGATGGTACTTTCCCGTGCGGTTACGGTCTGCTGGAGATTGGCGTTCTGAGTCCGCAGCGTACCGATGGTACTTTCCCGCGCTGCCACGGTCTGCTGGAGGCTTGTGTTTTGAGTCCGCAGCGTACCGATGGTTTCTTCATAATTCCCCGGCGCCTGTCCCTGATTTGGATTTTGACGTTCAAAGGCGGCAATGGTTTGATCTTTGACAGCAACCGCCTGTTCCAAAGCCTCATTTTGGGTTTTCAGATCCGCAATGGCGTTTGCATATTCCCGGTGTATCGCCTCTATCTCAGACCTGTCGGGAAGGCTTGCTGTTTGCAGGGGCGCTTGGAGGGCTTCAGCGGCGCTTCCCAACAAACCGCCGGCAATTATTTCCGAGAGTACATCAATTGAGGCGAGATAGAATTCCTTGCGGGACTGTATGGGGCGCAGATGCTGAAATGAAGGGGTATTCAAAAATTCCCGCATGGCCATCAAGGTGGCGGACGCTTGGCTTAACCGGCCGTCCCGGATTTGCTGATTCACTCCGGTATAAAACCCGCTCAACTCCCCCTCAATCAGCGCGGACCGTTCCCATTCTTCGGTCAGCCGGTAGAGTTCATCCCGAGTAGATCCAAGCTCATGCCGGCTCTGTTCATAGAGGGCATTGAGTTCATTGGTCTTTTCTATTAATTGAATTTGAAGATTTTCTTCCCGGATCCGGGCGGCTTCCAGCACCTGTACCCGCTCTCCCTGAAGCAAGGCTAAATTTTGGAGGTATTCTTCCTGAAGTTTCTTTAGTTGGGTTTCCAGGGCAAACCGTTCCTCATCCAGTTGCATCCTGAAAGCGGCCAGTTCGGCGTTCAGCCGCTCCTGTTGCCGCTCGTCAAAAATCTGTATCCGCTCGGTAACGGCGTTTTCAGACATATCCTCTTGGATCAGCCGCTTCCGCTCTTCTTCAGTCTCTTGCTGTATCTGCCGTCGTAATTCAGACTCTTTCTCCAGGATCCTTCTATCCACGGACTGTTGCAGATTTTGGAGCTGCAGGTCAATTTCCGCGAGTTTAGCCAGAATATCGGCGATTTCCCGATCCTTCATAGCAATCCGGTCGGAGGTTTCCCTTCGTATGGTCTGAATCAGTTGCCGTTCCGTAAGCCCGGTGTAGGAATCCCCCTCTTGGAACTGCCGGGCATCCTGCTGTTGTAATAGAAAAAACAGGAATACCCCGCCGCCCAATAAAAGGAGCGCGATGATATTTACCAAAACCGGAAACACAAGCCCGCGTTTCTTTGCCTTCACGGTAAGATCCGCCCGGGCAGGCTGGAGCCGGTTCCGCGTGGTAATCTCTTCTATCTCGGAGAGAATACCGCGCTGTTCTTCTTTAGAAATACCCGAAGAGGTATCAAACATGATTACCGGTGCAGTCCCGCCCGTTCCCCCGGCAACATTAACCGTATTGGTATCCATATCCGTTCCTATTTAAGTTCTATCCTTTCTATTTCCCGATCCGCCAGCCGTACGCCTCCTGCCTTGAGACCCCGTACGCCGTAATCTTGGACTTTAAAGTTTTCTTTAGTGATTTTGATCCGGGGCTTGGGAGTATAATAGGCGGTGAAGGAGAAATTCTGCCGAATGTCCGCATGAAGAACCGCGGCACCTTCGGGAACCAGGGAATACTCTTTGTTCATGATCCACCCTTCGATAATACAGCGTTTAATGCAAGGATAGCCGGTTTCTCCTTCCTTGTATATCAGGGTGAACACCATACCAGAGACTGCTTCCTTGTCCGCCACCCCTATCCACCAGGCGCCGGGGCCTACAAAAGATTTTTCGGTTATGTCCGCCACCATATACGTTCCGTTTCGGCGAAGGGTGAGTATCCGGTCGAAAGGAGAAACCTCGGCCACCACCTCTCCGGCTACGCCGGTCCCCAGATACCCGGTAACGGCATCATACTTGAGTTGTATATCCTTTTTGACCACTTCCTTCACCGCAACCTTTTCAAAAGCGCCGACCAGCGTCTTCCGGGATCCTCCGCCCAGGTCCTCATCGGACTTAACTTTTTCGATAATACTGTCTAAAAAGCTCGCGCCGTAGGCGGTGATGTTTTTGAGGTGAGCGTTTATCGTTTTTATCCGGGCCTGAATTTCCAGAATCTCGGTTTTGGCTTTATTGATGTCATAGAGGGACAGCCGCCTGATGGGTATCCGCAGGAGGTGTTCCACATCCTCATGACTTACCCCCCGGGGCCCAACCGCTTTGAGGCGGGAAGCAAAACTATCAAGTACGGCTTTTTCTACCGCCTCGGCAGTTTTCATCTTCTCAATAACTTTGTAAATCTGTCCGTCCTCAATGAATATCCGTTCCAAGTTACGGAAATGGAGCTTATTCTGTAGTTCTTTCTTTTCTAATTCCAGTTCTTTAGTCAGGAATTTAAGGAGCTGTTTCGCATGATGTTCAATGACTTCGGTAATAGCCATCACCACAGGGAAGTTGTTATCGATTACCAGCAGATTCACCGAGAGGGACTGCTCACATTCTGTGAAGGCAAAGAGCGCGTCCACGGTTGCTTGAGAATACACCCCCCGGGCCAGACGGATTTCAATTTCTACCTTTTCGGTGGTAAAATCATTGATGGACTGGATCTTAATGCGCCCCGCCTTGGCCGCAGTTTCCACACTGTTGATAAGGCTTTCCGTAGTAGACCCAAAAGGCAATTCCCGGATGACGATCCGTTTGGGGTCCGACGTATCCAGTTTAGCCCGGACTAATACTTTGCCGTTACCGTCTTTATAATCGGACACATCCACCAGCCCGCCGGTAGGGAAATCGGGATAGAGCCGGAAGGGTTTGCCCTCAAGACACGCCTTTTCCGCTTCCAACACCTCCAGGATATTATGGGGCAGTATCTTTGTAGACATCCCCACGGCAATGCCCTCGGCCCCTATCACCAAAACCACCGGTATCTTAGCGGGAAAAAACACCGGCTCCTTGTTGCGGCCGTCATAAGAATCGGCCATAGCGGTGAGCTTGGGGTTATAAAAGATATCCTTTGCCAGGGAAGTTGCCCGGCACTCGATATACCGGACTGCAGAAGCCTCGTCTCCGGTAAAAATATTCCCGAAATTTCCCTGCTTATCGATGAAATATTCTTTATTCGCCAAAACCACCAGCGCCGATCCGATAGACGCATCGCCGTGGGGGTGATATTTCATACAGTGACCTACCACATTGGCTACCTTATGAAACTTCCCGTCATCCATCTCAAAAAGGGAATGGAGGATCCGGCGCTGCACCGGCTTGAGACCGTCCTCAAGGTCCGGGATAGCCCGATCCTTGATAACATAGGAAGCATATTCAAGAAAGTTTTTATCAAACAGATTTTTTATGTACGCCATGATAAACGCCTTATTTTAAGTTTAGTCCGCCTAGTGTAATACCGATAATAACCGGCCATACGTTCCAGCTACCGTGTAGCATGGAGTATATTATAATATCTAACTATAACTTTAATTTGTTATTTACACAATGGGGATGAAAGCGGTGTATTTACACCGGATACAAGGTTCTTTTGGAATAACTTCACCGATATTTTAAGAAAAAATTGTAAAAATATCGGTGCAAAGGGCTAGCAATAGTATTTAAAAGGTGATAAGCTTATATCATTATGATAGAGCGGGAACGGCTCTTTATAAATATATCAATGTAAGGGGTTTCATGCATGGCAAAGAGACAAACACTATTAATACCAGGAGACGTATTAAAAGAATTATTGGAGGAGTATCAGATCAATATCACTCAATTAGCGAACGACATCGGGTTGAGTGTATCCGCGGTACGGCAGATAGTCAATAATAAGGCAAAAGTAAGCCTTCATATTGCAAAACGCTTATCCAAGTATTTCAGTACCGACGTAGAGTATTGGATTAATATGCAGCATGCCTACGATTTGGCAGAATTAGACAAGGATCCGGAATTTACCGAAATCCTCAAGAGTATACCTAAGGCTAAAAAAGCAGGAACTTCAACACGGGGCAGAAAAGCAGCGGAAAAAACACCCCCGAAAAAGCCGAGGGGGAAAACAGAAAAGCAAGAGGCGGCGGCCACTAAGGCACGAAAACCAAGAGTAAAAAAAGTTAAGCCTGATGCAGCAGAAGAACCGCAGACGGCAGAAGATGAATAGGTCCCAGCCTGTAGGGCGGCAGGTTCGACGCTTCGAGCCTGTTTCCTCTCTAAAGGTTTCTGTACCGGTTGTGGAAATACAAGATCCCGCGGGTTCGTTTTTCTACAGCCGATGTACATATAACAAAAATTTATTTCTTTATATAGCATAGAAATAACTGCTGCCTATCCAGAAAATTAAGTAATAATTATACTTTCAAGAAAGGTCTTTAGGGGACTTGGCTTCCTTTCCAATGGATCTTGAAACCGCAGAATCCTAATACGGTAAGAAAAGTAAAATACATGGGGGTAAAGACCGTCTGCGGTATGTAGGCGATTCCTTTTTTGGGAAGCGCTGAACCAAACAGTCTTAGGGTAGCGGCAGTATTCAGTGTCATGGCAAACATAACCGCCCCGGTAAGAGGCCACAGAGAGGGGATGCATAATAAGAGGGGAATAGCGATGATACCCATAGAGATAGTGATCATCAGAAACCTGAAATTAAACCGTGTGGCAGGATCGGAACTGAAGAGTCCGCCGTTATTCCAGCGCAGGGTTTGATTGATCAGGGCTTTCCAGGAATATTCGCATCCGGTTAAGACAAAGAGATCCGCGCCGGCGGCGGAGCGGATCCGGTAATCGGAACCGGCCCGAATCCGGGAGATAAGGGCCGCGTCTTCAGTGGGAGATACCGGCACCATATCATAGCCGCCTATTGCCCGGAGCGCGGCTCGGCGGAGTATGAGGTTATTGCCGAATCCGCCGCCGGCAGCCCCGAGACCGGTAGAACCCGCAAGATACATATACCGTACCGCATGGTCGAAACACTGGTACAGGTGAAAAAAGCCCTTTCCCCCGGGCCTCTTAAATACCGGTCCTATGGTAACGCCGATCCGTTCATCGGCCCTCATTCTGGTCACCATAGCGGTTATCCATCCGGGAGGCACTTCGCAGTCCGCATCGGTAAAGAGGAAAAATTCTCCCGATGCGGCTTCAATGCCTTTTCCCAAGGCATACTGTTTGTGATTCGGGCCCGGATTTTCCTGCAAAGTGATAATTCGCGCCTGTTCCGGCGCGGCCCCCCCTTTTAAAGAAACCGGGGCAAACCCGCGGAGTAGTTCGGAGCTTTCATCGGAAGACCGGTCGTCGATAAAAATAAATTCCGCGGCGGCATAATCCTGTAAAGCCAGGCTTTGCAGGAGCCCGGCCAAATGAAGCCGCTCATTATGAACCGGAATGATCACCGAAACCTTGGGGATGTCCGGCTTTTCGTGCCCGGGTCCGCCCGCTTCTTTGGGAGACCCCCTGCTGTAGGCCAGCCTATCCCGCCGCCATTCCAGAAAAAGTCCGGCCATCAAGGCTATGTGAAGTCCTGCAAAGACAAAGGCAAAACCGAACCGGAAAATATCGTACAACAGTAAAAAAATCACTAAAAACCTCTTGAATTTGCGTTTTTCTTCTTGATCAATCATAAACTATTTGGTATACTATTAAAAGTAACCGGGGAATTAGCTCAGTTGGTAGAGCGATAGGTTCGCAATCTATAGGCCAGGGGTTCGAATCCCCTATTCTCCAGGATAATTTTTAGTTATTTGTGAATTTATTATAAATGGAAGCGCAGAGGCCCGGAATTCGCGTTATAAGGAATGGGGTATGCCCTGAAGAGGAAAGGCCCCGTTAAGGCGCGTAATTTTTTAGCGGTATTCCAAGTTCGTATGGTGATTTGTCGATACACAAGATGTTGTATTATTTTCGGCAAATAATTTTTCCCCTGCCAGGCTTATTAACCTGGATGTATAAATAATCCGCTTCCCTTCATGCACGGTGTCTGCCACCTTCCGGATTCTAATGTGTTGTATCGCCTCAGTTACGGTTAAAGGCTCTTTCAAAAACCATACATCATAAGGGTAATTTCCTGTGGTATCGGTAAATATAATATTTCCGCTATTTTTATAGATATGAGCTGCAAGGGATATACATGGTTTTGATGATATATCCCTTGATACTATCTGCCGAGTGCCGCTCTTCTGTTAGGCTTTACAGGCTTCCAGGACTTGTTTCAGCACTTCGTCTAAAGCCGTATGCGAAACCTGACACGTTCCCACTTGACAATGCCCTCCGCCCCGGTATTTAAGCATCAGCTTTCCTACATCCACGGCGGCCGTTTTATTGATAATACTGTATCCTACCGCAATCGTATATGTATCCGTATTATTACCGTCCAGCAGCGTAACCGAGATGTTCTGTTCAGGAAACAGGGTATAGGGGATAAAACGATTTCCCGTATAAATGGGATTAACCCCTCGTAAATCAAGGACAATCACATTATCCTCAGTATGGATATGCTTCTGAAGCATATTGCGGTACAGTTTATCCTGTTCAAAGTATAGATTAATCCGCTCTTTAACATCCTGTAGAGCAAGGATTTCATCTATGTCCATATTTGCGCAGGCTTTAGCCAATAGTTTCATAAGATCCATGTTATTAATGTTGAATTGAGCGAACCGCCCCAAACCGGTTCTCGGATCCATGATGAACCCCAGCAATATCCAGCCCCGGGGATTCAGGATTTCATCGGATGTCAGATTGCCGGAATCTACTTTGTCAACATAGGTAAGCATGGTTTCAAATCGTTCCAGGTTTTTATCCGGATTCTTGTCACGGTAGTATTCATACACAACCCTTGCACAGCTTGGAGCGTTCCATGATACTTTGATAACCTCCCATTGTTTTTGGGCCGGCTCCGGCTTTTCAAAAAACAGCGCGCCCAGCCGCTCGGTTTCGCTTGAATGATGATCAAACCATATTTTACAGCCTTTGATGTAGGGAATATTGGCAAGCACATCATGTTCCATAGCGTGCACAAAACCATTCTGTACGTCTGTGGGGTGTACAAATTCCCATTCATCAATAATCCCTAAATAGTCCAAGAGCGTCCCGCAGGCTAAACCGTCAAAGTCGGCTCGGGTTAACAATCGCATATTTATCCCCCCTTTTTATCTATGATAATTTCTATGTTGGTGAATTATATCCACATCGTAAATATTATATCTCCTAAGCGGCATCCCTATCAAGGGCCTAAATCGGCTAAAAAATAATAATATTACACAGTCCGCCCGCTGGATATCTGAAGTATAGACCGGTTGCCGTAAGGATCAGAAAAACCGTATTACTATTTTTCAACGCGCCGTTTATCTACCGGGATACCCGTTTTACCGGATACGAAGCCGCTACAACAGCAAGTCTGTGTATATTGATACGGCCCTGAAACGGTACAAAGACATATATACTACCTCCCGGCTAAAATCCGCTCTCCGGTACCGGAAAAAGCCGGCTCATCCGGCCTAACAGCAAGGGACGGAGAAAAAGAAGCGGAGGGCCGCCTCCCGCGCTTGCCTCCGCTTCTTTTGTATCTAACTCAGCAGTTTCTTGACCTGAGCGGCTAAGGTTTCCGCATCCAGACCGAACCGTTTGGTCAGGTAATCTTGGGTTCCCACTTCGCCGAATTCGTCCCGAATGCCGATCCGGGCGAATGTGCCCCGGAAGCCCTCTTCGGCCAGCAGTTCCGCCACAGCGCTGCCCAGCCCTCCGTTAACCTGGTGGTTTTCTACACTGACTAAACATTTGACCTTGGCGGCCTGCTCAAGAATCGCTTCCCGGTCAATAGGTTTGAGGGTAAGTACATCCAGTACGCCCGCATCAATTCCCTGGGCCGCCAGGATCTCCCGGGCCTTTAACGCTCCATTGACCATGAGGCTGCCCAAGGCGATGAAACAGGCGTCCTTCCCGGATTTCAGCAGTTTAGCTTTGCCGAACTTGAAGGTTTCATTTGAAGGGTACAAATAGGGAACCGCTTTACGGGGGATCCTGATGTATACACAGCCGTATAACTCTGCGGCGGCTTGTACCAAGGCGGCGCAAGAACGGGGGTCCGACGGTTCTATTACGGTGAGTTTAGGAACAACCCGCATAAGCGCCAGATCCTCAAAGGGCATGTGGGTTCCGCCGTTAAAAGCGGCGGTAACTCCCGGATCGGTTCCTACCAATTTGACATTGAGCCGGGCGTAATTGGCGGACAGGAAGAATTGATCAAAAACCCGGCGGGAGGCAAAACAGCCGAAACTGGCGGCAAAGGGTATCTTTCCCAAGGTGGAAAGTCCTGCGGCGATACCTATCATATTTGCTTCCGCAATACCTGCATTGATAAACCGGTCCGGATAGGCTTTCTTGAATGCGGCTGTTCCGGTGCAACTCATTAAATCCGCCTCCAAAACCACGATATTGGTATTTTTTTCACCCAAGGCGACGAGGGTTTCCGTATACGCCGCGCGCATTTCTTTGGTTTCCATAGATTACTCCTTATGATTACCCCTGAGAAGCCGGAGCCTCCAATGCGGCAATCGCTTCCTTGGCTTTTTCCAGATTAAAAGCCATACTGTGGTTATTCTGAACCCCCTCGGCAAAGGAACAGCCCCGTCCTTTGATGGTATCCATGATGATCATAGCCGGTTTCTTCCCCTGCCCGAGGGCTTTTTCAATGGCCTCATCCAAAGCGGCAATATCATGGCCGTCTACCCGCTGGGTATACCAGCCGAAAGCATTCCACTTGGCTTCCAGATCGTCAAGATTGATAATATCCTTGGTATACCCGTCAAGCTGCTGTTTATTGTAATCCGTGAAGGCGATGAGGTTGGACAACCCTTGAGAACCCGCAAAAAGGGCCGCCTCCCAGACCTGCCCTTCATCGGATTCTCCGTCCCCGATAATGGTATACACTTTGGCGGACAGTTTATCCATCCGCAGCCCCAAAGCAATGCCCAGGGCCGCGGAAAAACCCTGGCCCAGAGAGCCGGTAGTCATATCAATACCGGGGGTAAGGTTCCGGTCGCAGTGGCTGGGGAGCTTGGTGCCTCCGGTATTCAAAGTGGAAAGCCAATCCTTGGGAAAATAGCCCTTCAAGGCTAAGGCCGCGTATACTGCCGGACCCGCATGTCCCTTGGACACCACCAGTTGGTCCCGGCCCTCCATTCGGGGCTGCTGAGGATCAATGCGCATCCTGTGAAAATACAAGAGGGCTAAAAGCTCTACAATAGACATAGCCCCGCCGATATGGCCTGTCCCAAGAGTGCCGATTTCCTCAATGGTCAATTTGCGGATCTCCAGGGCCTTGGACTGCAAGAAAGCCAAACGTTCCTTATCCATAACTAAACCTCCATAGGTTAATGGTGTTTACCTCATTATAGTACACAACATAAGGAATAGGGTATAGAGCTTGAGAAGGAAGCCGTTTGATGCCGCATACAAAGGCATGGCTAGGGGGAAGTAATCATAACTTGTTCAGTCATATTCGAGGATATCCTTTTCTTCGGTCCGGATCATGGAATCCATGAAGGCCAGATACTGCGCCTTGGTGAAGGGCGCACGGTACTCTGCAATAGTTTGGACGGCCGACAGGGCATTGTTTTTCAAGAGCCCGTATGCGGAAAGGGCGAATATCTTGGCGGTGATGATATAGGCTTCTTCTTCATCCGTCACATCGAAATATTCGCCGTGTAAGTCTCCGGCAATGCCGCCGGTAGTGAAACATACCACCGGCTGAATATGCTGAAGATCCCCTACGTCGGTGGAAGCCGGGAAATGGTGGTTCTTATCCACTTCGGTACGGCGCCTATCCGGAGCGGCCAAGTCCGCCGCGGCCAGCAGATCCGGATGGGCCGTCATAGGCAGCTGGGGTAAATAACCGCATAAGGTCTCGATACGGTATCCTGCGCCCATAGCATCGGCTCCCGCCTTGAAGGACCGGTCGGTTTTGCGATCCGCATCCGCTATCGCGGCTGAAGTTTTTGCCCTCACGAGAGTCTCAACCACCGCTTCATTAGGAATCACATTGACCAGGCCGCCCCCCCGGGTCAGAATCGGGTGGATCCGCACGGAATCTTCATCCCGAAAGGTTTCGCGCTGGCATTGCAGGGCGGCCAAACCAAGATGAGCTGCATAGAGGGCATTGATTCCCAAGTGCGGGCCTGCCGCGGCATGAGCCGCCCGGCCGTGGTAGCGGATCACCTTGGAAACAAATCCGTTGGAAGAGCCGTTGCCGGCGGTAATACCCTGCATACCGGAATGATGGGCAATACTCAAACCAATATCATCAAAAGCGCCGATCCGGATGAGTTCCGATTTTCCCCCGCCATACTGAATCTTCCCTTCGGACCGCAATGCTTTTTTGAAATCTATCTCGCCGTATTCCTCTGCGGGAACCCCAAAAAAGACCGCGTTACCTCCCAACCGATCCCTCACCGTAGGATCCGTGAGCGCATAGGCCGCGCCTATCACCCCTGCCAACTGGGCATGATGGCCGCAGCAATGACCGGCTTGGGTTTCCGGGTTAGCGTATCGATGATTCGGGATCCTGATGGCATCCAGTTCTCCGATGAGGGACAGCACCGGGCCCGGGGTTTTGTCCGGCGGTCTGAGATAGCCCTTGACGCCGGTGATCGCAAGGCCCGTATGAATGGTCTCAAGACCGAGCCCGGCAAGCATATCCTTAAACCGCTCTGCAGTACGATACTCCTTGTACCCCAGTTCCCCGTGGGTATAGATATCCCGGGCAAAAGACAGAATCGTGCTGCGATTGCGCTCTATTATGGCGATAATCCGCTGTTCAATTGAATCCATAACAGGTTCCTTTTAAGAGGTATAGGTACCAGAAAGCAGTTTATACACGTCCCGGGCGTTTTCCGCATTAAGCAGCGCGTCTCGAAGCGCCCGGTTCTTTAAGCGGGCGCTGAAGAACGAAAGGGTTTGCAGGTAGTAGGCATGTTGGTTATAGGCTGCGGCGATCATAAAGAGGAGCCTCACAGGCTCATCGTCCAAGACCTGAAAATCAATAATATCCTTTTTACTGATTCCCACGGAGATCACCAGATCGGTAATCGATGAAAGCCGGACATGGGGAATGGCAATGCCCTTGCCTATGGCGGTGCTCATCAGATCTTCCCGTTTGATGATTTCCGAAGCCAGTTCATCGCGGTTCTTTACCTGGGGCGCCTTGGCGAGGTTATCCGCCAGGGCTAACAGGGCGTCCCGTTTGGTAGAGTAGTCGAGAAACAGGATACGATCCGGGGAAATCACCGCCTCGATCTGTACCGTCCCAATCTGGGGAATCAAGGTGCCTATCGAAAGCCGGTTATTGACCCATTTTTCTATTTCCGACTTTTTAAAACGCCATACGGTACCTATCTTTCCTGCGGGGATTTCACCTTTTTGAGACCAGTCATAGACGGTCCGCTCTGAAACCCGTAAATACTTGGCCACTTCTTCAATAGTTAGAATGTCATCTTCAATCATTAACGCTCCTTATGACTCTGATATAGCTTATTTTAAATATAGTATCAAACCGCAGAATATGTCAATGAGAGTGAATATATGACAATACCGGCAGAGGGTATCCTAAAGTATGGAACCTGCGGACTTGCATTGCAGTCCCCCTTATTGGTATATTTTATACTATGCTTTCCTCCGTAAATCGGCGGCTTACCGCACGGTTTGTTTTTATTATTGGTCTTTTGTTCATGTTTCTGGGGAGCGCTTTTCTCTTGGGAAGCCTGGCGGGTATTTCCCGGATATCCGTGCTGTTGGCTTTTTTATGTGTGATTGTCGGGTCCGGTTGCGCCGTGTTGGCGATAAAACGCAATAAACGCTCCCTCTATCTTTTTTTCGCCGCTTTTTTTATCTTGGTGGGCTTTTTTCTGCTCCTGTCGGCCCTCCGGATTATCCCGGTATCATTTTCAGAAGCCTGGCCTCTTATATCGGTATTTTCCGGGCTCGCCCTCTTTCCCGCAGGCTGGCACCGGTATGGCAGGTTTAGAAATCACTATGTGGTTCCTTCCATTGCCTTTGTCCTGCTCGGTTGCGTGCTGCTCATCTTTTCGTTTAATATCGTCCCTTTCTCGTTTACTCAATTTATGGTGAATTGGTGGCCTCTCCTTATCGTGCTGGCCGGACTCATACTGGTTTTAGTCTCCCTTAGTACGAAAAATAATAGTGACGATATTAATAGAAGAGATTCCAAGAAGTGAATGGTTGGGATAAAATTCGATCTTTTCTTACTATGTATAAATCTTTTTATCCATGCTGGCGCCTCTTAGGATGCGGTATTTTATGGGCAGCCCTGTTTGTGTGTTCCTGTAGGTCGGATAGGTTGATCCGGGAAACTCCCATTATGGTTCAAGCGCCATTAACCGGCGGGATGAAAAGTCCGGTCCGCCTGTCGGAAGGAGGTATTGTCGAAGAGATCCGGTCCGCGGCGGAGCGGGGGACTCCGTCGTCTCTTCAAAACGGACTGGATTTGATCCGAAGCAGGGAATTGGGGGGAAGCGAATTCGGCAGGGTAATGAATACGGTCATCGTAACGTTGATACAGAAGGTATACCCTAACCCTATGGTGCGCAGCCAATTTCCCGTACTGGATCCGTCCCAGAGCCGTTCATATACCAAGATACTTCAGGATGCCGAACAGGGGATCTATGCGCCGCCTCAGCCCAATTCCCAAGATTACCTGGAATATATGCTTCCCTTTTTGGCCTTCCTGGAGGAGACCAATAGGGAACGGCTCTTGAGCGCCCTGCCGAATCTCAAGCGGGCCGAAGAATTAAACCCTCATGGGGTATTAGCCCCGTATTTTACCGGTCTTGTGTATGAACGCGCTAATCAGATAAACCCGGCCAGCCTCGCCTATGAACGGGCATATACGTTATCTTCGGAATGTTATCCTGCCGCTTTGGGACTGGTTCGGATCATGGAGGCTCAAGGCCGCGCCAAGGAAGCAATTCGGTTGCTTGAGGATCTGGTTTTCCAGTTTCCAGACAACATAATCATCAAACGTCAGCTTGCCCTTGCCTATTACCGGAACCGGGATTGGTCCCAGGCGGAACCGGCCATTAGAGAGGTGCTTCAGCGGAACAACCGGGAAGCGGAATTCCTTCTCATGCAGGCTCACGCTTTGGTGGAACAGGGCCAACTGCTTAAAGCGGCTGCTCCTCTGGACCTCTACGCGGCTGTTAACCCCGCCAATAGACTCTATCTTTTTCTTCGGGCTCGGGTTCAAGCCGAAGGCTACCGCAATCAGGAGGCGGCTCTCACATATCTGCGTTCCATACTCAGGCTTTCCATGATTAACGACGAGGTATCGGTATATGCCGCGGGACTGCTTCTGGAATCCAACCGGGAGGAGGATCAAACGGAAGGACAGGCGTTACTCCGGCATTTATTAGAAGCCGGAACCCCCTCTCTAGCGGTTATGGACCTAGCCTTTAAAGACGCGATCCGCCGGGAAGCCTGGCAGGAAGCTAAGTCATATTTGACCCGCCTTTTGAATGAACGCTTTTCATCGCAGTACCTGGCGAGCGCCTATATGGTTGAACGAGGCTTAGGGAACCACGGCGCGGCTCTTTCTTATGCCAAACGAGTTTATGAACAGGATCCTTCCAATGAGGAAGGGAGTATTGCCTATATCTCGGCTCTGATTGATAGCGGGCGGCGGGAAGAAGCCGGAAACCTCATAGAAACCCGTCTGGCAAGTCTCGGAGGAGGAACCGTAAAGGCCCGGTACTATTACCTGCGAAGCCGTATCGGCGGAGACGAAGAAGCCGCGTTGGATGATCTCCGGTCCAGCCTTTTTGAAGATCCGCGAAACCTCAACGCCCTGATAGCGCTTTTCGACATCTATCGTAAACGCGGGGATGAACGCCGGGCGGTTTACTATTACAAGCAGGCCCTCTCGTTTGCCCCGAATAACCCCTACCTTCGGAAGTATGAAAAAGAATACGGAGAACAGCGGTAGGTATAGAAAACCGTCAATTATCATCCTTTTCTTCCGCAGTTTCTCCCGCTTGAGCCTCCGGATTGACCATATCCGGGACCGGATACCGGATCCTTTCTATGGAACGGGCTTTTCCATCCTCGGCTATGTCAATCAAAACCCCCTGCAATTCGGGTTTACCCCAGGCATCTTTGGTCCAGTTGGGAATACCGGTTAGGTATTCCTGAATTCGGGTTGCTATATCACCGCCTCCCACCGATTCGGCGGCACCGGTGCGGCCTGCATCGGTAATTACCGCGGTGCCTCTGCCGAGAACGGTTTCGTCAGCAGTCTGGACCCGGTTATGGGAACCAATCACTCCTGAGCAGCGGCCTTCGGCAATAGCAAAGAGGGCGCGCTTTTCCGCAGTCGCTTCCGCATGAAAATCAACAATAATGAAGGGTGTTTCCTGCCGGAGCCTCTCCAGCAGGACCGGCAGGGCGGAAAAAGGGTTGTTGCCGTGGAGCCGCAGGAAACCGCGTTGCCCCAGCAAGACCGCCACCCCGATTTTACCGTTTCCGGCCTTAAAAATCCGGGAACCCAGCCCCGGGGCTTCCGGGTTCAGGTTGGCCGGTCTAAGCACATAGGGCATTTTTTCAATATGATCCACCAGATCCCTCTTGTAAAAACAACATTCCCCGGTGGTAAGCACCTGAGCGCCCAATTTGCGCAGATAGATCCCGTGCCCCTTCCCAAGACCATTCCCGCCTGTGGCGCCGTCCGCACAGGCAATCACAAAATCAAAGGGCTTTTGCTGTTTAAGCCCTGGTAAACCCTTTTTAAAGGCATAGATTCCCGCTTTCCCCACGATTTCCGCAACATAGAGTATCCGCATCAAACACCCGCGCCGCCCGGATGGATTTGATGCCACATCTGGCCAGCCGCCTGCCGCCTTGAAATCTCCGAGAGAATACGTTCAAATTCCGCCGCAGCCCGGTAATCTTCCAATTCCCGGCAGGCATCCCGCAAATTATAGAGGGCATCATAGTATAAGGGGGTCAAACTGACAGCCTCCTCAAAGCAGTGCCGGGCTTCCTCATAACTTCCTTCGGTAAAATAGAGAACCCCCAGATTATTCCATGTTTTAGGCGAATCGCCCTCCCGTTCAAGGGCCGAATGATAGCACTCTTCAGCCAGATCAAATTGCTCTAATTCATAATAGATAAGACCCATAGAAACCCAGGCTTCGGCCAAAGTATCTTCTATACAAACCGCCCTCTGAAAACTATGCAGCGCTTCGTCATAATTCCCGGTCCGCTGTTGAGCGATACCTAAATTCAACCATAGTAAAGGATTCTCAGGCTCCATAATCAGAGCCTTGCGAAAAAGAAAGATTGCCTCATCGGGTCTATTTGCTTCAGTTAACGCAATACCGGAATCGTTCAAAAATGCCGCTGTTTCCACGATAGCCCCCTTTTTGTAAAGTATAGTATATGCATGAGGGGAACACAAGGAAGCTCGAAAATAACCGTATTAATTTTTCCGGTGTATGCGGCGGGTTCAAAGGGTCAGCATCCCGCGTATTCTTTTGTAGGGTATCAGCACCTCAATAGGCCCCATCACATAAGGGGCTATCTCATAGGGATCCCAGTGGAAGCCTAAACCGTCAGCCGTGAGAAAAAAATTGGCCGGCGGTTCCGCCTGATCCTCAAAAAAACCGCCTACAGAAAGAGGGGCATCAGGGGCAATCTCTGAAAATATCCTGAGTTCCTCTTCGATGTACCGCTGTATACGGGACCGGCTACCCGCTTTTACGATGTCCTCAAGGAGAAGCCTCTTTTTCCGTTCCGTATTAATCACAAAGTACTGTTTTTCCCCCATACCATGGGCGCCTCCCAGGTAATACTCCTTGGTTCGGCTTATTACCATAATCCGGGTAGCCGGGAATTCTGTACTTATGGTTTCTCTATAGCCCCAATGCAGGGATCCCTCAGACATATCGGGATACTCTTCCAGTACCTCTTTCATACGGAGGTAGTCGTTTTCATAGAAACCTACAAGCTCCTTTACATATGCCTCCGGTTCCATACCGTCGTATAACAAGTCCCGGACAAGCTCTTTGAGGGGACCGGACAGGTCCGGCACATCTACGGTAATGGCCATCCGAGGGCCGGTATGCCCGGCGTTTTCAGAAAAGAGCGGAATCACCGTTTCGGCAGCATGAACCGGGAAGCCGCCAATCTGCTGGGTTTCTTTTGCAATCGGAGGTTCGCTTTTACAGGCGTTTATGAGAAACATACTGCTGAAAAAGAACGCCCATAGAGATACAAGATTTTTATATATAATAGCCTTCATATTTTTAACTATAATACATTGACTAGGGCTGTCAATAAACATTGGTAATATTGACAAATCCGTAAGATTCCGCCTATATTTATGTACATTATTGAGAAAGCCTATGATACGCCTGATCAAATTTTTTTTTGTTATATTCCTGCTGCTTACCGGTTTTATGATCCATGCCCAAAGCGCAACCCCAGCCACAGTCATGCCTTCAACCCAGTTTGATACCTCCGGGTTACCCCTCTGGGTCAGGGATCTGAGGCGGGCCGAGATAGTAGCCTTTGGCTCCTTTCCTTTTACCATGCTTTTCGCTACCACCGCGGTCGATACCTACCGTTTTTTTAACAATAATATGGATTCCCGTTATGCCCCTTTGTTTAAGAGCGCCGGAGCGGTTGCCATGACCGAACAGGAACAAATAATAACCATCACCTCGGCGGTGGCGGTGTCCCTGCTCATATCCCTGGCGGATTTTCTTATTGTTCAGTATAAACGATATAAACAAACCCGGCGTAACAATAATCTGCCGGAGGGTACGCCTATTATCATAAGAAAGCCCGCGCAGGAACATCCGGGGGAACAGCCTTCGGAATCCGGGACCCCTTGAGTGGCTTCCTATTTTTGTATTGTGGAGGAAGGGCTTCCCCCGTCCCTCAGACTTGATAGGTATGTGGCGGAGTATCTCAAACTCCTTACCCGTTCCCAGATTAAAGCCAGGGCTTTGACGGCAAAGCGTAACGGCAAGGCGGTAAAAATCTCCAGAGCCCTGAAAAGCGGGGATCGGCTTGAACTGAGCTGGGCGGATCCCGAACCTACGGACTTGATCCCCGAAGACCTGCCCTTGGAGGTGATCTATGAAGATGAACGGGTGGTGGTGGTCAACAAGGAACAGGGCATGGTGGTGCATCCTGGGGCGGGAAACCATCGGGGGACCTTGGCCAACGCCCTCCTGTTCAGGCGGCTTCGGCAGGGCGGCTTAGATGCGGGAGAGGCTTTCCGTCCCGGTATTGTTCACCGGCTGGATAAGGATACTTCCGGGGTAATCATTGCCGCCTATAATAACGAGGCATTGGCTTTTCTGGCGGAACAGTTCAAAAACCGCAAGGCGGTAAAAAGTTACGGTGCCATAGTCAAGGGAACTTTGACTGAAAGTTCCGGTCGTATTGAGACTCGCATAACCAGGGACCCTCGCGACCGGAAACGGTTCATTGTTTCAACGGAAAAGGGTAAAGCCGCTCTGACCCGCTACCGGGTGGTCCGCTCCTGGGGCGGTTATTCTCTCCTCCTCCTCATGCCTAAAACAGGACGCACCCACCAGCTTAGGGTACATCTGCGGTATTTGGGGCATCCCATTCTAGGGGACCCCCTCTATGGCGTTCCGGATCCGCAGTTTCCCCAGGCAAGCCTCATGCTCCACGCCAAACGCCTCACCCTGCTTTTGCCCGGGGACCGGAAACCGCGCGCTTTCAAGACCCCCCTCCCTCTCAGGTTCCACGAGCTGCTGGGGAATCTTGAATCGCGGTAAGCTAGGGCGCCGCTGATTAAAGCAAACATACCACGGAAGGGACACGGAATAGACTGCCTTTTTCCGTGCTTTTCCGCGTATTCCGTGGTTAAATCCGGTTTAATCAGCGCTTCCCTAGGGGATCATCTGCGGCTTTTAATCTCCAGAGTATACGGATTGGATTCCTTTTCCGTGTTGATCTGCTGCCCGGCGGTTATTCCGATCGGATGAAGCGATGGCTAAAACCACCCCTTATTCCCGTCATCCCAATCGCAGATATCATCGGGTTTAAAGAAAAGGGCTATTTCCCGTTCCGCGCTCGGCTTTGAATCGGATGCGTGGACGATGTTGAGGGTGGTGCTTGCCGCGAAATCCCCCCGAATGGTTCCCGGCTGGGAGTCATGGACATTGGTAGGGCCTATCAAACGCCGTACTGTGGATACCGCCTCTTTGCCTTCAAGGATCATAGCGGCAACCGGACCGGAACAGGTATAATCCACCAGTTCCTGGTAAAAGTTCTTCCCCGTATGTTCCGCATAATGGGTTTCCACCACGGCTCTATCCATGCGCAGCATTTTGAGGGCTATGATCTTGAGACCTTTCCGCTCAAACCGGTTTAAAATTTCCCCTGCAATTCGCCGGTGGAGGACTCCGGGTTTTAACATAACAAATGTTCTTTCCATAATGTTTGAATAATACCATACATCCAAACATAATTCCAGAACCCTTTGATTGAATGAGCTATGGACCGGTTTTGATCAAGTCATTCTGTGATGATCTAGGCTATGCCCTCCGGCTCTTTACCGGCTTCCCGGAGTTCAGCCTGTTCCGGTACGGCAGGGGTTCTCAAAAGACTGCGCTGGGTTTCAAGGATCTGTTTTGCCATAGTTAAAATAAGTTTCTGATTTTCCGAGTATAAC
>JAITHW010000108.1 GCA_031279815.1 Treponema sp. | reverse complement strand
AACCGTCCTTCTCCTTATCTTTGCGGGCAATCACCGTATTCGGATCAACACGCAGAACTGTTACAGGAATCAGATTCCCCGCGTCGTCAAAAACCTGGGTCATACCCACTTTCTTGGCTAAAAGCCCCAACATACTCAACTCCGTTAGTTCAATCCGCCTGTATCAGGCTTATTGCTTTATCTCAACATCCACCCCTGCGGGAAGCTCCAGCTTCATTAACGAATCCATTACTTCAGGAGAAGGATTAATTATATCGATCAATCGTTTGTGGGTCCGCATCTCAAACTGCTCACGGGATTTCTTATTCACATGAGGAGAACGGAGGACCGTTACCTTATTGATACGGGTCGGCAGCGGGATAGGACCGGTCACCTTGGCGCCCGCCTTCTGTACCGTCTGAACGATATCTTTCGCGCTTTTGTCGATTAATTCCACATCGAAACCGCGTAACCGCACGCGAATTCGTTCCTTAGCCATTATTCCTCCAGAAAGGGGCATTCGGTTATTAGCATCCAAACAACCAAATGCTTGCCTCAACCAATCAACAGGCGTTATTGAATAACTTCGACCACTGTTCCAGAAGCAACGGTCTTTCCACCCTCACGAATGGCGAAGCGGAGTCCCTTTTCCATAGCTACAGGATGTATCAACTCCCCGATAATCTCAGCGTTATCCCCGGGCATAACCATTTCTTTTCCTTCAGCCAATTTGACTGTACCAGTAATATCGGTGGTTCTGAAATAGAACTGGGGCCGATAGCCGTCAAAGAAAGGCTTGTGCCGCCCTCCTTCATCTTTGGAAAGACAATAGATCTGTCCCTTAAACTTGCTGTGAGGAGTAATTGAACCGGGTTTTGCAAGCACCTGCCCTCGTTCCACGTCTTTTTTATCAACCCCTCGGAGCAGAGCCCCGATATTATCTCCAGCCTGACCAGCGTCCAAGAGTTTATTGAACATCTCAATGCCGGTAACTACAGTTTTTTTGGTGGGCTTAATACCGACGATTTCAATTTCTTCGTTCAGTTTCACTATGCCTCGATCAACTTTTCCCGTAACAACCGTACCCCGACCGGAAATGGTAAACACATCTTCAATAGGCATCAGGAACGGCTTATCCTCGTCCCGAACCGGATCCGGAAAATACTCGTCCATTGCCGCCAATAATTCTTCGATGCATTTAACCGCTTCTGGATTATCCGGATCGGACATCGCCCTGAATGCGGCGCCTTTAATAATCGGAATTTTATCTCCTGGAAACCCATTGGCGGTAAGCACGTCCTTAACTTCTTCTTCTACCAATTCCAGCAGTTCCGGGTCTTCAAGCTGATCGATCTTGTTAAGAAATACGATGATATTAGGAACTCCAACCTGGCGGGCAAGAATAATATGTTCCCTGGTCTGAGGCTTAACCGATTCAGGCGCGGATACTACTAATACCGCGCCGTCCATCTGGGCCGCGCCGGTGATCATGTTTTTGATATAGTCGGCGTGTCCGGGACAATCAATATGAGCGTAGTGCCGTTTCTCGGACTGATACTCCAGATGCCGGGTATTAATAGTAATACCTCGGGCTTTTTCTTCCGGCGCATTATCAATATCATCAAATTTCATTAATTTATCGCCGTATCTTTTGTTACAGTACATGGTAATCGCGGCGGAAAGGGTGGTCTTCCCGTGGTCCACATGCCCGATTGTACCCACGTTCATGTGCGTCTTAGTTCTATTGAACTTATCCTTTGCCATTACATATCCTCCTTACAGGTATTTAGGCATTTTATTTATACAGTTTCACAAAATACAATTAAGTAACCGTATACAGCAAGCTCTATCATAAAAAAACAATACAAGCCTCTATATACCTCGAATAACCGCGCTATGATTAAGATATACTTTAAATAGTTAAGGAAGAACAATACGAGCAGCACTATGAAGATCAAACCCTTCTAACCTACAGGGCGGTCGCCATAAAACTATCCATCTCGCTCCACCTATCCCATCTCATACACGCTTCGGAAACCCTATGCAGTTTCCTCAAGATGATCGGTTTGGATCATCGAGACTTCCACGCCATTACGTTTCAAGAGATTTCTACAGCACCCTCCTTGACAATCCGCATGGCGCGGTTATCACTTTCCGGCATCAAAACCGGCTATTAATTTCAAAAAACGTATTTAAGAATATACCATACTCTTAAACGATAAGTCAACTACCAACGGTAATGAGCAAAGGCTTTATTAGCTTCCGCCATTTTATGGGTATCTTCCTTCTTTTTAAAAGCCGTACCCGTGTTATTATACGCGTCCATCAATTCCGCCGCCAACCGTTCTTCCATACCATGTCCGGATCGCGACCGGGCGGCATTGATGATCCAGCGCATTCCCAGGGCTTCCCGCCGGGATTCCCGAATCTCCATAGGAACCTGATAGGTGGCTCCTCCAACCCGCCGAGACTTTACCTCGATTATCGGTTTTACATTATCTATAGCTTTAAGAAAAACATCAAGGGGTTCTTTGTCAGCTTTCGTTCCAATCAGCGCCAACGCTTCATGGACAATTCTAAGCCCTATAGACCGCTTTCCTTCCCACATCATCCGATTTACAAATTTTGAAACCACTACACTGTTATACTTCGGATCCGGCCCAATCTTGCGATCTACCGTCTTTTTTTTGCGTCCCATAATTCCCCCTACGCCTTAGGCCGCTTGGCGCCGTACTTTGACCGCCCCCGTTTGCGGTCTGTTACGCCCAAAGTATCTTTAGCGCCCCGGATAATATGATACCGCACCCCGGGTAAATCCTTAACACGCCCTCCCCGGACAAGCACCACTGAGTGTTCCTGGAGGTTATGCCCAATACCGGGAATATACGCGGTTACCTCAGTTCCGTGAGCAAGCCGCACACGAGCAACCTTTCGGAGCGCTGAATTCGGCTTTTTAGGCGTAACCGTCATAACTCGAGTACAGACCCCCCGTTTCTGCGGACAAGACTGAAGCGCCGGGGACTTCGTTTTAGAAGTAACCTGTTGTCGTCCAAAACGAACCAACTGATTAATTGTAGGCATGAGTCAAAAACTCCCTTTTATTCACTATCGTCAGCTACCCCCTGCCTAAAGGCGGAGGTGTGGGGCTTGTTCCGGTTGCCCGATTTACTCCCCAAAATCTACTTCTTTCCCGCTTTTTTCTTTTTTCTAAGCGGATTTTCTATGATGGTTTCACTCTCGTTACCAGTACCCAGAGCCGCCATATCCAAGACACGTCCTCATGTTGCATGGGCAGGTCTATTCGACTTTTTTACTATACCACTACCCAGGCAAAATGGTCAATACTGTCATTACAAAATGTTTTGTTGCGCCTTATATCCCCATGTCTAAAAGCGGGGGTTCGCCGAACTGGATAGTCAGCTACCCTCTGCCTAAAGGCAGGGGCTTGAGGCTTGTTCCGGTTGCCCGGCTTACTCCTCAAGATTTCTACTTCAGCGATACGTGCCTGGG
>JAITHW010000036.1 GCA_031279815.1 Treponema sp. | reverse complement strand
TTACACCTCTATACGAAATATGGCGCCCGAACGTTTTGTCCCCGCCCTCAACCGCCTGCTCCCCCAGGATGTGCGGATCCTCGCGGCTCAAGAGGCCGGGTATGATTTTCATGCCCGTTTTGACGCCAAGGCTCGGACCTATCGTTACCATTTTATCTGTGGTCGGCACGGACTTCCCCAAGAGCTTCGATACAGCCTCCAGTTGCGGCGCCGCCCCCGACTGGATCTGCTGAATGATTATGTCCGCCTGTTCCGGGGGGAACTGGACTGTTCCGTGTTCGCCGTTCCCAGGGATCCCAGTAAGTCCAGGAGCCGGTACTTCTTCGGCGCGTCTTTTTTTATACAAGGGGACATGCTGATCTTTGAAATTACCGCCAACGCCTTTTTATGGAAAATGGTCCGGTCTGTGGCAGGGACTCTGCTCCATTATGAAGAACAGGGCCTCCCTCCGGAGGAGGTTAAGAGGATCATCGCATCCGGGGATCGCGGCCTGGCAGGTCCCACCGCGCCTCCGCAAGGGCTTTCTCTGTGGAAAGTAACGTATTATGAGCGGTAATCCGCGAAAAACCGCGGATTTTTTCATGTTCCAGCAGAGTAGATGGGGCAGTTTTTGATAGACAAAAACGGCAATTTGGTATATGTCTAAAGGGTATGCACGATATACAGAAAATCAAGACCAAATCGCTTAGAACCCAGGTGTATGTAAAGCTCAAAGAGCAGCTTATGAGGGGTATCTGGAAAGAGGGGGAAAAACTTCCCTCTGAGCATGAATTATGCGCCATGTTTGGGGTAAGCCGGGTAACGGTCAGGGCGGCTCTACAGCAGTTGGAGATTTTGGGGCTAGTGGGGACCAAACAGGGGGGCGGGACATTTGTAAAGCATTTTTCATCTATTGAACAGGTTGATACCTTCCACCCCTTAATACAGATTCAAAAAAACCAAGATCTTATCACCATTCTGGAATACCGGAAAATTATTGAAAAAGGGACCATCGGTCTGGCTCAGGAAAAAATAACCCCCGAAGATATACACTCACTGGAACGGATCTATCAAAATATGGTGGATTCGGTGGAGAATATAAAGGCTCATTCTGAAGCGGACCTTGCGTTTCACTACCGGATCGCTGAAATAAGCCGGAATTCAATCATTATCAAGGTATACGGTCTTATCAATGAGATTCTTTCTGTGGCTATGACGGATATAGTCCGGTTATTGGGACATAAAATGGGCCTGAAATATCATCAGGATATTATTTCCGCCTTAAAAAACGGAGACAAGGCAAAAAGCGAGGCCGTCATGGAAGAACATATCGAAGCAACTATCCTGGAAATTCAAAAATGCGGCGAAGCGGAGTTCCCAGTATGATAGTTATTAGAGGCAATTAGGGGGATACGATAGCTGAAACCGGTATCTTCTCCGATAACAATATAGTAACCGGGAAGCGTCGGCGTTTTCGCCCTTCAAGGATCATCGGCGGCTGCCCAAAGCCGAAGCCTTGGGTTTTACGGCGGCCTTTTATCAAGAAACCCCTTTCTGCGCCCCCTGTTTTTCTACGGCTTCCAATAAGCCGTTAAGATAGCTTGCTCCCAAAGCGCGGTCGTACAAACCGTAGCCCGGCATAGCAATTTCCCCCCAGATCGCCCGTCCATGATCAGGCCGGATAGGTCCGTCAAATCCGGTCGTATATAAGGTTTTCATAATTTTGAACATATCCATAGAGCCGTCTTGAGAAAAGTGCGCGCACTCTTCAAAGTCCCCAGGCCCGTTATGCCGCAGGTTCCGTATATGCGCAAAATGAATCCGTCCCCGTAGCGCCCGAATAATATCCGGTATGTCGTTTGCAGGATTGGCCCCGAGACTGCCGGTACAGAGGGTTACGCCGTTGAGCGGATTATCCACCAGCTTGATAAACCGCAGCAGGTTTTCCTTGCCCGTGATAATCCGGGGAAGATTGAATACCGGCCAAGGCGGATCATCCGGGTGAATAGCCGTTTTAATATGGTATTGTTCACAAACAGGCATGATCCGTTCCAGAAAGTAGGCAAGGTTGGAAAAAAGCGCGTCTTCATCGATCCCCTGATAGGTTTCAAGGAGTTTTTGTATGTTTTTCATCCGTTCAGGTTCCCAGCCCGCCAGGGTATAGCCGTTGGATTGGCGCTTCATGGCTTCGGCTAAGTCCTGCGGATTCGTCTGATCAATGAGCCGCTGGTCGTAACTCATCGCGGTTGCGCCGTCGCTTCTCAGTTTCGCCAAGTCGGAACGGGTCCAATCAAAAACGGGCATGAAATTATAACAGACCAGATGTATATCCGCTTCACCCAGATGTTTTAAGGACTCAATATAATTGCCGATATAGCGTTCCCGTTCAGGGGAACCTATTTTGATAGTATCGTGGATACCGAGGCTTTCGATTCCCGCCACGGTAAGTCCCGCTGCTTCCACCTGTTGTTTTAAGGCGCGAATAGCCTCTTTTTCCCATACTTCGCCGACCGGAACGCCGTATAAGGCGGTCACCACGCCGGTTACTCCGGGTATTTGGCGGATCTGTTCCAATGTAACCAAATCATATCCAGTTCCAAACCAACGCATAGTCATTTGCATAATACAACCTCTTTCAAATATAAAATAAAGGGAATGGTGAGTAGAGAAGAGGGAATGTAGACGAAACAACAAAACACTACGCACGAATATGGCATTGCACGATCATTCCCTCTTCTCTACTGCCTACTCACCGCGCCTAAACAATTGGCGGGAGCAGTGGTTAGCGGCCGATGGCCGGTTCCGGCTCACTCATCTCCCGCCAACTCCGTTCCCTACCTAACATAGCGTACCCAGGCATCGCCGTGAGCGTCCGCCAAACAGCCTTCTACCGGGTTTACCATCAAATCCATGCCCTCAAGGGGGATAACCCCCAGAAGAATCTCTTCCTTGCCGGGAAGAACCAAGGCGTGAGTGGCGGTATAACGTTCATTCCAGCGGATGGTAACCGGCTCGGTAACTTTGCAGGCTTGGCGTACCCCTCCGGCAAGGGTGGCCTCGCGATCTTCTTCAATGACAAGTCCAAGGCGCTTACAGGTTTCCTTTCCCATCACGAGGCTCATCGCGCAGGTATCCGCTATCGCGTCCACGGTTAATTGACGGACTTCCGTTTCTTGAATGTACCCGCAGCCCAGGGCGCTTATATCGCCGCTATTCACCAGGGTAATCTTTTCCGCTGCTTCTCCCATGTTCTTTCTCCCTATACCCCAATCATGCCGGAAAAATCTTTAGATAACAATGAACTCAACGGCTGGTGAGGAGTAGAGAAGAGGAAATATGGAGTAAACGGTAAAACAATGAGTATTCGAGATAAATATTGCATAATTTCCCCTCTTCCCTACTCCCGCCGACCCCTGTTCCCTGTTTTCAGGCAAAACGATTATTCTCCGGATATGGTTCTCTGAGAAAAACCGCGCGAAAAAATCCGATATTACTATCCGTTTTGTATAATTTTTCACGGAGGCGCGGGGTTCACGGAGTTTTAAGGAAAATAAGCGCCTGCTCCGTGTTTTCTGTGAGAACTCTCTATTTCTTCTCAGGCTCGATCCGCGGAACCTAAAAAAATTAAGCGCCTGTATACCAAAGTCTCCTGGCTTACGGGTCCGGCCGTTTCCGCCGGTCTTCCCGGACCTTTGAAGTCCAGTGACCGTTGTCGGCGGAATCGTCCCCGGTTACAGTTACGGGATAGCGGAGGCATTGCAACTCACTTCCTTTGAAATATACAAGTATAGTATGAGATCTAAATACCTGGTTTGTCAAGTAAAAACCGTACAGCGGCAGGGGGAAAGCAGGGCGGGGCGAGCAGCGGGCGAATAAGGGAGCATAAGCCGCTTAACATTGGCTTAAAACTTTGCGGTGTTTCCGCTAGGGTGACAACGCCGCTGTTCAGTAACCAAGGCTGTCGATGAGGGCGTTGCCATTGTATCCTCCCTTGGGAACCGATGGGCCTTCCGGCGGCAATACCTTGGATATGTTCACCCGGTTTGATCTCTTCGCGAAATTCCACAAAACCGCCTGCCGGGATCTTACCCTCTTTTCATCCTCGGAGATTAGAGCCGCCTCTGGCGCGGCTAAAGCCTGTAGCGGGTTTGAGTACCCGTCCGCCGCCGCCGGTTATTCGCCGGACCTCTTTACTTCCTGTCTTTTCCAGGTAATACTTATAGCTATGCAAACGGTAAGAGCTTATTACGACCTGCCGGATAGAGAATCCTGCTCTGCGGAAATCCGGGAAATCCGTCCGATTACCGATAAGGCGGCGGTGATACTGGATAAAACGATCTTTTATCCTGAAGGAGGCGGTCAGAACAGTGACCGGGGAACCATTAACGGGGTTGCTCTCTTGGATGTGCAGGAAAGAGATGATGAGATTCTGCATATAGTGACGGCGGATGACGCGGCCAGGCTGTCTCCAGGGCCTGCAAAACTCGTACTGGATCCGTTGCGGCGCCGGGATCTGACGGTTCATCACACGGGGCAGCATCTGTTATCCGGGATCATTCTTAGTCTCACGGGAAAGCCTACGGTTTCCATGCATATCGGGGAAGAAGTGTGTACTATTGATGTGGATACTCCTGATTTTTCCCAGGAAACGCTGATTATGCTTGAAGAGGCCGTAGCCGGCGCGGTTGAGGAGAATTATCCTGTTGTTATCCATCACTGTCCTCCGGAAAAGGCGGAAGATTTCCCTCTCAGGAAGATTCCCCCCCGGGGTGAGGCGGTGATCCGGGTGGTGGAAATCCAAGGAAAGGACTTTTCTCCCTGTTGCGGGACTCATCTGCAATCCACTGGCCAAATAGGTATGCTTCGCATTCTGGGAGCGGAAAAATACAAGGGCATGATGCGGGTCTCCTTTATTGCGGGCCGCCGGGTTCTCCGGGACAGCCGCCTCTTGCGGCACAACGGGAGCTTCATTTCCCATGCTCTTAAAGTCCCGGTTGGTGAGATTGCCGAGGGGGTACGCGCCCTTCTGGACAAAAACCACAGCCTTGAACAAGCCCTCAAAGCAAGGGAAGAGGAAAGCGCCCTATTCAAAGCGCATGAGTTACTCCGGGAGCCGGGAGCGGATTCCGGGAACAATACTCTGTTAAGCGCCTCTATTCCGGACGCGGGTATGGAAGAAGTTCTCCGTATAGGCCGGGCCGCCCAGAAACTGAGCTCCAGGGTGATCCTCCTTGCAGCTCTCAGGGATAATAAATTTGCCGCTTTCTGTTCAGTAAAAGGCATAGATATCCGAAACTTCATACAGGAACCTATGGAAGCCTGGGGCGGCAAAGGCGGCGGCGGCCCGTCTTTTTTTCAGGGCTTATTTCCCTCTGGGGAAGCCTTAACAGCCTTTGTGGAGGCGCTCTCCGCAATACCTTCCCTGCAAAAACATTAGAGGAGCCGGCTTTATTGAACAGGAAAACACCCTATAAAACCATATATAAAGCGCCTCTTAGTAAAGAGGCAAAGATGAAGATTCTGGGAGCCTTTATCTTTTGGCTGGTTTTCATTATTTTCGTAATCTGTCTTTTCATCATTAATTGGCCTAGGATCCGTACCACCATGCAGAATGCCCTGTGGCCCGCGTGGTTTAAGTCCAGGTCATCCCAGAACAATCACCTGCCGGTTTCACCGCTGCCGGAGCCCTTTCAGGATGAAGATACTCTATTCACAGACAGGCCGTTTACTAATCAACCTGCCGCGTGGGATACGGTCCAAGCCGCACAACAGGAATCGGGGCAGATGATCCGGGAAGTTCCGGGGGTTTCGGTGGTATCCCAGCAGGGCAGCGAACCTGAGAGCCGGCCAAACCCTGTTTCTGTATCCGCGGATCGGTCTTCTTCGGAAACCTCGGCAAGCGATTTAGGCCGGCCTCCTCAGCCGGGTTCAACCATACCGTATGATCAAACGGTTCAGCCAGGGTCACCTGCGGTGTCCGATGAGTCTTCCCGGCTTAATTCTCCCGGTACGTTCAGGGACCGGTCTTTATATTTCATTCAGATTGACCGGAACGGCGCTATCTTGCGATCAAAAGTAACCAGAGCGGTTCCCGCCTCCAATTCCCCTTTACTGGATGTTCTGGAGGTTCTTTTGAAGGGGCCCTCCGATGAGGAAACGCGGCAGGGTATTATTTCCCTCATCCCCCAAGGAACCAAGATCCTATCCGCTAGGGTCTTGAAAGACACGGCATATATCAGCATCAGTGAGGATTTTCAGTATAATACATACGGAGTGGAGGGATATGCAGCTCAATTAACCCAGCTTATCTGGACCGCTACGGAATTTACCAATGTTAAGGATGTTCAGATTCTCATAGAAGGCCGCAGGATAGATTATTTGGGTGAGGGAATATGGATAGGCAGCCCGATAAGCAGGGAAATGCTTTAGAGCGTATCCCCGCCTCTTCCTAAGTAACCGTACCTATACCAATTCGATGATCCTCCCGTAATGCCTAAAAACAAAACCTAGTCGAAAAGCTGGTGACTAAAAACTAAAAACCTAGTCCAAGGCACACTGGTTGCTTGGAGGCAGCCAAGTGAAACACAAAGGACTAGGCATGA
>JAITHW010000235.1 GCA_031279815.1 Treponema sp. | reverse complement strand
CCGGTTAAACTGGAAAAGTTTTTGCCTTATGTTGATGGTATCAAATTTGAAATTGAACTGTTAAAGGGATGGCGAAAATCAAACAGTATTATTGAGAAACGTATAAAGGAGGGAACCATAAAGAAATAAAAATTTTATATGGGTGCTTTCTAAAAACCGCTTACGCCGCGACCAACTTTTGCAATGTCAACAACAACGGCAACTTCAACAACAACAATGCGAGTACGACGGACGGCGGCGTGGCCCCCGATTCGGTGAGGGTAACTACGTGTAGGAGCTTTGCTCCGATTACCCCAACACAGAAGGAGAAAGTATCCATCCGGTAACGGAGAAAAGTTGACCAGATGCGCCTGGGCGGACGCTTCTTGCATGGTGGATCGATTATGCGTTACGGCCCATTTCATGCCCATTGGCGCTATGCGGTCTATTAACGCATACCTGCAATTCTGACCCATTGCGGGAGACCGTACAGGTCTATTTTAAGGAGGCAAAATGAACAGCGCTGAACGAAGGGCTGCCCGTCGAGAACGGCGGGATGATGAGAGGGAAGCAAAGAGAAATAAAACTATCTCGAAATATGATGATTTTTCTCTGGTAACAGACCCGGATAATTTACGGGCCGCGTTTAAGAAGTCTAAACGCGGGGTGTCATGGAAAGAATCTGTTCAGCGGCATGAAATGAATTTATTACGCAACATATCAGATACAAGGAATAAACTAATCAACGGAGAAAATGTTACCCACGGATTTGTAGAATTCAATATTATGGAGCGTGGAAGACCGAGGCATATAAAAAGTGTACATATATCAGAGCGAATAGTACAAAAATGTTTATGCGATCAAGTTTTGGTCCCTATAATTTCCCGGTCCCTTATTCATGATAATGGAGCATCGCTTAAAAGGAAGGGATTGCATTTCGCTGTGAAAAGACTTATTTGCCATTTATCTAAATTTTACAGAAAAAAAGGATTTTCAAATGAGGGGTATTGTTTATCTATCGACTTCTCAAGGTTTTTCGACAATATACGCCATGATATGCTTTTCGGGATGCAGGAGCGCATTATAAATGACGAAAAAATCAGAAAATTGATCCGTGAATTTATTGCCCCCTTCGGAGAGGGGATATCTTTGGGCCTGGGCAGCCAGGTGTCCCAGATTTCGGCGATATTTTATCCTACCCGGATGGACCATTTTGTAAAGGAAATACTCGGGATTAAATATTATGGCCGATATATGGATGATCTCTATATTATACACAGGGATAAAAAATATCTGGAACACTGCCTGTCAGAAGTAATAAAGATATGTGAACCTTTGGGCATAACAATAAACAGGAAGAAAACAAAAATCGTAAAATTAAAGGATGGAATAAAATTCTTGAAGGGGGTATATGCGCTCTGTGAAAACGGGGCCATAATACGCCGGGCATCTCCCGAATCGAGAAAGCGTATGCGGAGAAAACTGAACAAATTCAAGCGGTTGCTCGAACAGGGGAAAATGTCTTTTAACGATGTTTATATCGCATATCAATCATGGCGCGGCGGCTACACAAAGAGGTTTCAATCTTATCACACAGTTAAACGTATGGACAAACTCTATGATGATTTGTTCATAACTTAAATATACGGAGGATTATTATGGTGTATCTAGGGATACGGAAGGATGGTACTGTTGCCAATCATACGGATAAACAGGCCATGAAAGAAATTGACGGCATCGAAAAGCCCTCAATCACCGTTACGGACGCCGAATTTGAAGCGGCGGGGGGCCTTGCGCGGGTTATCGAGGGAAAGATAATCCTTGGTAAAAACGATGATGAAAAAGCGGAGGAGGAAAAGCCCCTGCGGGTCATGGACCTGCGGCGGCGGCTTGCGGAAACGGACTATCTAGCCGTTAAAATCGCCGAGGGGTCGGCAACCAAAGAAGAGTATGCGGATCAGATCGCCCAGCGGCAAGCGTGGCGGGAAGAAATAAGGCGGCTTGGGGCTTGACGTAGACTGTGTGCCCATAGCGGAGCAGCAGAAACGATTCAAGGGGGAGTTATGGGAAAACTGGATCTTCTAAACTCCGGAGTACAGCGTTATTTTGACGATTTTGTCAATAAACTGGAACAACGCGGACTGCGCTATTCGATAGTTGAAACCCTGCGTACCCAGGCGGTACAGGAAGCCTATTATGCCCAGGGGCGTGAATCCCTGGAAAGGATCAATGAACTCCGAAAAAAGGCCGGGCTCTACCTGTTGGAAGAATCGGAGGCGAAAAAGGTTGTTACCAAAACCATGAATTCCATTCATCTTACCGGAAAGGCGGCTGACATCGTGCCGGTCTTGGACGGGAAGGTGCCTTGGCTTATAACCGCCAATAATGCCGAACTCTGGCGAGCCTTCGGGGCGCTGGGCCAGGAAGCGGGGCTTGAATGGGGCGGGTCCTGGCCCCCGTTTGATAAATTCCATATCGGCTGGGACGCGCCCCACTACCAAAGGAACGTATAACCATGTCAAGTTTTTTGCGCGAAGCCCCCGGTGATGACGGGAAGCCGGGGCCGCTGTCAATGCGCCGGATTTCGGCGGCGCTCTGTTTCGCGGCTTCCATCGTTGCCGGGGGCCTGGCCTTGGCAGGGATTATCAAATTTATTGACGCGAATCCAGATACTACAATTGACTGGCGAGCCTTCATCCCGCCGTTAATTCCCTGCATCGCGTGGCTTTTGGGGGGCCTTATCCTGCTGTTGTTTACCACTTGGACGGACGTCAGGGAGATTGTCTCCGCCGCAAAGGGGAAGGGATGAAAGCCGCACCCCTATTAATAATTTCCGCCCTACTGGTTTCTTGTGCTTCCGCCGGGCGAGTATCAGCCCCGCCCCCCGGGGCGCTGGAATATCGGCAGGCCCAGGAAGAGCAGCGGCAGCGGCAGACCGAATTGGCCATCATCGGGGAGAAAATAGAGACGGAAAGCCGGGGTGTGGCGGAGGCAATCTCCGTCCTGGAAATCTCCCTTGCCGCTCCAGACGTTGACCGGGAAGCCTTGGCCCTGCAAGCCCGCGAAGCCAGAACCCGAGCGGAGCGCATCGAAGGCTACGCCGAAAGCCTCAATTTACAACTTGCCCGGGAGCGGGAAACAGCCAGACTGGTGGGGGCCATGATCGATGAACGCGAATATGCCTGGCAACAGGCAGCGGCGGGTAAGGACACGGAGATCGCCGCCCTGCGGGCAGACAATCAAAAAGCAACCGGTCAGCGAAATACTCTGCTTGCGGTTGTCATTACGGCGGCGGTGATAATTATCGCCTTTATCGTGGTTAAAGTTTTAAGGGCTTTGAAAATAATCCCGTTTTAATTACGCGAAATAAGAACCTTCTTTATCCCGAATCTGTTGTATGGTCATTTTTTTGCCCTGAACTTTTTAAGAAAATTTCCTATGGCGGCCTGTTCTCCGCGTCCATAGGTTTCAATGATGAGCGGTTCATTGCCGCCTTCCCGGATGGCGAAAGTTTTAGCAAGGTCCTGGCTGATGTACTCCTTGACCAGGCTGGGGGTGCCCCTGGGGAAGTTAAGAAGGTTTTTGCCGTCCATGTAGAGCTTGTCTCCCTCTACGCTCACATCGACCCGCTTTTCCGGTTCCGGTATGTGGACGCGGGCAATGTTTTTCCGCCGCGCCCAATCGCGGAAATTGCGGATTATTTTCTGCCACGATTATTTTCTGCCATTCGAGGCTGTTGCAAAACTTCAGTTTTGCAACAGCAACCGCTGAGAAACGCAGTTTTGCAGCCCATAGGGCGAAAAACTGCAAGAGCCTGTGCAAAAGTAACCGACTTTTGCAACAGGCT
>JAITHW010000210.1 GCA_031279815.1 Treponema sp. | reverse complement strand
TATCATCTTGAGGCGGAAAGCACGGGCGGCGGCTTTGCCCTTACCGCTTCCTGCTACCGGGGGCACCTCTTAAAAGTCAAGGTAGACGGCCTTGACCGGGGCGTAATCGCCTACTCGCCGTATAGGCTTGAGGTCCCGGATCTTCCCAATGGGACACACCGGATAGAACTCGTTTTTTTTGGAAGCCGGATCAACACCTTTGGGCAGCTTCACAACAACACGCGGGACAATGGTTTCTGGTGGGGACCCAATTCCTGGCGTTCCCTGGGACCGGCCTGGACCTATGAATACCGCTTCTGGCCCCAGGGGGCGCTCAAGTCGCCGGAGATTAGTTAGGGAAGCGCCGGTTAAAGCAAATATAGTAAAAGAACCACGGAAGATGCGCGAAATTGAGTGCTATTCCCGTGATTTTCTGGGTATTTCCTCCCGGCAGATCAAGGCTCGTTATGCACACAATGCCAATCCGGCCGGTTCTTCCCCCTTCTTTTCCCGGCGCTTTGAACCGGTATACCTCATACTTTCTCCAATTTTTCAGCATCCTGTACAGCAATTCATCATACCTGTCTTCGTTCCGAGCAACGGGCTATTCAAATCGATATTATAAAGATAATAATATCCTATACATTGCAAACAAAAGAGGGTTATAAGTATGGAGCAGGGGTTTACCCATTTTGATGCCGGAGGCAATGCGGTCATGGTGGACGTTTCCGCCAAGGACATAACAGTTCGTACCGCCCGGGCTAAGGGACGTATCACGGTCAATGAGGAAACCTTGAAGGCCATTCAAGGAGGTAGCGCTGCCAAAGGGGATGTCCTGGGGGTGGCCAGAATTGCGGGTATCATGGCGGCTAAACGGACCGCGGAATTAATCCCCCTCTGTCATCCTTTGGCATTCGATATGTGTACCATAGATTTTGATATCCGGGAAAACGGAAATACATCCCTGATTGAAGCGGTTTGCGCCGTGAAGCTGTCGGGAAAAACCGGCGCGGAAATGGAAGCCCTGACCGGTGTATCTGTGGCGCTCCTTACCGTCTACGATATGTGCAAGGCTATGGACAGGACTATGGTAATCGGTGAAATCCGGCTCTGGGAGAAATCCGGCGGCAAAACCGGGCATTTTATCCGTACCGGGCTGTGAAATCCGCCTTGCCTGCGGAGTGATTTGATGAATATAAGGATTTGAAGTATATTAAAAATATAACACCATGTGGGATCCTTTTAAACCAAAAGACAGTATCTGGTATTGCTGGCGCTTGAACGGCGCGGGCGCGTATCTCAGAAAAGACGGAGAGATATGGCGGATTGCTTTCAACATAATACCTTTTTATGAGCGGAACCATGATTTCCGCGGACCCGATGCGGAAGAGCCGCCGGAATCTCTGCCGGTGACCCGGACGTGGGGACCCGGGGAGGAGGTTTCTCTGCATCCTTATTTGAGCGCCGAACCCTATATACTCAGGGTTCGGGAAAAAGTTGCGATAGCCCCGGGACAGAGCGCTTATTTTACCGCGGTCCTGCCGCCGGTTGTGAGGTTCGAATCCGCGCCGGAAACGGTTCTCGCGGAAACCATGCCTATTACCCTTCCCAAAACATGGTTTGGTCCGGACACCATGAACGGAGAATTCGGCCATTCCCTGACAGGGGGTATCCTGCCTCATAATGCGGGACAGGAAACGCCGCCTTCCCTATTCATCCACGGGAAGATCCTCATCAAAAACAGCGCTAAAACCATGTTTGAGCTGGAACATTTCGTCGTATATCCCGAACCGCTCAATATCTATGTCTATAAGGACCGGTTGATTTCCGATACCCTGGAACTGGATTTTTTCGGGACAGATCAGAAAACAACAGTGGGTCAACCCAAGGAGGGGGACTATAGACTCATCAGTCCGGGTATAAAAAGCGGAGTAGGAGAAACGATTGCCCGCCGGAGTGTAGATATTATCAAAAATATCACCAGGTTTTAACGGGGTATGTTATGCACATAAGTGAATTGCTGGATGCCGTCATCCGTACTATAGACAGCGCCGGGCCTTTTGATCTGGTAATCCGCATCATCAGCGCCCTCACCATGGTCTTTGTCATTGTTATAACTTTCAATCTGATCCAGCTTATTATGGGAAAACTCCTGAAAAACCGGCTCAGTCCCCAGAGGACCTTCATGGTGAGGAAGATTATTAAATATACCGGCTTTGTGATGGGTATGCTTTTTTTATTCAAGAGTATGGGGATAGATACTTCCGCGCTTCTGGGAGCTGCGGGAGTGGTGGGGATCGCGGTGGGTTTTGCCGCGCAGACCACGGTGTCGAGTTTTATTTCCGGTCTCTTCCTCCTGTCGGAAAAGCCTTTTCAAGTAGGGGACGCGATTATGGTGGATACCATTCTGGGGGTGGTATTGTCGGTAGATCTCTTATCGGTGAAAATACGCACCTTTGACAACCTCTATGTGCGGATCCCCAATGAAACGATCTTTAAAAGTAATGTAACCACTTTGACCCGTTTCCCCATCCGGCGGCTGGATCTGGCGTTCAGCGTTACCTACCAGGCGGACTTGGAACAAGTGAGAACGGTTCTCATGGACATTGCGGCAAGGAACCCCTATGTATTGGATAACCCGGCGCCCCTTTTCCGGGTGGATCAATTCGACCGTGCGGGGGTGGTGATTATCTTCAACGTCTGGTTTGATAAAAATTATCTATTAGAGACTAAAACCTCAATGTTTATGACAATAAAGAAGCGTTTTGATGAAGAGCATATTGAATTACCTTATCAAAAAGTGGATATTAAAGTTAGCAGTAGAGAATATAATGAGGAGCATAAGTAGTGAGTAGCAACGGACCTGAAAATTCTCAGAAAAGAAAACCCGGAGGGCCTCAATTTCCCTTTGGGGGTCCCAGATTGCCGGATTTCAAGCCTTTCAAAGACTGGAAGTTTTCTCTTGTCTATGTGTTGATCCTCGTGGCGGGGATGAGCCTTTTTAACTATGTTTTTATGAAGAAAGTAAATCCCACTATTGATTTTTCCGAATTTAAAGCAAAGATTGTGTCCGGGGAGATCAAACGGGTAGAACTGACGGATTCCTATTTTACCGGCTATACCGCCTTGAAACGGGAGCTTCCCCCAGGGCCGCGGGTCAAAAATCCCTACACGATGTCTCCGGAGGTCATCTATCGGACCGTGCCTATCAATGACCCTGAAATCATTAAGCTCATGGACGAAAAACGGGTTTCCTATTACGCGGTTTCCCGTGAAGGGAATGTGATCCTCAATATCATCTTCAGTTGGGTCCTGCCCATCGGCTTTTTCTTCTTGATCTGGCGTTTTCTCCTAAAGCGGCTGGGGAATATGGGAGGAAATGTACTTTCGGTGGGACAAAACCGGGCGGTGATCGTAGCGGAAGGGGACATTGTTACCCGTTTTGCCGATGTCGCCGGAGTTGACGAGGCTAAAGAAGAACTTATAGAAGTGGTGGATTTCCTGAAAAATCCCAAAAAGTACACCGACATAGGGGGCAAGATTCCCAAAGGGGTGCTTCTGGTAGGCCCTCCGGGGACCGGAAAGACCCTTTTGGCCAGAGCCGTGGCAGGAGAGGCGGGAGTGTCCTTTTTCAGGATGAGCGGCGCGGATTTTGTGGAGATGTTTGTCGGAGTAGGAGCGGCCCGGGTTCGGGATCTCTTCAAACAGGCCCGGGACAAAGCTCCCTGCATCATCTTTATCGACGAACTGGACGCCATCGGCAAGAGCCGGATCAATAATATTGCCGGCGGGAACGACGAGCGGGAGCAGACCCTGAATCAGCTTTTGGTGGAGATGGACGGCTTTGACGCCACCAGCGGGCTTATCATCCTGGCGGCCACGAACCGGCCCGACGTCCTGGACCCGGCCCTCCTGCGTCCAGGACGTTTCGACCGTCAAGTCCTGGTGGATCGCCCGGACCTCAAAGGCAGAGAGGCAATTCTGAAGATCCATGCCAAGGCGGTAAAACTCAATCCCCAAGTTGATCTGGATGCTATCGCCCGGATGACCTCCGGTTTTGTAGGGGCGGATCTGGCAAATATTGTGAATGAAGCGGCCCTCCTTGCGGTCCGGGGAGGCAGGCAGCTTGTGTCCCAGAAGGACTTTGAGGAAGCCATTGAAAAAACCGTGGCTGGTCTCCAGAAGAAGAACCGAATCATATCCAAAGAAGAACGCCGGATCGTAGCTTTCCATGAAACCGGCCACGCCCTGATTGCGGCCTTTACCCCCGGTTCCGATCCGGTACAGAAAATATCCATTGTGCCCCGGGGATTCGGCGCTCTCGGCTATACGCTCCAGATGCCTGTAGAAGACCGGTATCTGATGACTGAAGATGAACTGCTCGGCAAGATTGATGTGCTGCTCGGCGGCAGAGCGGCGGAAGAACTAATATTCGGGAAGCTCTCCACCGGCGCGGCCAATGACCTTACCAGAGCCACGGATATCGCCCGCCGAATGATCACCGATTACGGTATGAGCAGCCGCTTCAAGCATGTAGCCCTCACTCAGCGGGGCGCCAATATGTTAGGAAGTCCTCAAACCCCGGAACCTATGCTGCACCGGGAATATTCCGAGGCAACCCAGCAGTATATCGATGAGGAAATAGCCCATATTGTGGAAAAACAGTACGCGTCGGTAAAGAATATACTCACCCGGAATAAACTCCTCCTCAATACGCTGGCCGGTTTGCTCTTGGAGAAAGAAACCTTGGATGAGAAAGAGTTTAAGGATATCGTCCAAAGTACCCAGGGCATACCCGAAAAGGAAGAACGCCGAATAAACGCATAGGTTAAAATACGCTCCGTACCATTCTTGTCCGGTTAGGCAATCGTCCTTGAAAATCCTTTGACAAGGGATAATATCCGGTTTATAATCTAAAATCTGGTTTTTTATTTAGAGGAGTAATTATGAAACGATGTTTAGTTGTTTTGCTTATGGTTTATTTTTCTTTTGCCGCCTTTGCGACAGGAGGTTCAGACAAGACCGGGGCTTCAGGCGGAAGCGCCCGGTCTTCCCAGGAAATCCGGGTTCTTTTAGCAAATCACCCTTACGGCGAGCTGCTGAAAACCGCAATTCCCGATTTTGAAAGGGAAACCGGTATTAAAGTAACGGTCGAAAGCCTCCAGGAAGGTCAGCTTACCCAGAAATTAACCACCGAGTTCGCCACGAATTCTTCTACTGTGGATGTGTTTATGACGCGGCCTTTACAGGAGACCCTTCTGTTCAATAAAAACGGCTGGTACGCCCCTTTGGACAGCTATGATTTTTCAGACTACCCTTCCAATACGGTGGATATAGGACGCAAGGACGGAAAACCCTATATCGTTCCCCTGGTAACCGAATGGCAGGTTCTCTATTACCGGAAGGATCTGTTCCGGCAGGCGGGACTGCAGGTCCCCGCCAATTTTACGGAGCTTGAAAACGCCGCTCAAGTGCTGAACGCCGATGGGGTGGCGGGGTTTGGCTCCAGGGGCGCGGGAGCCGCGGCGGTAACCCAGCTTTCCAGTTATGTCTATAATTATGGGGGCAAGTATCTGGATAAGAATGCGGCGGTTTTTGACAAACCCGAAGCCATAGAGGCCATCAGGTATTATGGGCGGCTTTTGGGAAATTACGGTCCCCAAGGAGTAACTTCCATGTCCTGGGAAGCCCTGATGCCTGTATTCCAGGCCGGACGGCTCGCCATGTGGACCGATGCCTCGGTGTTCTACGGACAGATTGTTGATCCTGCTAAAACCCAAATTCCCGCCGAAAACGTAGGAATCGCAAAACTTCCTACAGGACCCAATGGGGACAGCCCTTTCATCGTGGTTTCCTGGGCTATGGCCATATCCGGCAAGAGCCGGAACCTTGAGACCGCGGCCAAATTCCTCGCCTGGGCTACCAGTAAAGAGTTGGCCCTCAAAGGTATGGCGTCAAACATCACCATGGCCCGTAATTCCGCTTGGCAGGACCCCGCGGTCAGGGCCGCCATGAACCCCGGACTCATCGAAACCCAGGCGCACGCCGCCAAAAACGGGTATCCCTATGATCGGCCTTTTATGAGTTCCGTTGGCCAGGCCCGGGATCTGATAGGTGAGGTGATCATAGAATCCATCAATTCCAAAGGAAGTTCCCCGCGGCTTCCTGCGCTTGCCGCTGAAAAAGCCGCGGCGGTAAACGATCTGCTTAAAGCCGACGGCGAATACGGGAACTAACGTAAAAAAGGGGAAGGGTCTTTGTAAGAAAAGCCTTCCCCGCAAGGGGAGATTGTAGCGTGGTAGGAAACAGCGGATTCATCGAGCGCAATTTGAAATATCTATTTCCTTTACCGGCGCTCGTCTTTGTGATACTGCTCATGATCTTTCCGGTATGTTATACCCTTTTGGTCGGTTTTACCGATTGGAACCTCACATCGGGCAGGCCCATGCGGTTTGTAGGACTTCAAAGCTATCGTTTGGTTATCCGGGATCCCCGCTTCATTGCCGCTATTGGGCGCACCTTCGCCTTCACCCTGGGGGTAGTAATCGGCGAAGCGGTTTTGGGTACGATTATCGCCTTGATCCTGAACCGGGAATTCCGGGGCAAGGGCCTGTTGAAGTTTTTCCTGCTCCTGCCTCTGGTGGTAACCCCCGTAGCCATCGGGATTGTATTTAATCTGTTTTACGATCCTACCATCGGGTTTCTTAATTTTGTGCTTCACGCTTTTGGGCTTCCTCAAAGCGGGTGGGTCACCGAAAGCGCCACGGCGCTGCCTTCCCTGATGCTGGTGGATATCTGGCAGTGGACCCCGATGATCGCCCTCATCGTGTTGGCGGGGCTTTCAGGGCTTTCCTCAGATCCCTTTGAATCGGCTATGGTGGACGGCGCGAATGGGCTAGAGACCTTTTTTCATGTTACCCTCCCTATGATCATGCCCACGGTGCTCACCGCCATTGTGCTGCGGGCTGTGGACGCCTTAAAAACCTATGACATCATCTATGCCATGACCAA
>JAITHW010000193.1 GCA_031279815.1 Treponema sp. | reverse complement strand
AACACTCATGGGCCAACATGAAACGGTTCCTTTGCAATAACCTGCGTGTTTTTCAATCGGTCAATTCGGCTATCTGTGATTATTTTGGTGTTACATAATATTATATTAAACTACTATATTTCATACCGTGCCTCTATCCCAAGACATATTTCTCGTAATTTCTTATCCGCTTCTTCATTTATTACCGCTCTCCGGTATTTTGCTGGACATACTATATGATACATCAGTGTGCTTACATTATGCTTTTTGCGGATGATTTCGCTCATCCTTCCAGTATATCACAACTTTCAGCCGCCGCAGAGCGGCGGGGTATTAAACTATATAGGGCTTCGCCCTAATAAAAATGATAAAGTTTTTAACATTATCTGAAGTCTTAGTTATACTGGAAGACCAAATAAGGAATTATAGCGGAGCATATGGAGTTAGGGACCTTAATTTATTGAGTTCCGCAATATATATGCCGCAATCAAGTTTCCGGCAGGGAATATTTACATAAGACAATACCGGAAATGGCGGCGGCATACGCGTTTCATATTTGCCAAAACCATCCCTTTATTTTTCTGAGTCTTTTGTTTATATGAAAGAACTATTGCCACAATTGTTATAGACAGCGCAACAAATGGTATTAAAATCCCTATGGATACCATATCCTATCTCCTGTTTTTAGGATTATATATCCTTTTATTCAATTTTATCAATAGGTTTTATGTTCTTTACTATAAATTCCAACCCATTTAGACCTAACCTTCCGGCTGTATGCGACGGTTTTTGCCTTGCCAACCAATAGCCCTGTGCCATGAAGTCGCAGAGGGCGTTCCATTATGAGACAATCTCAAAAGAAATATCCTCAACCAGTTCCACTCAACCAAATTCTCAAGGTGCTTTGCACGCCCCCGGTGAAAGTACCGATGCCTCTCAATTTCCTGAAGGCCGCCGCTCCCTGTATACCGTAACTAACCAAGCGCGTTTGGGGTTGTCTTGCGCCGATTGAAGGATGGATGCGCTCTGAATTCTACAGCGCGGTATAGGTAAAATACTTGAAGTCCGCGAGCGCTTCCCACCGCGCCGTATCCACACAGAACATACCGGTAAAAGCTCCGGTAAAGCCCAGCGTGTCGAATTCATCGGAGAGTACGCAGGCGTCCAGCGGCTTACCAATACCGGTATAATTTTTGCCGTCGGCGGAATAGCGGAATCTGCCGTCACGCTCCCGCACCGAAAGCCCCAAATACACCGCTCCAGAGGCGGGCAGGGCGGGGCCTTCTTCGCGGGAAAAACGGCCTTCTATCATAGACAATATGGCAAGCGAGCGCCCCCGGTTTTCGTCCCAGGTTACGGCAAGCAGATACTGATTGCGCTCGTCGTAGCGCCAGCAAAGTCCGGCCAATTCCTGAAAACTTTTGGGGTTAAACTCAAGGCAGGTTTCCGCGGTAAAAGAAAAGTCCCTCTGCCGCCTGGCAAGCAGGGTTTGGCCATAAGGCGAGACCGGCGACTGCCCGCCGCGCAGCCGCAGCCAGCCTGGACGGGCGCTCAGGGAATAGCGGTCCGGCTGTGCGCCGGCGCGCAATGTTTTAAAATCACCATGAATGGCGGAGCCGTCAAAATTGTAGGCGGCGCTTGCATTGCGCACAGCGCCGCCTGTAATTTCCACAGGAGAATCAAAAGTATCAGCCGGCCAGTTTTGCCTGCCGCCGTCTTCGGCTTTTATATACGGCCAATCGTCGTGCCAGACCAGTTCCGCAATAGAAGTCTCCCGTCCAAGGGGGCAGTTTTTTGTGCCGGGCAACGGGCGTCCGCAGAGGCAGGCAAGATAGGTACGGCCATCTGCGGTTTCGCACCAGCTTGCATGGCCGGCCTTTTGCAGAAGCAGTTCCGGTTTCCCGCTAGAACTGATGAGCGGATTATGGGGATGAATCTCATAAGGCCCTTCAATGGAACGGGAGCGCGCCAGGGTGGCGGCGTGCTTGTAGACCGTGCCCCCTTCGGCAGTGAGCAGGTAATACCAACCGCCCCGCTTGTAGAGATGCGGCCCTTCAACACACATAATCGGCGAACCTTTAAAAATCTTGCGCGGCGCTCCTATGAGTTTTTTTTCCGCGGGACTGTATTCCTGTAGGAGAATGCCCGTAAACTGAGGGCCTTCGGGGTCGATGCCCTGCCGGTAATCCCATTCCATATTGACAAGCCATTTTTTGCCGTCCTCGTCGTGGAACAGCGAAGGGTCAAAGCCGGAACAGTTGAGGAACACCGGATCCGACCAAGGGCCGCCGATGGCCGGAGCGGTGGTAAGGTAATTGGGGCAGTCCTTCCAAGGGCCGGCGTTCCAGGTCCGCACATTGGTATAGATGAGCCAGAAGAGGCCGTCGCCGTAACTCAAACAAGGCGCCCAGACGCCGCAGGAGGCGCGTGCGCCTTCCATGTCCAGAAGCCGCTTTTCACCGAGCGGCGAAGGCAGCGATTCCCAGCAGGCAAGGTCTTTTGAACGGTGCAGCTCCACACCGGGATACCATTCAAAAGTTGAATTGGCAATGTAAAAGTATTCGCCTACCCGCACAATCGAAGGGTCGGCGTGGAAACCTGTCAGCACAGGATTGGCAACACGGGACATATCCGCTCCTTTAAGGCTTCAGTATATTATACCATTTTGATAAATATCAAGCTCTATTTTATACCTACAGTTCTTAATTCATGAAGTATTGTACATCGAAAGGGCGTAACCATGCCCTAATTCTCCCTCCCGGGTAATTATCCGGCGCCTGCGATCCTCCCTCTTGCTATAGATTTCCCCTTATCATAGACTGTTTATATGCGTATCCGTTTTAAGATTATCTTGGTGGTTCTGCCCTTACTCATAGTTACCCTCTTTCTTGCGGAGGCGGCGTCTTATATTACCGCCGCTAATGGTATAACCCGGATAACCCAGCAATTCTTCAACTTTAAGATCAATGAAGTGCAAAAATATGTGAGGAATCAATGGGTACTATTGGTAGAAAACAATTATGCGGAAAGGCAGGATATGGTCATGGCGGCTCAAAACGCCCTGGGGATCTATGCCCGCAGCATTATTCTAAACGATACTGAAATCATTTTCGCGGTTGACCCTGAAGGCAAGATCCCTATGGCGACCTCCCCGCTGGAGATTAGACCTGAAGAAAGGGAAGTCCTGCTGGATATACTTCATGAAGAGCATGAGGGTATCATGTATGCGGTCATTGACGGCAAAGAACGGGTATTCAAGGCATTTTACTTTACCCCCTTTCGCTGGTATATTCTTTTAAGTGAAGAGAAAGCGGTCTTTTATCAGGATTTGAACGAGATAACCACCCAAACCATTGTGATAATCGCGGGAACCTCCCTGGCTGCCATGATCGTGCTGATTTGCTTTGCCGGGTTTCTTACTAAGCCCTTGCGCAGGATCGTAAAAACTATGCATACCGTCATAAGCAGCGGGGATCTGTCTTCCCGAGTTGAGGTTGAATACCAAGATGAAACCGGAAATCTGGCCCATACCTTCAACTTGATGATTGGGGAATTGGAACGAGTCTACAAGCAGATCAAACAGTACGCTTTTGATGCGATGCTTGCTCAGAAAAAAGAACAGCGAATCCGGCATATCTTCCAAAAATATGTACCCAAGGACCTGATAGACAAGTTCTTTGCAGCGCCCGAGTCTATGCTGGCAGGGGAAAACCGGGAGCTTGCCATTCTCTTTTCCGATATCCGGGGATTCACCGGCATTTCCGAGCGTATGGCCCCTGACGAACTGGTCCATTCTCTGAACCGTTATTTTTCGGATCAAGTGGATATTATCATGAACCGGAATGGTATTGTGGACAAATACATCGGCGATGCGATTATGGCGTTTTGGGGCGCGCCGGTTCGGCACGAAGACGATGCTATGCAGGCGGTTCTTGCAGGGCTTGACATGATCGAGGTCTTAAAACAATTTAATGAACAACAAAGGGAGCTGGGCAAACCGGAATTTCATATCGGCATAGGCATCGGTTACGGAACCGTTACGGTGGGAAATATCGGGAGCGAACGGAAAATGGACTATACGGTCATCGGCGATGTGGTTAACCTGGCTTCCCGGCTGGAAGGGCTTACAAAAACCTATCAGGAGGAACTGCTAATCTCCGAATCTCTGTATTCTCAAATTAAACATAAAGAACCCCGGCTGCCGATCCGCCTTCTCGATACAGTAGCGGTCAAGGGTAAGGCTCAGGGAGTGAAAATATATGCGGTCAAACGGTCCATAACCGTTCCCGAAGCAAAAGCCTGGGGTTATTACCATGAAGGGATGTCTCTGTATTACCGCCGTTCCTTTGAGGATGCGGCGCAGCAATTCAAAAAAGCCCTCATCATACTTCACGAAGATTACAGCGCCGAAACGCTCATCGCCCGATGCCTGGCTTATGCGGACAATCCGCCTCCCCCGGAATGGAACGGCGTGGAAGTAATGCGGACCAAATAGAGAATTACCGCCGGGACATAGCCCGAATTAGTTCCGTACCAAGCCTTTCAAGGGTCAGGGCAGGGCTTTGATTGTAGGTTCCCGCCGCAACTGCGGCCTCGCCGATATACTTCCGCCAGATATCATAATAGCCGTTCATGCCGCTGTTTTGAACCCCGGACTGCCGGAGAGAATCAGAAACTAAACCGAGAAGAAAGTTGAGAAACCGGGGGAAGAGCCCTCGAATCTCAAATTTCTCCGCGCCTGCCAGGACCTTTGCGGCGACGCTTTGGGCGTCCCCGCCGGGTTTACCCAGTCCCGCGGCTTCCGCAACGGCTGAGGCGTGCTTGCCCAGGGACATAATCTCATGGGGCATGGATGAAACCCCGCGTTTCCTCAAGGCCAGGGCGGTTCCCGCGGCAATGAAGGCGGCGAAAAACGCCGCCAAAGGCCGGAGCGTCTCTGCCGGCACAGGCAGAAAGGAATCAAGATAGGCGCCGATCCCCGGCAGGTCCGCCCGGGCCGTAACGCGCTCGTCTCTGAATACTCGGCGTATCACCTCTATTTCGACCTCATGGGATCGCGGGATAAACCGGTAGGGACGGACTCGGGACAGTATGGTGGGAAGCAGGGCTTTTTCCCTGGATGTGGTCAACAGGATGGTCAGCAGTACAGGAGGTTCTTCAAGAATTTTCAAAAGCGCATTCCGGGCGGCCTCTTGCATACGATCGGCGTTTTCAAGGAGCAGGAGCTTTCTCTTCCCCATAGGGGCCAAATGGCTCCAGGCCGCCGCCCGCCGGATCTGTCCGATAGAAATAAGCTCGCTCATACCGTCGGCTTCGAGTTTTATGGCGTTTTTCAGGATAGAAGCGCAGCGTTTTTGTAAAGCCTCCGGAGCGGAAGGCTCGGCGGCCCATATCTCATCTAAGGCTTCTTCTAGGGACAGAATAGTATCCCCAAGTTTTCCGAATTTCGGCTCATCTTCCCACAAAACAGGAGAAAAACGGGCGAGGAGTTTCCGTACCGACCGGATAAAAAGCAGCTTCACCCCGGTTGTTTCCGGCTCCCGGAGAAATGCCGCCGCGGCCGCGCTTATCTCCGCGGAAAAATTTCGAGAACCCAGACTCAGTATGTCCGGGTTGGTCAGGAGCCTGTGGCGAACGCAGGCGTTGCAGGAACAATCCCTTGGCGCGCCGGGGTTTTCACAGGAGAGAACCCGCCCCAGTTCCAGACCGGCGGTTCCCTTACCCGATGCGGGGGGGCCGGAAAACAACATGGAAGGGGCCAGGGTCCCGCCGGTTCTGTCAAAGGCCAGTTGGGTTATCGCGCTCTGTCCTACAATATGTTCAAACATATCTTCTACTCAGGGAAAATGGTAAGATTAACCGGGATTTGCTCCGCAATAAGGGGCAGGAAGAGTTGAGCAATAACGCTCCCCTCTATAATCGGTTCTATCTCAAAAATAGGCTGAATGGTTATAACAAAAAGTACTGCCACTATGCAGATCAGCCCTTCAATGAATCCCAAGAGGAGGCCCATGAACCGATCCACACCGCCCATATCCAGCCTGTTTATAATATCCTTGAACAATGCTTCCACAATCTTGATTAACAAGAAAATAATAAAGAATACCCCTGAAAAAGCAAGCAGTTCGGGAAGGATCCGTATATCCTGAAAGAATCTGGTCCGTATAAATTCCGCCCCTCTTTTGTAAAACAGGATCGCTCCCAGGATACCGCATATCCAGGACGTCATGGATAGCACCTCCCGTACAAATCCCTGAAGGGCGCAGCGAACGACAAAAATCAGCATCAGGATGAGTAAAATAATGTCAAGCATGGCCATCTTCATACCGGTTTCCTATGGTGGTCCGGCATGGCTTCGTGCATAAGGGTATCCGCGATCAGCTTTGCCCCGTCTGTAGCGCCGAGCCGGGCGGAAGCCGCGGCAAGCCGGTTTCTCTTGGCCGGATCTAAGGCGATAGAAACAATCGTACCGATCAAACTGCCGGGACTGAGGATATCTGCGGTAAGGCTCACCGCAGCTCCCGCGTTTTCAAAGAACCGGGCGTTTTCCACCTGATCCCCCCGGGTTCCGGAACCGCTCAGGGGAATGAGTACCATAGGGCGTCCCAGAACAGCGCATTCCCAAAGGGTTCCGGCTCCGCTGCGCCCCAGAACAAGCTCCGCCGCGGCAAGCACATGGGGCATTTCCTCTTTGAAAAAAGGATACGGCCGGTATTTTTCACCGGCTTTTACATCCCATTCGGTATGGGGGCCTACTTGATGTACCACGGTATAGTATTTGGTAAGTTCATTCAGCGTTTCCCTGACCAGTTCATTTATCTGCCTGGCCCCCTGGCTTGCGCCTAGCACCAGGAGTATCCGCTCCCCGTCCTTAATGCCAAGAAACGCCCTGCCCTTTGCCGGATCCGCAGACCGGAATTCAGGGCGCACCGGATTACCGGATACTATGATCTTGTTTGTATAGGATTCTCCTAAAAAACCTGCGGTCTCCTCATAAGCGGTAAAGATCTTCCGCGCGAACCGGAGGTTTATTTTAGTGGCTAACCCCGGGCTAACATCCGATTCATGGGTAAAGACCGGTATCCCCAGGGAAGCCGCCGCGGTACAGGGAGGCACACTCACAAAACCGCCTTTGGAAAAAAGCAACGCGGGCTTTTCTCTCTGTAGTATCTTTCTTGCGGCAAAAAAACCCGCCCCCGCTTTAAATGCATCGGAACAATTCTGTAGGGAAAAGTAACGCCGCAGTTTACCTGAGGGGATCCCGAAAAATTCAAGCCCCGCGCCCTCAACTATCGACCTATCCATCCCTTTATTGGAACCTATCCAAAAAATACGGTAATTCCCTTGTTTTTGTATATAAGACGCTGCCGCCAGTCCGGGGTATATGTGCCCCCCGGTACCGCCTCCTGTAAAAGCGATATGTACCATAGGCTTAAAAATACACGATTTAAACGGCTTCCGCAATATGAATACGAAGAAACACAGGGCTTCGCCGTGATATACGACTACTGTAAATCTTACGCATTGGCTGAAACAAAAACATAGACGCTTATTCATAAGAAACCGGTCTAGCGGCAATTGGGCTTGAACCAATGACCTAACGGATATGAGCCGTTTGCTCTGCCGACTGAGCTATGCCGCCGTTACTTACTAAATGTATCAAATAAGGATCGTCATGTCAAGCCGATCTCAAGGATAAACGCATAAATTTTTAACTTTCAAAAATAGCCTTTTTAAAAGGTAGACCAAGGGCCATATTATATATCATACTTTAATAAGTAATGAAGAATAAATTCAATGGTAAGAGCCGTAGCAGGGGAATTTTTTTTCTGATAGCGTTTATCGCCTGTGTGCTGGCCGGCGGGGTGTGTAAAATTACCGCTTCGGTGATTTTGCCTTTTACAATTTCCGTTTTTCTAGCCTTTGTTATGAACCCTATGGTCACTATGCTGGAAAAGCTGCACATTAAGCGGATATTTTCTATTATATTGGCGGTGTGTATCATTATAGCGGGATTGTATCTTATCGGGGCGGTGCTTTTTGCTTCAGGGAGGACCATTCTCAGCCTCTATCCGAAATATGAAAAACGGCTGACCGAAATCTATGTGTGGTTTTCCGGCTTTTTTGAGCTTTCTTATGACGAACATCTGACGTTTTTTGAAAATCTATGGGCCCAACTGGGGGTTAGAAATCGAATCATGTATCTCACCTTTTCTTTTTCCAATGCTTTTATAGGTTTCCTCAAAGGCGCGGTTATGATGGTTTTATTCGTTATTTTTCTACTTATTGAAGGGGCCAACGTTACGGAAAAAATTGAAATAGTCTTTAAGCGTAAATGGTCCGGCCCTATAAAAAAAATCAGCGCCGATGTTGTACAGCAAGTTACCCGGTATCTTTCGGCAAAGTTTTTTATTTCCCTGGCTACGGGTATCGTGGTAACAATAGCTCTCCATTTGGTAAGGCTCGAATTTGCCGTTGTATGGGGGCTTATCCAGTTTATTTTGAATTTCATTCCCAATATCGGCAGCGCTGCGGTAGGCGCCGGCGCCGTGCTGTTTGCCGTACTTCAGTTCTGGCCCGATCCGGGACCCATAATCGCCGTAGGAATAATCATGCTGGGGGCGAACATGATTATCGGCAATATTCTGGAACCCAAGATCATGGGGGATAATCTGGGGCTTTCACCTCTTGCGATTCTTATCGCGCTGATGTTCTGGGGCTGGATCTGGGGCTTTGCGGGGATGGTTCTTGCGGTACCTATGACGGTGATCATCAAAATCCTCTGTGAGAATATCCCCTTTCTGGAACCTCTGTCCATATTGCTAGGTTCTCATAAAGCGGCAATGGCAAAAAAGCGGGGCGCGGAGGAGCAAGAAACGGAGCGGCAGCAAGCGCCCGCGTCCCGGTAACCGGTTATGCGCACGGCGCTAACCCTTTCTGACATGCAGAGGAATCGAATTCAGCTCCTTATCATCGATATACAGGATAAAATTGATGACGCCGCTGTTCTTAAAACGGAGGTTGGAAATGGTGAAAACCAGGTGAGATACCGCGGTGGCGTTTCCCATGCCTTTGACTTCCACACTGCCGTTTATGGTTTCCATACTCATCTCTCCGTCTAAATCTCTAGTTTCAATCCTGAAGGTATGATGGGAAAATTCCCAGATGTCGAAGCGTATCCTGATAACCACCGATAGTTGGGGGTGTATGCAGGGAAAATTTTGGGAGATAATCGTGTCAAAGGTCCCCACAATGGTCAGCTTGCCCCCGTTTTCTTGAGCATAGTCGCAAAACGTAAATAATTCTATTTTCATAGCGCCCCCTACGGTAAAGATCTTTTCTCCAAACAGGCCTCATTTTTCTAAAGTATCACAATTATCCTATTAAAACTAGGGGAACATCAGGGCCAAGCAGATTATTAAAAAATAAAATGACTTTGTCTTAAGGGAACAGGTCAAAAGCATTTAAACATGGGCCTGCGGATTACACGGATTTTCACGGATTAAAAAAGATATAAGCAATTGAATAGCGCGGATAAGGATAATATTTCAAGGAACCAACGATTACTATAGACCTTTTCCAGCGCTATGTACCCAAATCCCTGTTAAGTTGCGGGATTTTTATATCCTTCAAAAGTTAAATGCTTTTGCCCTGCTTGAGGGAATAACCTATCTTGCCGAATTTCCGGGAATATAGTATACTGAATAACAAGACGGTTTATAGAGAGAATATTATGGGATTAAATGAAACGCCTTCGTCCGAGCGGGTGCATATCGGCTTTTTCGGACGGCGGAATGCGGGGAAGTCCAGTCTGGTAAATGCAGTTACCGGGCAGGATGTGGTTATTGTTTCGGATGTCAAGGGGACCACCACCGACCCGGTATATAAGGCTATGGAACTGCTGCCCTTGGGACCGGTGCTGATCATAGATACCCCCGGCATTGATGATGAAGGGACGCTTGGCGAGCTTCGGGTACGCAAGGCAAAGCAGGTGCTGAACAAGACCGATGTGGCGGTTCTTGTAGTGGACGCGGCAACAGGAAAAACCGAAGCCGATGAGGAGCTTATCCGCCTGTTTCAGGAAAAAAAGGTCGATTTTATTCTGGCCTACAATAAGTGCGATTTGCTTGCCCATACGCCGGCAAAAACGCCGGATCATGAGATATATGTAAGCGCAAAAAACAATACCAATATTGAAAATCTGAAAGAAAAAATCGCCGTCCGGGCCTTAACGGAAGAGCCTAAACTGAGAATCGTCGGGGATCTGATTGAACCGTCGGATTTTGTCGTGTTAGTGGTTCCCATTGATAAGGCCGCCCCCAAAGGGCGGCTGATTCTGCCCCAGCAGCAGACGATTCGGGATATCCTCGAAGCCGATGCCGCGGCGGTGGTGGTCAAGGAATATGAGCTTAAAGAAACGCTGGAACATCTGGGGAAAAAGCCGAAACTGGTGATCACCGATAGTCAGGTCTTTGCCAAAGTCTCCGCCGATACCCCGCAGGATGTTTCTCTCACATCATTTTCCATTCTCTTCGCACGGTATAAGGGCTTTCTCCTCCAAGCGGTGCGGGGAGTCAAAATCCTCGATAACCTGCAAGACCGCGACCGGGTATTGGTTGCCGAAGGCTGTACGCATCACAGGCAATGCGACGATATAGGCACGGTGAAGCTCCCTAGGTGGATAAAAAATTATACCGGTAAAACCATTGATTTCGCCTTTACCTCGGGGGTGGAATTCCCCGATGATCTGTCTCCCTACCGGCTGATCGTCCATTGCGGAGGCTGTATGGTAAATGAGCGGGAAATGCTGTACCGGCAGAAGTGCGCGGAAGATCAAGCGGCGGCGTTCACCAACTACGGCACAGTTATCGCCCATATTCAGGGAATATTGAAGCGCGGTATCGGTATATTCCCCCATATTCTTGCGGAGATTGAAGACTGATCATGCGGATTGAACGGGACTTTCTGGGTGAAATGGAACTTCCCGAGGAAGCCCTTTACGGGATTCAAAGCGCCCGGGCGCAGGATAATTTTGCTCTTGGTTATGGAAAGACCAATCCCCATCTTATTCGGGCCGTCATCACGATAAAGAAAGCCGCGGCGCTGACGTATCAGAAACTTGAGCCTCCGGGCGGCAGGGCCGCGTTATACCGGGCGGTGGTAACGGCCTGCGACCGGCTGCTTGCAGGAGAAGCGGAGGATATGTTCATTGTAGACGCTCTCCAAGGCGGAGCAGGTACATCGACCAATATGAACGTCAACGAAGTGATAACCAACATAGCCCTGGATGTATTGGGAGAGCCCCCGGGGTCATACCGGGTCATCCATCCGCTTGACGACGTGAACCGGGGACAATCCACCAACGACGTGTACCCGACGGCCCTGCGGATTGCCGCGGTTGAACTTCTTAGGGAACTGAGCGGCGGCTGCGCCAAGCTACAGGAGGCGCTACAAAGACGGGAAAATGAGTTTGACGGCATTAAAAAGCTGGGACGTACCGAGTTAATGGATGCGGTACCGGTAACTTTGGGTTCCGAATTCGGCGCGTTTGCCCAAGCTATTGCCCGGGATCGCTGGCGGCTTTACAAAATCGAGGAACGGCTGCGGCAGGTAAATCTGGGAGGCGCCGCGGTGGGGCTTCCGGGTAATGCGGAACGGAAATACCGTTTTATGGTGGTAGAAACGCTCAGGGAACTCACCGGCATAGGGCTTGCCGCTGCGGAATACCCGATGGACATTACCCAGAATAACGACGTTTTTGTGGAAGTTTCGGGTTTGCTCAAAGCCCTGGCGGTCAACTTGATGAAAATCGCCGGCGACCTTCGGTTGATGAATTCCGGTCCCCGAGGCGGCCTGGGGGAAATCAAACTTGCGCCCCTGCAAATGGGGAGTACTATCATGCCGGGGAAAGTGAATCCTGTGATCCCGGAAATGGTCATCCAGACCGCCATCAAAGTCCAGGCCAATGATTACGCGGTTTCAATGGCGGCTTCTTCAGGCGAATTCGAACTCAATCCTTTTACGCCGCTCATTGCGGAGGCTCTTTTGGAAAGCCTCTCCCTGTTAAGCCGGGGGGTGTTTCTCTTTCGTACAAAGTGTATCGAACTCCTTATTCCAAACCGGGAACAGTGCGCCGCTATTCTAAACAACTCATATTCCTTTGCCGCCTCCTTTGTACCGCAACTCGGATACGATAAGGTAAGCGCGATCATTGCGGAATGTGAGGGAGACCCGAAACGGATCGGCGAACGGTTGACTGGAAATAAGTAACGATGTCCTGACCGCCCGGCATTCGTTTCCTTTAAGGATCAAACAGAGGATCCACCGGGACGCGTACCAGATTAACGAAATGACCTTGGTAACGGTTCTTAAACCTATTGAAGGAAGTTTCTTCCGCGCTCTCAAAGACCGAAACCTGAAAGGTGCCATACTCGTTGAAATAGGGTGCCAGCACCGCCACATGAAAATGCTGCCGCATCCGGGGTTTTGTTCCGGCTTCATGATTTATCGAGGCGAGATAGATATTTCCCGGTTCATTAATAGCAAGGGTATACAGAAGGGGGTGAATCCCTTCAAAGCTGAAACCCGCATTAGGGAGAAACTCAGGGTAGGACCGGACCAAATTTCCTTCCCTGTTGCGTTGAATTAACGAAGAAAAGGGGAGTTTTTGGACTTCAATCTCCTCAAGTTTCCCAAATGCGGGGGACAAGAGGGTTGTTCGCGCAAGAGAGGCAAGATTGCGGGTCCAATCCAGGCCAAAGAAGGGGTCCCGCAGGGCTTCATAGAGTTCGGTGAAAGAAGACCCCCGGTCTCCAAAAGGCTGCTTTAACAGCGGAATGGAGAGCCGCTTCCCGGTAAAAGGCCGCAGAATGCCGTCTACTATCCATTTAGCAAAACCCGAACAGTTAAGTCCCCGGGTCCCCTCTTGGGTTTTGAGAGTATTGATATATACATACCTGCCTTGCTCATCAATAGCGCCGTCATCGTGAAAGGCCAGCTCAGGAAGCCGTTTCCGAACCAAGTTCATAAAGGTTCGGAGGTCCCTATACATCTCAGGGTCAGGATCAAAATATTCCCGGGGAAACTTGTTGCCCAGGGCAGCCAGCACTTCTTCCATCGGGAGAACAAAAAGCCGCTCAATAGAATAGGGAACCGACAGAGAACGCACAAGATAGGCATCGTAGAGTACCACATCCATCATACACTGATCCGGGGCGTTAGGACGAAACTGGATATAGGTATAGGGATCGCTGCGGGGGAACACCCGGATCCGGCTGGGGCCGCCGTCATCTTTCCGCCGAGTCAGAACCCAAGACCCTTGAGCCCAGCCGGGATACGAGCCGTTCCGTTCCCTGGCCAGAACGATCATAAATTCATTCTTTCCCGCCTCAGATCGAACCTGGATCCGCCCCCCTCCCGGCAGCGTATGGATAAAAGCCTTCATGTTTAAAACCTTATCCGCGGCTTCGGTAAACCAGGAAGTCTGGAGGGATATTCTCAGAGAAGAATCGTCTTCTATTCTTCTGGCCGGAAGATCAAGCCCCCCTAAAGGAAGCAGGCATCCCAAAATTAGGAACCCCAAGGGTAATAACTTTCGATAAAAGAATTTAAAACACATAGCATTATTATTATCGGTGAAAAATAGGGGTGGTACAAGTGGGCGCATAATTTATGTTTTGACAACTCACCACGCATAAAGGCGGGGGATTCTTACTTCAACGATATTGTCCGTACTCAGTACCTTTAGGACACTCCTGCTCTTGGAATGGATAACCCTAAGGCGGCGGAAAACCCCGCGGGGTTCAAGAAGTTCAGGGCTTCATGGGGGCGGTAAAAATGGTATTTGTCCGGCCAGGAATCCGCAACCTCCCGTAATTCGCCAACATTCATAGGCTCGTAATGAACAGCCAAGGCATTCCCTCCGGAGCGTGCCGATAAGCCGCTCCAAAAAGGGTTTTCCTTGGGGATTCGGGCCTAGTCCAGAACCGTTAGGTCAATACCTAAGCCGCGGCTTGCAAAGCCGAAAGGCGGAATGTATAGTATAGTTATGACTTCCCTGCAAACACCGGCTCTGTATACCCTCAAACGGCTTCTCCTAGTCCTGATCGGAGCGGTTCTCATGGCTTTTAACCTCAAGACCTTCATCAACGCCGGGGAACTTATCCCCGGAGGCTTTACCGGACTTACCCTGCTTATCCAGGAAGTCTGTCTGCGCTACGGAGGCTTCCGCATCCCTTTCAGCGTGACCCTCTATCTTCTGAACGCCGTGCCGGCGATCATCTGTTTCAAGGTTATCGGCAAAAAGTTTACCCTCTATTCCTGCCTGATGATCCTGGTGTGCGGCATCCTTACTGATTGGATGCCGAGTATGTTCATTGATTTTATCCAGCTTCATGATACCCTCCTTTCCTCGGTCTTTGGAGGCATTCTCAACGCGGTTTCCATTGCTCTTTGCCTCTTTGCCGGCGCAACCAGCGGAGGCACGGATTTTATCGCCATTTTTATTTCAGAAAAGTACCGCAAGGATGCTTGGGGGTATATCTTTGTGGGAAACTGCATCATTCTAGGGATTGCAGGTTATCTCTTTTCTCTGGATAAAGCCCTCTACTCGATCATCTTCCAGTTCACCACCACCGCGGCGCTCTCGGCTCTTTATCGAGGCTACCAGCAGCGGACCTTGCTCATCATTACCAACAACCCGGAGGCGATCTACACCTTGATCCGGGAGAAGACCAACCACGGCGCAACTTCCTTCAAAGGATTCGGCTACTATGAGAAAAAGGATCGGGTCCTTCTGTACTCGGTGGTTTCCGCCGATGAAGTGAGCGATCTGATAATCGGCATCCATAGGATAGATCCGGCGGCGTTTATCAATGTGATAAAAACCGAACAGATTAACGGTCTTTTTTTCCATCGGCGGAAAGACTGAAACGGCTGCCTGCGCTCATGGTTGCGGCGGCTTGGAAGCTGTTTGCGCGGTCCAAGCCGTTGCAGCGTATACAAGTCCTGCCGAATGGTCATTTTATATATGCTTATATACAATTATATAAGCATATATAAGATATAGTAAAAAGTTTAGTCAAATATATATGAAACTTGACCTTATATACCGAGAAAAAATACCAAGCCTTTATATAAAGGAGGAAAATCCGCCTGAAAAAAGGAGAAGACCGGTAAAAAACGTTCCAAAGCAGCCAAAAGAACCGGGTATTCCTGAACAGCAGGCGGCAGAGGAGGCTCAAAGCACGATAGACAGACTGAATAAAGCCCGCGCCCGGTCCGGTAATAAAAACAGTGAAGGCCATCCGGAAAGGATACAAGCCGCATCTGGATGTTTCTGACGTTGGCTTTCCTCTGACATCCCGCGTTACCGCCGCCAATGTTCACGGCGGTCAAACGGCCATTCCGCTGGAAAAACTGACCGAAGAGCGGGCGCTGTTTTTCTGTAGTCTCACGGACGCGGGGCTAGACGCAACAATAATAGATTCGTTTATCCGCGGCTGTATTCCTATTATTGATCCGAACAGAAGAAATGATAAACATAGACCGCCTCTGGATCCGGCAAAAAAGGAGCGGTATAAAATCAGAACAACTGCGGAACGAAGCTATTCGCATTTGAAAGGCCATTTGTTACTGAAAAATATTCTTGTCAAGGGCTATGCGAAAATTACTCTGGTGCTTATGTCCGCTGTTATCTGTCTCGCTGTTCTAAAGTATCTCCAATACTTCATTTTATGACTTTTACAAAAGGCTCTAGTTTATAAAGAATTATCAAAATATAATAATCAGTAAAAAAGTGGGGGCACGTCGCAACTGCGCATAACAGGTCTGTTTACGCTGCGACCGCAGTAGCGGGCTTGGCCTCCATTCGGCTAGGTCATGGCTACGCCTCCCACGCCTCATTCCGGCACATTTGGGCGGGCGGTCTTTGCTTCGCAAAGCCCTTTTACGCCCGTCCAAACGTCGTAAACAGCCGGAACGGGCAGCGCACTGATTATGGTCTCGTACGCGTCCCGCCCGTCGGTGCCGGTCTTATATGCATCTACGCTGGCCGCAAGCGCCTGAATTGTCGATGACGGGGCGTTGCTAAATCTGTCTAGTACCAGCGGCGGGGGACGGGTTTCTGGAGATTACCGGCGCAAGCGCGGTACACTGCGCGAATGCGCTATTACCGGTGGAGAGGGAATCGGATCTCAGGATGAGGCTTACCAGCTTATCTCTATCGGGCCGGTTCTGCATATTATCATACTGTGAACTTGTACTACAGTCTGGAATATTATAGTTGTTCCCTTTAAGAATACCTCTATGAGGTCCGCGGATTGTACGGATTTTCATGGATTATACCGGTTCTGGGGAACTGAAATCCGTGTTAATCCGTGGACCTTATTTATAGTAGATTAATTTAAGTTTTTGAAATAGGAGCCGATATATAAAATATGTACAGCAATGACTATAAACGGCGCACGGTCGCTTTTAAAGATGAAGGACATACCTTCAAAGAATTGAAAGAAGCTTTCACCATTCCGCCGGAAACCTATTATGTATGGAAAGAGAAAATCGAAAACGGGTACTATGACAGAAAAATTATCCGGGAACGCAAGCGGAAAATAGA
>JAITHW010000151.1 GCA_031279815.1 Treponema sp. | reverse complement strand
CTACACGGCTCGTGGCGGGGCGGACCAATCCTTACGCTAAATTTTTAGAAGATGTGAAAGATAAGCTCGTATCTCTAGGGTTTGAGGAATTCGACGGCCCTCTGGTGGAGACCGAATTTTGGAACTCCGACGCCCTGTTTATGCCCCAGTTCCATTCCGCCAGGGATATCCACGATGTCTACCACATTGCGGAACCTCAAAAAGCCGCAGCCCTTGAAGAACCGTGGCTTTCCAATGTGGCCGCGGCGCATGAAAACGGAGGAAACACCGGCAGCCGGGGCTGGAACTACGCCTTTGACCGGGAGTTTACCAAGCGGCTCATCCTCCGCAGTCAGGGCACGGTTATGTCCGCGAAAACCCTCCCTCATGCCGAAATCCCAGGCAAGTATTTCGGTATGCTCCGCTGTTTCCGCTACGACCGGGTGGATGCCACTCATCTTTCGGACTTCTATCAAACCGAGGGGATCGTGTTGGGTGAAGAAGTGAACCTTAGAACCCTGCTGGGCTTTTTGGAGATGTTCGCCCTGGAGGTAGCCGGGGCTAAAGAAGTGAAATACGTGCCCGGGTATTTCCCCTTTACCGAGCCTTCGGTGGAAGTCCACATCAAGCATCCTGTTTTGGGCTGGTTTGAACTGGGGGGTTCAGGGATTTTCCGCCCTGAAGTAACCGCATCCTTGGGGGTGCATATTCCTGTAGCGGCCTGGGGCATCGGGATTGACCGGATGGCCCTCATGGCATTAGGGCTGAACGATTTACGGGAACTGTTCAGCTATGACATTGAGCGCGTCCGGCTCAGACGCACCATGGATAGGTAGGAGGCGGAAGTGAGAGAACCCGCTTACCGAATAGCCGAAGAGCGGATTGCCCATTATACCTGCCGTAGAACTGCCGGATCAATTTCTATCGACGGCAATTTAGATAAACCGGCCTGGCAGAAGGCGGAAAAATCCCGGCTCTTTGTTGACTTGGTAACCGGCCATCCGGCTTTTTTGGAAACCCGGATGGCCGGCCTCTGGGATGACCAAAACCTGTATATCGGGTTTTGGATACAGGAGCCTGCGGTGCGGGCAAGCCTCACCGAGCGGGATTCTTTTATCTGGTTTGATAATGATGTAGAAGTATTTCTTGACGGGGAAGACTGCTATTATGAATTTGAGATAAACGCCCTGAACACCGTATACGAGGTACTGTTTATTTATCAGGATGCCTTGAAGCGGGGAAGCCGTTTCGATACCCCGGAATTTGATTTATACTGTAGGAATGTGGATGTATTAAGCGGTTTTCAAGACCCTTCAAGATACGGCAAACATCACCGGGGTAAACGCTGGGCTTTTATGGATTATGATTTTCCAGGGCTTACCACGGGAGTTGCCGTAGACGGCAGGATCAACGATCCCTCCCACAGGGATAAGGGCTGGACTGTAGAAATCGCCTTTCCTTGGAAGGGTATGGAGAAGCTGTATGCCCGCCGCCATTTCCCTCCCAAGGAGGGGGACGCCATCAGAGCCGCTTTTTTCCGTTTTGAACGCCTCCGGTTCCATGGTAAAACCCTGGGGGAAAGTGCGGGCTGGGCTCTTAATGAACACGGGGTATACGATTCCCACATTCCAGAAAACTTTTCCTGCCTCCATTTTACCGAGTGAAGGCCGCAACCTGGAGGAATATGAAAAAATGCCGGTTTTGCCTAAAGGCTGGGGCTTGCAGGCATTTCCGCCCTTATATTATCGCGCTTGCGCCTTAAGCCTCATTCCTGTTCCCGCGAACAAAAAGGAAATTGGTATAAGCCCGCACCCCTTCTCAGAAAACCCGCGCTGTTCTTCGCACGTTACCGGCGGTTTTCTTTTTTCATTGAACCCGGCGCGCCTATATATGCATACGCCGTATCTGTGATAGAATCATAAGCGTCATTTCCGGAGAACATTATGGATAAAAACGAGAGCGGGACCGGGGAACGGGAAACAAGAGGGGACGACAAATTTATTCTGATGACCGAAACGCCGGTGGAATCGCTGGTATGCCGTTTGGCGGTTCCCTCTATTATAATCATGCTGGTTTCCGCGCTGTATAATATGGCGGATACCTATTTCGTCGGTTCCCTGGGAACAAGCGCCGTGGCTGCCGTGGGGGTTATATTCCCATTAATGGCGGTTATCCAGGCTCTGGGGTTCCTCTTTGGGCAAGGGTCGGGTAATTATATGTCCAGGGAATTAGGCGCCCGGCATTTCGATAGAGCCTCAAAAATGGCGGCCACAGGTTTTTTTTCAACTCTGATCGCAGGCGTGGTATTGGCGGTTTTAGGCTTGGTATACGCAAACCCTTTGGCGCTGGCTTTGGGCGCTACCCCAACCATACTTCCTTATGCCAAAGAGTATATGCGGTTTATTCTTATCGGTATGCCTTGGATGGCGGGTTCCCTGGTCTTGAATAATCAGCTTCGCTTTCAGGGCAGCTCTTTCTACGGCATGACGGGGATGCTTTCGGGAGCCGTCCTTAATATGCTGCTGGATCCTCTCTTTATATTTGTTTTCGGCCTCGGAATAAAAGGCGCTTCCGCGGCCACCATGATAAGCCAGGCGGTGGGCTGCTCGGTATTATTGGCGGGCTGTTCCCGTAAGGGAAATATAGGCATTCACCCCGGTAATTTTTCTCCCAGCCTCTCAAATTACCGGGAAATTTTCCGGGGAGGTATCCCTTCATTATTGCGTCAAGGTTTGATGAGCGTTATGGCTATTGTTATTAACCGTTTTGCCGCGGTGTACGGAGATGCCGCGATTGCGGCCATATCAATAGTCAATAGGGTCTGTATGTTTGCCGGTTCCGCGGTAATGGGCTTAGGTCAGGGATTCCAGCCGGTATGCGGTTTTAATTATGGGGCAAAACAATATGATCGGGTAAAACAGGCATTCTGGTTCTGCGTACGCTTGGTCTCGGTGGTGTTGACCTGTATCTGTGTGATCCTGGCCATAAGCGCGCCCCGGGTAATCGCCCTATTCCGCAGGGACGATGCGGCGGTGATCAGCATCGGCACGCGGGCGCTCCGCATCCAGTGTGCCGGGCTGCCTTTTACCGGTTGGCTCATTTTGTGCAACATGATGATGCAGACCATCGGCAAATCATTGCAGGCCAGTTTTTTGGCGTTATCCAGACAAGGGCTTTTTTTATTACCCTGCTTGCTTTGCTTCACGCCCCTTTGGGGCCTGCTGGGTATACAAATAAGTCCTGCGGCTTCGAATATCGCCTCTTTCTTCCTTGCCATTCCTCTGGGGATCGGCACGTTACGGCAGATGCGAAAGGAATAACCGATTGCTCCGCCGGGGACTATTTGGAGAATAAATACCTGATCTCTGTTAGAGATACGGACAATACTATTACCGGAAAGGAGAGCGGGCTGAAAACCCGATGGCGTTAAGTTAAAATGAAAGAAATTATCGATTTATTACGGGAATCCGGGGCTATGCTGGAAGGGCATTTTCTCTTGTCTTCCGGGCGTCATGCGGACCGGTATTTTCAGTGCGCTAAATTGTTGCAGTACCCCGATCGGGCGGCGGCGGCCTTACAGCCTGTAGCGGCCCGGATTAAGACGGATATACAGGCGGGAAACCTCGAACTAGACGCTATTGCGGGTCCCGCCATCGGGGGTATTATTGTGGCCTATGAATTGGGCCGCCAGTTGGGGCTTCCCGCTTTCTTTACCGAGCGGGACGACGCCGGGAATATGTCCGTGCGCCGGGGCTTTGAGGTGCGCCGGGGCGCCCGGATTCTCATTGCGGAGGATGTGATCACCACGGTGAAATCCTCCGGGGAAACCGCCCGGGCTCTCGAAGCCCTGGGCGCCCGTATTGCGGCTCTAGCCTGTATTGTGGACCGCCGATCCCCCGGTGTGCAGGCGCCTTGGCCTCTATACCCTGCATGTACCGTAAACGTAGCCAACTGGGAAGAGGAATCTTGCGAACTTTGCAAGAAAGGGCTGCCCTGGGTAAAACCGGGGTCCCGGGTCCGCGCACAATCTATCTCCTGACTTAACCGTTGAAACGCAACTCCCTCTATCACAAGCCCGGTATTTTCGCTAGACTTATAGGGTAATCTTACTGTAAGGAGTTCTCAAAGTGGAAGCTCTCAAAAAAAACCCTTCCTGGAAGGGCCGCCGCGGCCCGGCGGTGCTGGTCATCATGGATGGAGTCGGATATGGAAAATATAAGGACGGCGACGCGGTTGCGGATGCCAAGATGTATCATTTAGAGGCGATTAAAGAAAAAAGCCTTCATACTAGATTAAAGGCTCACGGAAAAGCGGTGGGTCTCCCCTCTGATGAGGATATGGGTAACAGCGAGGTGGGCCATAACGCTATGGGCTGCGGGCGGGTCTTTAACCAAGGGGCCGCGCTGGTTTCCCAATCCATTGACGCCGGGACGTTGTTTAGCGGCCGGGCATGGAAAGATGCGGTGTCCAATGTAAAAGCTGCCGGCGGCACGCTTCATTTCATCGGTCTTTTCTCCGACGGTAATGTCCATAGCCATCTGGATCATCTCAAAGCCATGATTAAGCACGCCAAGCAAGAGGGGATCAAGAAGGTGCGGATTCACGTCTTGTTTGACGGACGGGACGTGGGAGAGACCAGCGCCTTGGAATATGTTGATCCTTTTGAGGCGTTTTTGAAAGAACAAAGCTCCCCGGACTTTGACGCTCGGATCGGTTCCGGCGGGGGGCGGATGTGGATCACTATGGACCGCTACGGCGCGGACTGGGCTATGGTGGAACGGGGCTGGAAGACCCATGTTCACGGAGAAGCCCGGCAGTTTGCCTCTACCAGAGAAGCGGTGGAAACCTACCGCAAAGAAATTCCCGGTATCATCGACCAGGACCTCAAAGAGTTTACCATTGCGGAACAGGGCAAGCCCATCGGTACCATTGAAGACGGGGATTCGGTAATCTACTTCAATTTCCGGGGGGATCGGGCTTTGGAAATCACCGCAGCCTTTGAACAGGATGCGTTCGACAAGTTTAACCGGGGGCGGCGGCCCAAAGTCTGCTACGCCGGCATGATGGAATACGACGGAGATACCCATGTGCCGAAACGGTATCTGGTGAGCCCCCCTTCCATTGATCGAACCCTGGGAGAATACCTGGCTGCTGCCAAGGTGCGGACCTTGGCGGTTTCCGAAACTCAAAAGTACGGTCACGTTACGTACTTCTTCAACGGCAACCGGACCGGCAAGTTCGACGGCAAGCTGGAAGACTATATGGAGATCAAGAGCGATGTGGTGCCCTTTGAGCAGCGCCCCTGGATGAAGTGCGCGGATATCGCCGATGAGGTGATCAAGGCTATCGGCTCCGGAAAGTACGACTTTATCAGGCTCAACTTTCCCAACGGGGACATGGTGGGGCATACCGGAATATACCAGGCGGTAATCTGTTCTATGGAAGCTATGGACCTTCAGCTTGGGCGGATTGCCAAAGCTGTGGAGGAAGCCGGCGCGGTCATGGTGATCACCGCGGATCACGGGAACTCCGATGATATGTTTGAGCATAACAAAAAAGACGGGAAGGTAGTGTACAAGGAAGACGGTACTCCCAAGGCAAAGACCAGTCACAGCCTCAATCCTGTACCCTGCATCATCTATGATCCTGAATGTAAAGGCGAGTACGCCAACGAGCCGAAAGAAGCGGCCTTGCAGGAAGGCTTGGGGATCAGCTCCATCGCCGCCACCTGCATTCAACTGCTGGGCTACGTACCTCCCGCAGATTACGATCCTTCGGTGCTGAAACTGAAATAGCCTTGACCGCGGACAGTTGCCGGTGAATTCGGTACGGGGAGATTGGGAATAACCGTAATTATTCGCTCCGCCAACTGTCCCCCCAGGTTAAGCCGTGAACAGGTACTACTGGTACATGATGACATAAGGGCGGGGCTTCAGTTCAAAAACCTGTTTGGGAGTGAGGAGCGGATTATCATAGCCCGCGCCGGGTATGCCGAAATTGTAGAAGAGTTTGAACCCCTTAATCGGCATATTCGTGGCTTGGGCATTGACGGCATAGGAATCCCGTTTAAGATGCGGCGGACCGAATCCGTCGGCGCAGTGTACCAGGCGGACCCTGTCGAAGTTGGTTCTTACCCTTTCCCTGTTTTTAATCATGTGTATATTGAATTGGTGTATCACCAAGAGCCGTTCTCCGGGAAGCTTGTTTTCCGCCAAGTAATCTTCCATAACCTTTTGGGCTTGATTAATTTCGTCCGCAGTTACCCAGCCTATCTCCTGCATGGGTTTGGTGGTCCGCCATTCGGGGTCCAGGGCCAGGTGAACATTGGGATAGCGCAGGTAGGGAAACATTCTCTTTATGGCGTCGATAGGGTTATACCGGCCAATCTGATGATCGATAAAGACCAGCATATCATTTTTCAGCGCGTAATTTATGTATCTCAACAGGAGCTCTTCATTGATGATACCGATTTCTCCCTTGGGCCACACCGTACCGTAGATAATATAGAAGGCTTTCCGTATTCCCCGGCCTCCGCTTACCGCGCGATATTCCGCTGCCAGCTTAGTCAACCGGGCATCCAATTCTTCTATTGAGTACCGTCCTAAGATGCCCATATTCCTCGAGTTGGGATGCCCATAGAAGGCGAGAATATCGTTATTGAGCAGAATAGACTGTTCCGTTAAAATTTGAGATTCAGCCTCGGGCATAACCCAATAGGGTTTAGCCGCGTCCTGATTTGCGACCGATTTAACATTGTCCATAAAGTAGATAGAAGGGAAAAGCCAAATCGCCCCAGGAGCCGGCGCTTTTGAACCGGCGGTTAAGGATGAAACCGGAACTTCCTGAGAGATACTTGAAAAAGGAAGCGCAAGGAATACTAGGGGGCACAACAGTAACCACAGCTTTTTTGATAAGCTATCAGCCCATATCATCTTTTCTTTATCGGCAAAAAATAAAAAAACTTTAGAGCCGCTTGCAAAACTCCATCAATTCCGAATTCAAACTGACCGGAGGGTCCGCGAGAGATAAGGAACAAATCGAGCAGGGATTCGTGAAGATATTTGCCGATCTCATAGCGCATGGTCCAAAATAAAACGTCCCGGCGGCCAAAATGGTAGGCATGGTTATCCTTATAGTCAAAAGATGCGGATCTTAAGACCGGGAACCTCAGACTCAAGACCGAAGGTCCCGGTCTTGAGACCAAGACAAAATTTGAGCAAAAAAGTAAAAAAAAATACGAATTTTGGCGCTTAGGTACTTGACAAAGCTGAAATCGCCCCTATAATTAGCGTGGCAGGGAGGAAGTCCGCCCTGATGAGAAAAAACACTGGTACTAATAGAAGATTATCGTAATGTTCATAATAAAGCCAATAGATATAATTTATATGCCGATAGATTTTTTGTCAATAAGGATATAACAATCCGCGGATTACACGGATTGTTAAACGGAAACGGGAGTCGTTTTTGATAGTCTTTATAGATTAATCCGTGTAATCCGCGGACCATGTTTAAATGCTTTTGCGCTAAACGGCGGGCAGGCCGGGTAACACCCGCAGGTTCACGTCCCGCCCCGGTCGCGGTATTCTTTGCAGGTATAGCCGGATACTTCCTTGAATACTTTACTGAAATAGTAAGGGTTCGCAAAACCGACTTTCTCCGCTACCTCGTATATTTTCAGACCCGTAGCGGAGATGAGTTTTTTCGCCTGTTCTATCCGGTACCGGGCAAGGGCGGCGTTGAAATTAACGCCGGTTTCCTGTTTGAAAATAAATGAAAGATAACTGTGGCTTACGCCGGCTTGTTTTGCCGCCTCCGCCAAGCCGATGTTGCGCTCGTAACTGGTATGGATAAAATCAATGCACTTTTTAACTATGTAAGAATACCCGGCTTTGCCGTTCTGCTTGGTGGAGAGGAGGGAAAGATACAATTCATAAATATACAGTTCCACATCGTCAACAAAAGGCAGATCGAAAAAAGCGTCGTGCTTGAACTTATTTTCACTCAGAGAGGCTTCTTCCTCAAGCCGGTATTTTTCATGGATAAGTTTGCCTGCGGATAGGAAATCAATAAAAGCCCGGTAAACCGCGGCATAGTCTTTCCCGCAGCGGAGCTCTTGAAAAATATTCTGAATATATTCCAGCATCCCCTCTTTTTGATTTGCGTCGATTAAATCGACAAGTTTTTTATAGCTTACCGGGCGGTTCTTTCCTGAATTACCGCTGTTCTTGCCGCCGAATACGCCGATGAATACTTTTTTGGAAAAAAATAAACCTGTACGCGCGTTATAGGCTTCCTGTACAAGCCTGTTGCAGTCTTCTATTATATTCCCGCAAGAACTTACGCCGGTAAACAGGTTTACATCGTAATACTGGCGTACGTTTTTGACGATTTGCCCTAAAGGGCCGCTGATTTTTTCGGAAACAAGCGGTTCTTCAAGGGTATGGGCCGCTGCTATAGGCGCAATCGCGGCGAAATGAAAATCTTCGTCATAATAATGCCCCTTGCCCGCGGTATTGCCGAAGGCTTCGTCAAACAGAACCTTGATGGTCTTGGGGAATTTTTCCCTGGCGTCGCTTAAAAGCTGCGTGGTTCTACAGGATACGCTGAACACAACGCTCTTTCCCGCTTCCGAAGGGGATATGGGGATCCGCGGCGGCTCCGGCAGGGGGTGTTTCCTGAAGCCTTCTTTATCATCTTTAAGGCGCCGTAAAAAAGCCGGCAGTATATACTCTTCAATAAACGCTTCCCACTGTTCTTTCCACCCGTTTTTTTGTTCCGCGGTTTCAAGCTCATCGGAACTCAAGTGCAGGGATTTTAACACATACTCAAGGTTTGTTTTTGTTAATTCTGATTTAAGGATATACCGGAAAGCGCCCAGCCTTACCGCTTCCTGGGCATAAGAAAATTCATCATAATGGCTCAAAATAATAATCCGGGTCTTTTTGTTTTTCGCCCTAACCCTTCTGGTAAGTTCAAGCCCATCCATCACCGGCATCTTGATATCCGTTAAAATGACGTCTACCGGATTCTTCTCAAAAAAGTCGAACGCTTCCTTGCCGTTGCCCGCCTCGCCTGCCAAAGTGTAGCCGAAACCGGTCCAATCCACAATGGTTTTCAGCCCCAGGCGGACAATATACTCATCATCAACAATAAGCATCTTTTTCATCCGGCATCCTTTTCATTTTTTTATTATTTTTCTTATTTTATGGTATATCATGGATCCGGGGGATTGTAAACATGAAAATCAACAAGGTTTCTTATAAAATTTTTCTGGGAATGACCCTTTTGAGCAGTATTATCCTTATTATTATGTCGATTCTGGTGAAAACATCTTATTCGGATTCTCTTAAAAAGAATGAGATAAACGTGCATGTACGGGCAACGATCCGGTCGAAGTATCAGTTAGACTATATCATGGGCGTCATAGACAGCGCGGCCCGGGACATAAGCGCAAGCGCCCAGATAATCGGAGCCTTAACCGCCGGAGGGAAAGATATCCGGTCCGGCGAAGGGGACTTTTCGGTAAACACCTTTCTCCAGTCTCTACAGACCATACAGCCTTTCATAGGGGATATCACCATAGTCGGGATCCGGGGGCAGTTTTTTTCGAGCAACCTGGCGATAGAAAAAAGCGTGATGCTCGGGCACTTTGGAAAATATGTGGACGGCTTCCGGAGAGGAAGCGGCGCGGGCTATTTTGTGGATATTAAGAACGCCCCCTACTCCGCCAATACGTACAACAATCTTTTAACCGGAGTCTGGCCCATCTTTGAAACCAAAACCCAAGAACTATGGGGAGCGATTTTTGTGAGTTTGAGTTACGCTGTTTTTCAGGAACTTTTTATTCTATCGCCCCTTACAAACGATGAAAAATTTTTAATGGTAAACAACGCCGGCGAGATAGTGTATACCTATCCCGCGTATGAATCCTTTGAAAAAGTTCTTACCGAATATCCGGCTATTTTGGAAAATGCGGATATAACCATCGAGGGTAAATTTGGGGGTAAGGATTATGTGATTGTTTCAGAAGTCTCCGGTATTTTAGGCTGGAAATTCATCAGGGTAATCGATGCAAAAAATGTGACCACCGATACACGAAAAATGCAGGGATATTTCAACGGCGTTTTTATCGTGTCGATTGTCATAATCATCCTTTTCAGTTTCTATATATCTCAAGTTCTCACCGCGCCGGTACAGCAGCTCTTTAATACCTGTAAGCTGATAGAGAAAGGGGATCTTTCAAAGCGGGTACATATTGTTACCGGCGATGAAATGGGGCAGCTCGGACGAACCTTTAACCTTATCATGGATCAGATAAACGCCAATTTTGAAAAAGAGCTGGTGGAACAGAAACGTAAGAACGAACTTCGCCTTGAGGTGCTTCAGTCCCAGATAAACCCTCATTTTCTGTATAATACGCTGGATTCGATACAATTCCTTGCGACCTTGCAGGAAGTTCACAATATCGCCTCCATGTGCCAGGATCTTATCAACCTTCTAAAGTACAATCTGTCCTCAAAAAGTACGGCCCGGCTTTACGAAGAAGTTGAGAGCATAAAAAACTATGCAGGAATACAGAAATACCGTTACGGCGATATTTTTGAATTGAAAACCGCAATCGGCGAAGGCACGGAGAACTGCGTCATATCCCGGTTTGTCCTGCAGCCTTTGGTGGAAAACGCGATCATCCACGGGTTCGACGATATGGAGAGCGGCGGGGAAATAGCCGTCCGTTCCTTTTTGGAGGGTTCCAACCTCTGCCTTGAAGTGTCCGACAACGGCTGCGGCATGAACGCCTCAACCCTTATGGAACTGAACAGTGCGGGAAGCCCCAATAGGAATCTCATAGCTTCAAAAAAATCCGGAGCCAATGTGGGCATCGCCAATATTCGTGAGCGTATCCGTTTACAGTTCAATGAAGGGGCATCCCTTTCCTTTAAAAGCCTTTTGGGAAAAGGGACCGCCGCGAGGCTTGTGTTTCCGGTACGGCAGCCGGATTAATATCAAAAAATTTGAGGTTTTCGTAATTTTTTTTAAATTTTTAAAGAAAACAAAAAATAGTGATAAAAATAGATAATCTTTTATCTACCCGCGTTTTTTTCTTTGCCGTTATAATAAAAATATAAGTTTTTTATATCTGCGGCAACCGGCCGCACTAAAGGAGAAGAAAATGATCAGAAAAAACATTATGCTCTGCGGGGTTTTGCTGGCCCTCGCAACGGCGGTATTTGCGAACGCCTCTAAAGACACAGGCGGCGCAGCCGATTCAAAGGCAACCGGAACCTTTGACTGGAAGCGTTTCAGCGGAGCGACGATCACTGTCTACATGGTCGAACACGCCACAACCACCGCAATTCAAGCAAAAATCAAGGACTTTGAAGCCCAGACAGGCGTCAAGGTCAATATCCAGGTAACGCCGGAAGCTAATTATTTTGATCAGGTTTCCAACGCCCTGTCGAGCCGTTCAGGTACGCCGGATATCTTTATGTCGGGGGTGTATCAGATTTGGAATTATTCAACCGCCGGCAATGTGGAGCCTTTGGACGATTACCTCAGCAACCCCGCTCTGGCGGCTCCCGGCTATGATTACGGCGATTTGGTTCCCAGCGTTGTAAACGCCCTTAAATGGGACGGCGTTGCCGGACACGCGGTGGGAAGCGGGAATCTTTTGGCTCTGCCGCTGTGCTGCGAGATTTACAGCCTTGCGTACAACAAACGGGCTTTTGAGAAGGCCGGCATCGCCAAGGTTCCCGAAACCTATGACGAACTGCTGGAGGCCTGCGACAAACTGAAAGAGTGGAACGGTCCCGGCTCTTACGCCATCGCACTGCGGGGCGCCCGGGACTGGGGCACGATTCATCCTGCCTATATGAGCACTTTTGCCAATTTCGGGGCAAAGGATTTCGCCATCGAAGGCGGCAGGCTGGTCTCCAAAGTCAACTCTCCGGAATCCGCGGCGATGAACCAGTTTTGGGTAGAATTGGTGAAACGCGGCGGTTCTCCCCAGTGGTCGAACACCTTCTGGTATATCGGGCAGGCCGAACTGGGCGCGGGCAAGGCGGCCATGCAGTGGGATGCGGACAATAACTCGATTCAGGTTAATCTGCAAAACATGGCCGAAGGCGGAAACATCGCATTCGCCCCGATGCCGGTAGCCAAGGCCGGGAATCCCGTCAAATCGAATTTCTGGATTTGGTCTATGGCGATGAACGCGAACTCGAAGGCCAAAGGCGCGTCATGGCTCTTCCTTCAGTACTTTACCAGTAAGGAATTCCTTGAAGCCGCTTCGGTGCAAAGCAACAACATGGACCCGGTCCGCACTTCCACCTGGAATTCCGCGGGTTTCAAAGCGAAGATGGCCTCTCAGGAAGGTTATATCGACGTTTTCAACAAGACCTCTCCTAACGCATCGATTCTCTTTACCCCTCAGCCCGCGTTCTTTGAGACCACCCTCGACTGGGCCGAAACCCTGCAGAACATGGTCGCCGGACGCGTAACGGTTCAGGCCGGGCTTGACGCCTTGAAACAGCGTATGGACAGGGCGGTACAGCAGTAAGATTTTTTCATGCCGGGGTGCGGATTATGACGATATCAAGAAAAAAAGACGCCGCCTTTTTCATGATAAGTTCTTTCCTCCGGTCCGTATCCCGGCTTTTATTAAAGGTGTAAGTATGGCAAAAAAACAAATTGAGACGGAAATCAACTATAACGAGCAGCCGAAACATATACGGATGCGCCCGTATTATATTATCGCGCCGGGAATGATAATTCTGATTGGTATTATGATTCCTTTTTGTACCGCGATAGTGCTGAGTTTTACCAATGCTTCATACCGGATTCCAATAGAACAATGGCGGTTTAACTGGTTCCGCAACTGGCTTAGTTTCGATAGGTACGAAGGGAAGGTCCTGGCAGGCGGTATGCTCGCAAATCCCGATTTTTATCATGCCGTTCTTGTCACATTCATTTACGCCATCTGCTCCACCGGAACGGAACTGCTTCTGGGGCTGGGAATCGCGTTTTTGCTGAAAAAAGACACCCCCTACAGCCGGGTTTTGAAAGTAGTGCTGATGTTTCCGCTCATGGTCGCGCCGGCCATAGCGGTTCTTATTTGGCAGCTTATGATTTCCAATTCGGTCGGAATCATCGAAAAGTTTTTGAATCTCTTTGGAATTTTTAACTTTCCCTGGGCCGCGTCCCATAACACCGCGATGTTTACGGTGGTTATGATCGACGCCTGGGTTAATACGCCGTTTATCCTGCTGCTTGTTCTTGCGGGGATTCAGTCTCTGCCGAAATCGCCCTTTGAGGCGGCCCAGGTAGACGGCGCGAGCGGGTGGTTCACGTTCAAAACCCTGACCCTCCCGATGCTGAAGCCGTTTATATACATTGCCCTGTTGTTCCGCTCAATGGCGGCGCTTCAGGAATTCGGCATTATCTTCGCCCTTACCAAAGGGGGCCCGGGGAATACCCTGATGAACATATCCCTGACAAGCTACCTGACCGCCTTTACCTACCAGCAGCCCGGAAAAGCCCTGCCTTATCTCCTGGTGCTATGGGTGGTGGTAAATATTACCGCGAAGAAAATCGTTGAAAAACAGCGGAAATACGCGAAAGAAGCCGCGGGGTTGTAAGCAAAACCGGAAAAAGAGAGGGTCTTATGAACACAAACAACAGTATAGAGCAGGCGGCGAACAATAAAAAAATTCAAGACGCCTTTATAGAACTTGGACGCAATTTCGGTCTTACCGTCTATGGGGTCTTCGCTATTTTTCCCATTGTTTGGATGCTCTTGATGTCATTCAAGTCCGACGCCGAAGTAGTAACTACGGTCTTTAAATTCACCCCTACGGTGTCGAATTATCTTGCGGTACTGTTCCGCCCGGATTCGGATTATATCAAAGCCTTTATCCAGAATTTTATCGTTTCAGGCGGCGCGGTGTTCCTGACCATGATCGCCGGCGTGCCTGCGGCGTATGCCCTGGCCCGTTATGATTTTAAAAACAAGGAGGGCTGGGCTTTTCAGATTCTTTCTTTTAAATTCGCCCCGGAGATCCTCGTTATCCTCCCTATATTTCTGATATTCCAGCGGGCCGGTCTTTACGATACCTATTTCGGTCTTATCTGGGTATATCAGCTTATTACCATGCCCCTGCTTATATGGGTGGTGCGCGGCTATTTTGAAGACATCAGCGTAGAAGTGGAACAGGCCGCCCAGCTTGACGGATATTCCTGGTACGCGGTGTTTTTCAAGGTCCTCTTGCCCCTGGTAAAACCCGGCCTTGTGGCTTCGGGCCTTTTGGCATTCATTTTCGCCTGGAACAGTTTTACCTTCCCTCTGATTTTAAGCGGCATGAAAGTCCAGACCATCACCATAACGAGCCTGCGGTATATGGCCTCCGACGCGGTGCATTACGGACAGGTGGCGGTGGCGGCAATTGTCGCGGTGCTGCCCGAAATAGTCATCTGTCTTTTTATTCAGAAACACCTTGTACGAGGGCTGAGTTTCGGCGCGGTAAAAGGATAAGCCAATGGCAAGAATAGAACTGGAAAATATCACCATGAGGTATAAAAATATGCCTCCCGGCGCGGCCGCGGTCGATCATCTGAGCCTAGACATAAAGAATAACGAATTTTTTGTGCTTTTCGGCCCTGCCGGCGCGGGAAAAACCACAACCTTAAAGGTTATCGCGGGGATAGAATTTCCCAATGAAGGGCTGGTAAAAATCGGCGGCGAAATCGTCAATTTAGTCGAACCCATGAACCGTAACGTGTCCATGGTGTTTGAAAATTATGCCCTGTATCCCCATCTTTCGGTGTATGACAATATCGCGTTTCCGATGCGCAGCCCTCTGCACAAAAAAGATGAGGAGTATATCAAGAAAGCGGTGGAACGGGTTGCCGAAATGATGAGGATTAACGGGCTTTATGAACGGAAACCAAGCCAGCTTTCCAATGGCCAGCGCCAGCGGGTGGCAATCGGCCGCTGTCTTGTACGGGAGCCGAATGTCTTTTTAATGGACGAACCCCTTGCCCATCTGGACGCGAAGCTGCGGCACTTTATGCGGGGCGAATTAAAGGAAATGCAGAATGCCTTTAACACCACCACAATATATGTAACCCATGATTTTATGGAAGCCATGTCTCTTGCCGACCGGATTGCCGTTATGAATAAGGGGAAAATTGAACAACTGGGAACTTCCCTCCAGATGTACTACACGCCGGTCAATGAATTTGTGGCCTGCCTCTTCGGCGAGCCTGAGATAACTATTTTCCCCGGGGAAGCGCGCGATGAAAACGGCAGGTTTGTTTTAAAAGCCCTAGGCCAGAAAACGCCGCTTATACCGGAACCCGACGTTGCCCGGACCTTGAAAGAACGGGGCATTGCGTCGGTTGACCTGGGTATTCGGGGAATAGACATTGATTTCAGCTTCAGCCCCCAGGATTCTGACCGGATCAAAGGTACGATTTACGCTTTTGAGCCTATCGGTAATAAAGTCATTATGACCGTTGATGTGAACGGTGAAAAGATACGGATCGCCGCGCCGAACAGTACCAAAGCCGATCTGGATCAGACCGTATACATCAAATGCAACATGAAAAACGCGCTCTATTTTGACGGCGGCAGCAAGGTATTTATTACCCGCAGCGAAATTCAAAAGTACCGGTAACGGAAGAAGAATCGGAGGAACAGCATTGTCAAGGTTAATTTTAAAGAACGTTTATAAGCGTTATGACAATACCGAAAAGAAACTTTTTGCCCCTAAAAAGGCCCGGAATGATTTTGCCGTAAAGGATCTGTCTTTTGAGTGTCCCGATAATTCTTTCATCGGCATACTGGGCCCTTCAGGGTGCGGAAAATCCACCACTCTCCGCATGATTGCGGGCCTTGAAAATATCACCGCAGGCAGTATTTTTATCGGCGATGTGCGCATCAATGATCTTTTGCCCAAAGACCGGAATATAGGCCTGGCTTTTGAGGATTACGCGCTGTATCCGCCGCTTTCGGTTTACGATAATCTGGCGTTTAATCTCAAGGCAAAAAAAACGCGCGCTGAAAAAATAAAGGAAGCCATAGACCGGGTGGCTCCGCTTTTGAAGGTTGACGAACTTTTGAACATGAAGCCCAGCGCCCTTTCAGGAGGGCAAAAACAGCGGGTGAATATCGCCAGAGCCATTGTCAGGCAGCCGGGGCTTTTGTTGCTGGATGAACCTCTAAGCCATCTGGACGGTAAAATGCGCCAAACCTTGCGGCAGGAAATCAAACGGATGCACCGGGAGATTCGGTGTACCACGATTATTGTTACCCATGATCAGATTGAAGCCATGTCGTTGGCGGACATTATCATCATTATGAAAGACGGCGAATTGCAGCAGATGGGAACCCCTATGGAAGTATACGACGGCCCGGTAAATGAATTTGTGGCGGGCTTTATCGGTGAGCCGCCCATGAATTTGCTGCAAAGCACGATCATCCGGCATGAAAACGGCTTCTTCTTTACCTTTGAGGGAAGCGATCTGCAGGTAAAAGTTCCCGGCCGCTCAGAGGCTCTTGTTTCCGACGGTAAAAAAGTTACCCTAGGTGTTCGCCCTATGGACGTGTTTATTACTGATTCGGACACCAGTACGCCGGTTCCTGTGGCGGTCTACGAGAACTTCGGCGATGAGCGGCGGGTTTCCGTCAGGGTGGGAAAGGAGATCCTGAATATCACCACTACAGAAAACGTGTCTTATAAACACGGCGACATTATTCATTTGAATTTTAATTCTGAAAAAACCCATCTTTTTGATCCCTACAGCGGGACAGTAATTACATGAAGGAGTTATTATGAGCAATTATCCGAAAACCATGAAGGCCCTGGCGGCCTACGGAAAGACCGATTACCGGTTTGAGCACGCGTATCCCTCGCCGGAATGCGGGGATGACGACATCATTATAAAGACCGAAGCCTGCGGCATCTGCGCGGGAGACCTCAAGTGCCAGCATGGGGCGGCAATGTTCTGGGGCGGCGGTGTACAGCCTTCATGGGTAAAGCCTCCCTTTATACCGGGACACGAATTCTTAGGGCATATTGTGGAAACGGGAAAAAACGTGCAGGGCTTTTTAATCGGAGACCGGGTAACCGCGGATCAGATTGTGCCCTGCGGCGAGTGCCGTTTCTGCAAAAGCGGCAAATACTGGATGTGCCAGCCCCACAATATTTTCGGTTTCCAGACCGGGAATAACGGAGGCATGGCCGAATATGTGCGGTATCCCAAAACCGCGGTGATTCACAAGGTCCCCCAGGATATGCCCCTGGAAAAGGCGCTGCTCATTGAACCTTACGGCTGTTCAAAACACGCGGTTGATCGGGGAAATATTCAGTGCGACGATATTGTGGTTATTTCCGGCGCGGGCACTTTGGGACTGGGCATGATAACCTATGCGGCCCTGAAAAGCCCCAAAGCTCTTATCTCCCTGGACATGGCTGACTCCAGGCTTGCCAAAGCGAAAGAATTCGGCGCGACCCATACTTTCAATCCCGGCAAATGCGATGTTGCCTCGGAAATTATGAAAATGACCTGCGGTTATGGGTGTGACATCTATATCGAGGCCACAGGGCATCCTTCAAGCGTTATTCAAGGACTGGGGCTGATTCGCAAACTGGGAACCTTCGTTGAATTCAGCGTTTTCGGCGAACCCGCAACTGTGGATTGGTCGATCATCGGGGATCGCAAGGAATTGGACATATTCGGCGCTCACCTAAGCCCTTATTGTTTCCCCTACGTTATAGAAGGCATTGCTTCAGGGGCTTTGAAAACGGACGGCATGATCACCACTACTTTCAAGCTGGAAGAATGGGAAAAAGGCTTTGAATATGCAACCGGTAAATACGGCGATCTGAAAGTGGCGCTGATTCCATAATGGACAAATATTTACTCGGTCTGGACAACGGCGGGACCATGATCAAGGCGGCCGTTTTTACCCTTGAGGGTAAAGAATGCGGGGTTGCCTCACGGGCTACTGAGATCCGCTCCCCCCGTCCCGGGTGGACGGAACGGGACATGGAAACCCTGTGGAAGCAGAATTGCGCCTGCATCCGGCAGGCGATAGCCGCCGCGGGGATTAAACCCGAAGGGGTCGCGGGAGTCGCGGTCTGCGGTCACGGCAAAGGGCTTTACGCTTGGGGAAAAGATAACCGGCCCGCTTATCCGGGCATTATCTCCACTGACAACCGGGCATGGAAGTTTCCTGAAAACTGGAAGGCCCAGGGAACCCATGCTGAATTGTACGACAGGCTCTGCCAGCAGCTTATGGCATGCCAGCAGGCGTCGCTTCTCGCGTGGTTTAAGGAATACGACCGTAAGGTCTACGACAATATCCGCTGGGCTTTCTCAGTTACCGATTATATCCGTTTTAGAATGACCCGGGAGGCTTTCAGCGAGGCCACCAATATTTCCGGTTCCGGTCTTTTTAACGTGCGGGACGCCCGGGTTGACCTGGATATGCTTGATGCCCTGGGCATTGCCGAAGCTGCCGGTATGATCCCTCCGGTACGTTATTCCGGCGAACATCTCGGAGCGATTACCAAAGAAGCGGCTGAACAGACCGGGCTTAAATCCGGAACGCCGGTCGCAGGGGGTATGTTCGACATAGATTCCTGCGCGATCGCCATGTCGGTTACAAAACCTGAAGATTTCTGCACCATAACCGGCACCTGGACCATCAATGAGTTTATCTCAAAAACGCCGGTGACCGGAACCAAAATCGCCATGAATTCGCTGTATGCGATACCCGGTTTTTTTCTGATTGAAGACTCAAGTTCCACCGGCGCGGGGAATCTCGAATGGGTAATCGCCGCGTGTTTTCAGCATGAAAGCCCTCCCTGTGGGAAGAACCTCTATACCTATCTGGACGATATGGCCGCCGGAGTTTCGGCTAAGGACTGCGACGTGTACTTCCTGCCTTTTCTGCAAGGCTCAAACCGTCATCCTTTGGCAAAGGCGAGTTTTATCGGGCTTACCGGCTTTCATACCAAAGCGCACCTCCTGCGTTCGGTTTACGAGGGGGTGGCCTACTCGGCAAAGAGCCATATCGAAACCTTGCTTTCGGTACGGGAAAAACCCGCGGCGCTTCGCATGGGCGGCGGCGCGGCGAACTCGCGGTTTTGGGTACAGATGTTTGCGGATATTCTGGAACTCCCCATTGAAACCGTAACCGGCGTAAAGGAACTGGGCGCCCTGGGATGCGCCATGGCCGCCGCGGTGGCCGCGGGCATCTACCGGGACTACAACGAAGCCGCCTGCCGGATGGTCCGTATCACGGACCCGGTACATCCTGATCCCAAAACCGCGGGCCTGTACCGGTCCAAGTATGAAAAGTACACCGCGGTCTGCGCCGCGCTGGATACGGTCTGGAACCGCTTCGAGGTATGACATGGCCGCGTATAAACTGGGTCTTTATGAAAAGGCAATGCCCGGAACCCTAAGTCTCGCTGAAAAACTCGCGGCGGCCGGGGAAGCGGGGTATGATTTTATGGAACTTTCAATAGACGAAACCGATGAAAAACTCGCCCGCCTTGACTGGGCCGATGGGCAAATCCGCGCCCTGCGCCGGGACATCGAAGATACGGGTACGCCGATTGTTTCAATCTGCCTCAGCGGGCACCGGCGTTTTCCTCTGGGGGATCCGGACAAAGAGGCCAGGGACAGGGGTCTTGTAATCATAGAAAAGGCCATAGGGCTTGCCGCCCGTCTGGGCGCGCGCATCATCCAGTTAGCCGGGTACGATGTTTACTATAAAGCCGGAAATGAAACTACCCGCGCTTTTTTTGCCGAAAACCTTGCCAGGTCGGTGGAAATCGCCGCGGCTTCCGCGGTCATACTGGCTTTTGAAACCATGGAAACCCCTTTTCTCAATACCGTTGAAAAGGCGCTTCACTGGGTCAACCGCGTCAATTCCCCCTATCTTGGAGTATATCCGGATTTGGGTAATATCACCTGCGCGGCGGAAGGGGACCATACCCGCGTCCGCTCTGATCTTGAAAGCGGCAGGGGCCGTATCGTCGCCTTACATCTCAAAGAAACAAAGCCGGGGGTCTTCAGGGAAGTTCCCTACGGCAATGGGCATGTGGATTTTGTAAACGGCGTAAAAACCGCCTGGTCCCTGGGAATACGGCTTTTTACAGCGGAATTCTGGTGGACTCAAGCCGCGCCGCCGGACGTCGGCGGATGGAAAACTTTGTTGCAGAACAACGGAAAATTCCTTCGCAGATGTTTTCAGGAATACGCGTAAGGCGGTTCTTTCCTAATCATACCCGGTTCATCCCCCGGAAGCTTTTGGGATGTCTCTAAAGGTTTCTAGGATACCTTAGTTTTTCCAAAGCGTTGATCCTGCGCAGCTCAAGAACATTATCCGCCGTGTTATCAAAGACCCCAAAGCCTTACATCCGATGTATTATTATTGATTCCCATGACCGCGGGGAAGCATGGAAAGGTATCCCTCATTGAAACCGTGCCGGCTCTCGAATTTTTCCAAATTCGGAATTACCTCCTAAGAGGTATTGACAATTCTGTATTGTTTTGTTATGTTTCACCATATTTATTATTAACTAACTATAATTTTGAGGATGCTGGTATGAAAAAAAATGTGGTTTATTTTATTTTTGTATTGTTTTTAATGATTCTACCGAAGACGCTCAAGGGATCCGGAATGCGTTCCGATAGGAAACCCGCGCCCCAAGGCCGGGCGGAACGGGTTTTGTTTACCGATTCCGCAGGACGGCAGGTCGAGATTCCGGCTAAAATTACCCGGATTACCGCTTCAGGCAGTTTGGCTCAGATGTTCCTCATCGCTATCGCGCCGGACCTGCTGTGCACCGTTACCTCGGCATTTCCTCAACAGGAAGCGGAATTTATGCCCGGCTATCTTGCAAATCTTCCGGCGGCGGGGCAGTTCTACGGCGCGGCAAACATCAATCTTGAAGAAATCGCCGCCATAGGACCGGAGATTGTGATTGATGTGGGAGAGTCAAAGGATACGATTGCAGAGGACATGGACGCCATTTCCAAAGCCGTCGCGGTTCCGACGGTGCATATCGCCGCCGGCTTGCGGTCGACTCCCGAAGCGTTCCGTACCTTGGGCGGATTGCTTGGACGGCAGGAAAAGGGCGAGGCGCTGGCGGCGTTCTGCGAAAAGACCCTTGCTTGGGCGGACCGGATTATGGCGCAGGCGGGGAACAATAAGAAGCCGGCCCTCTATTGTCTGGGCAAACAAGGGCTGAACGTCTTAGCTGCTGGAACCTTTCATACGGAAGTGCTGGATAAGCTGGCAGACAACCGGGCGGTGGTCTCAAATCCCGCGTCCCGGGGAACCGGAAACGAGACAAATATAGAACAACTGCTCCTGTGGGACCCGGAGGTGATTCTCTTCGGTTTCAACAGCGTGTATGATTCCGCGGGTTCCGATCCGGTGTGGCGGCAGATGCGGGCAGTCCGTAACGGCGCTTACTACGAGGTTCCCCAGGGCCCGCATAACTGGATGGGGGGCCCCCCGTCAATCAACCGGTATCTGGGTATGCTCTGGATGCTGAAAATCTTCTATCCCGAATACGCCGATTTTGACCTATACGCTGAAGTTGCCGAGTATTACCGGCTGTTCTACAGTTTTGAGCTTTCCCAAGAACGATTCAACGCGCTGACCGCCCGCAGCCTACAGCCTCGGGGCCCGGCTCTCTAAATGCGGGCTTTTTTGCGGGGACCTTATGGAATTATCGCCCTATTAAGCCTCTTGCTTATCGCGGCGGTCTTGGTCTCTCTGTCCCTTGGGCGGTATCCTATCCCCCTTGGAGCAATGATAAACCGGCTCTTGGGTGTCCGGGAGTTTGATTCCGGGAGAACGGAGGCAATCCTCTTCAATGTGCGGCTCCCTCGAGTTATCCTCGCGTGCCTGGCCGGGTCGGCTCTGGCAACGGCAGGCGCCGCGTATCAAGGGGTGTTTCAGAATCCTCTTGCCTCGCCTGATATTTTGGGAGCCTCCGGCGGCGCGGCTGTGGGGGCGGCCTTGGCTATCCTGCTCAGGCTTCCCGCGGCAATGATCACCATTTTTGCGTTCAGCGCAAGCCTTGCGACAATTGCCTTGGTTATGCTTATCGGAGAGCGGGTCAGGGGCAGGAAAATCCTGGGGCTTATCCTCGCGGGGATGATGATCTCTTCCCTCAACAGCGCGGTAATCTCGTTTATGAAACTTGCGGCCGACCCTAACAGCGTGCTTCCTGAAATCGTGTATTGGCTCATGGGGTCTCTGGCAAAAACCAAGCCCTCGTCGCTGTCCTTTGCCGCGTTTCCCATCCTGCTGGGACTTGCGCCGCTGCTCATCTTCCGCTGGCGCATCAACCTCTTGACCCTGGGCGAAGATGAAGCTCAAACCATGGGCGTAAACGTGCGGCGGCTGCGCCGCATGATAACCATCTGCGCCACGCTTATCACCGCGGGGGCAGTTTCGGTAAGCGGGATTATCGGCTGGGCAGGGCTGGTAATTCCCCATCTGACCCGGCGTTTTGTAGGCAACGATTACCGGTATCTCATGCCCGCGACAATGCTCTTCGGCGCTTTTTTCCTCCTTCTCATCGACGATATAGCCCGCAATCTCTTTGCCACTGAAATTCCCTTGGGAATCCTCACCTCTCTTGCCGGAGCGCCGGTTTTCCTCTGGCTCATCACCCGAAAGGGGGATGTATGGTAAGTCTTGAGGCGCGGAATGTCAGCTTCGCTTACGGTAAACGGGCGGTGCTGCAAGACGTGAGTTTTACGCTCAGTTCCGGCAAACTCTTTGCCCTGCTCGGGGCGAACGGCGCGGGAAAGAGTACCCTGTTCCGGTGCATCCTCGGCTTGGAACCGCCCCAAACCGGAGAAGTATCGCTCAATGGAGAAAACATCAGGAAAAAGAGTCCTGCGCAGCTTGCCCGGCATATCGCATACATTCCGCAAATCCATTACCCGGCTTTCAATTATTCCGCGCTGGACATGGTGCTGATGGGAACCGCGGCGCAAGGCAGGGAATGGTCGCCGCCCGGCGCCGCGCAACGGCAGGCCGCAGAGGAGGCGATGGAACGGATCGGGTTCGCTCATCTGCGGTTTCGGGGATTCCGGGAACTTAGCGGCGGCGAACAGCAGCTCGTGCTTATTGCCCGCGCTTTAGCCCAGAAAGCCTCGCTGCTTGTCATGGATGAGCCGGCCGCGAGCCTTGATTACGGCAACCAGTTCCGGGTTCTCCGGCACATCAAAGCCCTCAACCGGCAGGGCTACGGCATCATCCTCAGCACCCATAATCCTGACCATGCGTTCTTGTTTGCCGACCACGCGCTTGCGCTGCATGACACCCGCATCATCGCATCCGGCGCTCCCGCGGAAGTTCTCACCGAACAACTCATCACGACCCTTTACGGCATTCCGGTAGCAATACGCCGGGAAGAACAGGGGATAACAACCTGCGTGCCAATAATAGACTGGTGAAGGGGTATTGCTCAAACCTGTTGTTTATCCAAAGTCTCCGTAATTATGGGAAAGCGTTCTCTATAGGGGGGTTATGATGGATACCGAGGCTTTATCAATCATACTGCCGTACAGGAGAATACCGGTATTACGGGAAAATTTGATACATCGAAATAAAAGCATTAATGAGGAGAACCGCCGGCATAACACTCTATATCTTGGAACCTAAAAAATTCTGATATTTTATCCCTAACGGCTTGATCTTTTCAATTTAACCGGTATAATACATTATATGCCAAGATGGCTCAGTCGGCAGAGCGGCGCACTCGTAATGCGCAGGTCACGGGTTCGATTCCCGTTCTTGGCTATTTTGTAAGTCTTGATAATGCAGGCTTACGCAAAAGAATCCCCCTACAAAGCTTCTGCATCTTCCGGTATTTTGCGGCTTTGCTGTTTTTCAAAGTTTTAAAAGGGTAGCCGGTTTCGGTATTTTTTGAGATATTATATAGTAATATGAAGAATCTTGGATATTATAACGGCCTATGCGGTCCTCTGGAGGAAATGCGGGTACCCATGAACGACCGGGTATGCTGGTTTGGAGACGGAGTCTATGAGGCCACCTTGAGCGCGAATTATATCATCTTCGCTTTAGATGAGCACATTAACCGGTTTTTTAACAGCGCGGCCATGCTGTATATGATCCCCGATTTTACCAAAACCCAGTTGGCGGAGCTGCTAAAGCGGCTGGTACAGCAGGTGGACAGTCCCGGTCAGCTTGTGTATTGGCAGTTGACCCGAGGCACTGCGGATCGGACCCATGCGTTTCCTGAACATACCGCCCCAAATCTCTGGGTGATGCTCCGGCCTCTGGTCATGCCGAATATCCATGAAAAGGTGAAACTCATCACAGTGGAAGACACTCGGTTTCTGCACTGTAATATCAAAACTCTAAACCTCCTGCCTAATGTGATGGCCAGCGAACAGGCGAAACAGGCCGGGTGTGCCGAGGCGGTATTTCACCGGGGAGGGCGGGTAACCGAGGGTTCCCACAGCAACGTGCATATCTTCAAAAACGGCGTTTTACGGACCGCTCCGGCGGATAACCTGATTCTTCCCGGTATTGCCCGGGCGCATATCATCAATCACTGCAAGAAGCTGGGGATACCGGTAGAGGAAATTCCCTTTACCGTGGAAGAACTTTTGAGCGCCGATGAAGTTATGGTTTCCAGTTCATCCACCTTCTGCAGGTCCGCCAGCCATATCAACGGCCAAGCGGCGGGAGGAAAAGCGCCGGCGCCCTTGCGGAAGCTGCAAGACTCTCTTCTGGCGGAGTTTTATGAAGCCACGAGCCTATGCGGAACGGCCGGTGAGGAATAGACTTTAATGAACAGGGGCAAGGCACAGACATAACGCTGACTCTTCCCGCGCCTTTAGGCGCGGGAAGGAGTGCAGCGACTGACTTAGCCGAATGGAGGCGCTAAACCGCCTAAGGCGGCGCAGCGTCCGCAGTCCTGTTATGCGAAGCGGCGTACTTTACGGTTGTCTTTTTTGTTTGTTGCTTTTAATTCATAATTACTTTCTACTTCTATATACGAATAGTCATAATTATAAAAAAAGTCTTTTTCGTTTTTTTTTAATTTATTTTTTGTTGTTTTGATTGCCTGTTCAGATTTATCAATGCCTATCCAGTTTCTGTTTAATTCCCGCGCCGCGATTAATGCCGTTCCAGAACCGCAAAAA
>JAITHW010000116.1 GCA_031279815.1 Treponema sp. | reverse complement strand
CCGGTCGAGGATTACCCCGCGCTCTTTTTTCCCCGCCTTCCGGTACTCTTGACAGGATGTCCTATAAAGGTCTTTTCTTGTACTCATGCCTAGTCCTTTGTGTTTCACTTGGCTGCCTCTCAGTAACCAGTATACTTTGGGCTAGGTTTTTAGTTTTTAGGCATCCGCTTTTTCGACTAGGTTTTCTTTTTAGGCATTACGGTAGGGCGCACAGAGGATTTTATTGCTAAACAGCACTTCAATTCCATATTTCTTAGCCTGGTAAATCCCGGCCTCTCTTTATATATTTAGAAAACGCCCGGATATGCCGATAATTTTTTATCAGAGTAAAGACATCTGGTAAACATAAAACTTAAAGAATATGAACTTAATATGTAAGGCGTGTAATTTCGGTGAGCAATCCCCCGGCACAAAATTTTATACAGCACCTTCCGTATCGGCGTTTTAAGGATTTCATCGCTCCCGATACGGATCGATACGTTATGCTTAAATCACTCTTAGATGAATTATATTTAAGCCCCCAGGCGATCACCATTTCCGGAAACCGCCACCTTTTTTTATCTTCCCAGGGAGCGTTTTTAACTAAGCTCAAAGGACACTCGTGCTGGGGTCAGAACTCAACGGTATTGGTGGCTCATTATGATCGGGTACCCAACAGTCCCGGGGCTAATGATAACAGCGCCGCGGTGTTCGAGCTTATTGAAGCCGCCATAAAGCTCAGGAGGGAAAAAACCCACCGGTGGCTTATCATTTTTACGGATAAAGAAGAATTAGCCCATGGAGAAGGCATCCGGGATCAAGGGTCCTATACCTTAGCCAAGGGCCTTCAAGACGCCGGATTTGGAAACAGCCGGTTTTATATTTTCGACGCCTGCGGGGTTGGAGACACTCTGATCATCTCTACCATGGCGGATCATTTGATGAAACATGAAGCAGGACCTGGAATCACCAGGACGAGGTTGCAAGTCCGCCAGCTTAGAGCCAAGGCGTTGGAGATCACCAGACACCTCCATCTGGATCGGGTACGCCTCATACCCACCCCTTTTTCCGATGACGTGGGTTTTTTGCGGGCCGGCATTGCTGCCCAGACCATTACCATGCTTCCGTCGGAAGAAGCCGCCGCCTTTGGGACCCTTTTACGAAACAAACCGGACTTTGCTGACGCCCTGGTTAACCGGGAAGTCCAAGATAAGTACGATAGGCAGCTCATCCCCGAAACCTGGCGGCTCCTCAACGGCCCTGAAGACAGCGATCTCCGGCTCACTCCCCAGCATTTTTCTCAGGTGGTACGCTTTATCTGTGCGCTCTGTAAAGCTAATTAAAGAATGTATAAAAAAGCAGACATATTTGAATTGCGTATTTAGGGTGGTTAGAGAACAAGCCTAGTATTTTATGTTGTAAATTTAATTATAAAAATATTGGAAAAAATAAAATAATATCGGAATGTTCAAGTATTGTATTTGTTGGAATAATAATGGTAATAGGGGGCAGCTTCACATAACAGGACTTCTTTACACTGCGTCCGCCCATGTCGGCCGCGACTCTACGGCTTACTCCACCATATCTCGCCGGTTCCGGTCGCGATCTTCGTCGTAATACTGCGCAAGCAGCTTCCAAACCGCCGGATCGGTTATAGCCGGTCAACAGCGGTTAAATCCATCTATACGCATACGAAAAATTTGTAAAACATCAAAAAGCTTACTATAATTATTTATATGAAAGATATATTTCTTACCTATGCTAACTATTGTAAGGACGCGGATCAGGCGGTCTTGTCTCTGCTGAGTACCCTTTCCAATGAGGAGCGGGAAAAAGATCGGGGAAGTTACTACAAAAGCCTGTCCGGATTGGCACGGCATGTACTACAGGGAACGCTCTATTTCCAAGGATTGTTTAAACCCGCCGTATCCCATAATGCCCAAGCCATGAAAGCCTTCGCTCCTTTGGAAGGGATTACGGTTCCCCAAGATACCCTCACCGAAGCTCAGTGGAAGGCGCTGGTTCCTATTTTTGAGACCGTTGACCTATCGGTAATCGCGCTGGTCTCTTCCCTGTCCGATACGGATTTCAAGCTTTCAATCAAGGTGCCCTGGTACCAAGGAAATCCCGATGCGGTACCCCTTTCTTTTCTTCTGCAAAGCCTGATGATGCACGGCGCGCACCATCGGGGACAGATATCTCAGGTTCTGGATGAACTCAAAATCGATAATAACTATTCGCCCATGAAAGCGGACTGCTTGAAGTAATCGGTTAAGACCTCTTGAAATGCGGCGCCCTGTCCTGCATAGGGCAGGGCGCTTGCCGGTACCTATATACCGTGTAGGCTACATCATTGACATTAGTATCATTATCCGGTCCGCCGTAAAAACCCCGCCTTTAGGCGTAAGGCGCGGCGATGATTTTTGTAACCGGGATACTTGACCGACCGGCTTACTCTGTGATATAGTAAAAAAGTCGAATAGACTTACCTCATGCAGCATAGGGAAGTTACGTCTATGGAGAGACCGGGGAATGAGGGGTTGGAACAAGCGTAAAATTCCTTTTCAGAGGAGTTTTACGAAAACCAAGCGTTTATCCTTCAGGCAGGCTCGGTGAAATAGAATATAGCATACTATTGGGGAACAAGTCTCGAAAGAGGCCCAAGCCTAAAAGCATGGGGCATCTGACGAGTATAATATAAATAGTATTATAATACTACATAAGGCGGTAATCAAATGACAACAGTATTCACCACAAAACTTCAGAAAGCTTATATGCCGAGCAGACGGGAGTGAAGGGGGAAGCATGGTAACGATCATATCTTGTGATAGTATCGTTATCATCTGTTGGTAAAGTACCCTTACATTATACAAATACCGGTATTCCCCTTCCCTCAGAACCAAAACTATTGTTTGGGGGATCTATGTCAGTTAATGACAAGCGTATTCGTATGTTTTTCTCTTATTATAAACCCTATCGAGGACTCTTGGCGGCGGATATCATCGCCGCACTCGTGGTCTCCGTAATTTCTCTTGTATTGCCCTTGTGTGTACGGTACATTACCAAAGATGTACTGCGTTCTTCCGGCGGGAATATCGCTTATTCTCTTATGGCGATTGCTCTGGTAATGCTGGGGCTTATCATCCTACAGAGCGCCTGCGCTCTCTTTTATGATCATAAGGGACATGATATGGGCGCCCGGATGGAACGGGATATGCGCAATGATTTGTTTGCCCATTACCAGACCTTGGGGTTTAGTTTTTTTGACCGGGAAAAAACCGGCGCCGTTATATCCCGTGTTACTAACGATCTTCTTTCCATTGCCGAGTTATGCCACCATGGACCTGAAGATATTATCATATATGCCATGACATTCATCGGCGCGCTGATCATTCTGATCACCATCAATCTTGAGCTGGCTTTGGGAATATGTGTTTTTCTGCCGGTCATGTTTATCTTTTCTGCGCTGTACGGCAAAACCTTAAAGAAAGCCTACACCCAAAGCAGGGAACAGATAGCTACGGTAAACGCCCGGATTGAGGACAGTATCGCCGGTATACGGACGGTAAAATCTTTTGGGAATGAAGAACTGGAAATCACTCGATTCCGGGACGCAAATGAACGGTTTTATCAAAGCAGAGCGGCTATTTATAAGCACGAAGCCAGATACTATACGGGAATTTCTATTTTTTTTACCCGGCTCATTATGGTAGTAACCGTGGTGTTCGGCGGACTGAAACTTTCCGGCGCATCCTTGGATATAGCGGATCTTCTCTCTTTTCTCCTCTATGCGGACTATCTGACCGCGCCGCTTCCTCAGCTTGCCAGGATAACCGCCCAGTATCAGGAGGGTATAAGCGGGTTTAACCGGTTTATGGACGTCATGGAAACCTCCGGTGAAGTTTATGAACATCAAAACGCTCTGAATATTTCTAAAGTGAAAGGAGATATAGAATTTCTACAGGTTGGTTTTAAGTATAACGCCGGCAACGATTATGTGTTTAAAGACCTTTCGTTTAAAGTGCGATCCGGTGAATACATCGCCTTAACCGGCCCTTCGGGGATAGGGAAAACCACCCTCTGTTCATTGATCCCCCGGTTCTATGAGGTAAGTTCCGGCGCGATTCTTCTGGACGGCCGGGACCTGCGGGACATCGGCGTCCAATCCCTGCGCAAACATATTGGGGTGGTACAGCAGGATGCCTATATCTTTGCGGGAACCATCCGGGAAAACATCGTCTATGGAAAGCCGGGAGCGCCGGAAGACGCGATCATTGCCGCAGCCCGGCAGTCCCATGCCCATAGTTTCATCACGGCGTTACCCCAGGGCTATGACACGGTTATTGGTCCCAAAGGCGTAACCTTGTCGGGAGGACAGCGCCAGCGGCTCTGCATTGCACGGGTATTCCTGAAAGACCCGGCAATTCTTATCTTCGATGAAGCCACCAGCGCCTTGGACTATGAAAGCGAGCAGGCCGTTCAGGAGAGTCTTAAAGCCTTAGCCCGCAACCGTACCACCTTTGTTATTGCCCATCGTTTGTCAACCCTCAAGGACGCAGATAGAATTCTGGTCTTTAACGGACAGGAGATACGAGAACAGATAACCTTCAAGTGAGGCCGGGCATAGGAGACGCCTATTAAAAATACGTTATCTTGATGTAAGGTTAAGGAATTAAGCTCTAAACCGGTATACCCCAAGAGGACCCCGGATTTGCTGTTTTGGAGTACGGGCTTCAATGCTTTTGCGGATAGAGCCGTTACTCCGGCAAACGCCCCGGGGTATATGCGGTTGAATATCATGCAACCGCATAGGGACAACCCTAGCCGACGTTACCCTACAATATCATATATTATAAAGAAAATAAAAAATTAAATCAAGAAGTCTTGAAATACCGGTTGACTTTTATCTTAAAATAATACATGATTTTATACTTAGGGGGTTTAATAATTATGGAAGATTTAATTGTGTGGGAAGACCGGTATTCGGTGGGGATCAACCTCATTGACGACCAGCACAAACAGCTTATCCAGATGACCAATGATCTGTACCTCGCTTGCTTCAAAGACAGCGGAGAAGCGAAGCAGCATTTTATAAACGTCATCCACAATGCATTGGATTATATACGGATCCATTTTTCCACAGAAGAACAGATTATGGAAAAAATTGAATATCCCGGTTTGGCCGCCCATAAAAAGGAGCATGAAAAGTTTGTTCATCAAATCCTGGTTAATGCTAAGGATTTTGAGGAAGGTTCTCACAAAGCTCCTGCGGTACTGGCTAAATATCTGAAAGATTGGATTGTTTCTCATATTGCGGTAGAGGACAAACAATACTATTTCTTTATAAAATCCCATAACAAACAGGTATGAATAACCCGGAGAACGGTGTATAGAATAGAATTACCAACCGCCGCTCTCCGGTCATAGCTATTTTAGTCAACAACCGGCGCGGGGAACGGGCTTTGAAACCGTTCCCCATTCCATGTTCTTTATATCCGATCCCAGAGCTTTTGAGCCAGTTCTCTGGATTTGGCCAGCAGGGCTTCTTCGTCTACATTCACCAAAATCCGATCCTGCATAACTATCTTGC
>JAITHW010000110.1 GCA_031279815.1 Treponema sp. | reverse complement strand
CCGGTAAATATCGGTTCTGATGAATTGATTTCCATAAACAATCTGGCAAAGATGGCCATGGCTATTGCCGGGAAAAAACTTGCGATAAAACATATTCCAGGGCCTCTGGGGGTTCGGGGGCGCAGCTCTGAAAACACTTATATTCAGCAAGTTCTTGGATGGCGTCCAACAGCAAGGCTTATTGACGGAATGAAAATTACTTATCAATGGATAGCGGAAGAAGCCGGAAAGCGTAGGCGGACTTCTTGAATCGTAAACAGGCCGATGGAACTAAACGCCGTTAAGAAAGAAATCGTCAACCACCTCATCGCGGCCCATGAGGGAAGGCCCTGGGGAAGCAGGCTCTCCAAGTATTTCCGTGCGTTCTCAGGCGCGTTTTCCCCGGATATGCCTTTCACGTTCTATTTTGTAACCGAAACGCGGCCTGTCATGTATGTGTACGATCCCCGGCCTGCGGACAAGCGGAGTTCCCGCCAAGCGTTCCATGAGGAGTGCGCCCGGAAAAAGCCTAAGATTTTAGAGATTACAGGTTTTTTTGAAGAACTGGCCGGTAACGGGTATCTCCATATAGAGTATAAAGGCTTACAGGGACGGCCTCCGCTTCCGGACCGCTATGACCGGGTATGGCGAAAGTACGGCGATTTTTATAACGACCTTATGCTTGGTTTGTCCTACGTCTGCCTGTCCGGTTTTACTCCCGCACAAAAACTATACGATCTTTGGCGCACAACCATAAGAACCGATAAGGCTCTCATATAACGCCGGGCTGCCCGGCGTATTTTTAATTTATTAAAGTTAGTTTATACTAATTTATTTATCTCCCCCTTTCTTAATGCCCCTATAAAACGTTCAATATCTTACATTATTCCCTCCCTGCTTAATTGCCCGCGATACCGGCCCTCCATCACTTATTATACTTATGCTTTTCGGAAAGCCCGAAATTACGGGGTTTTACCATATTTTCGGGCTTTATTATATCGTCCAGTTCTTTCTTACCTAAGAGTTTCTTTTTCAGCACAATATCGTACACAGACTGTCCGGTTTCAAGGGCCTCCTTTGCCACCAAGGTAGAATTTTCGTAGCCTATATAGGGGTTCAGCGCGGTTACAAGCCCGATGCTTGAGAGTACCAGAGATTTACAGCGTTCCGAATTTGCCGTTATGCCGTCTACGCACATTTTTGCCAGGGTTTCAAAGGCGTTTTTCATCATATTTATGGAGTTGAAGAGGTTAAAAGCGATAACCGGCTCAAACACATTAAGCTGCAACTGTCCCGCTTCACTGGCAAGGGTGATAGTCATATCGCTTCCGATTACCTGGAAACAGACCTGATTTACCACTTCGGGGATAACGGGATTTACTTTTCCGGGCATGATGGAGCTTCCGGGCTGCATCGCGGGAAGGTTGATTTCATTGATGCCCGTTCTGGGGCCGGAACTTAACAGGCGCAGGTCGTTGCAGATTTTAGACATCTTTGTGGCAACCCGTTTTAAAACCCCTGAAATCTGTACATAAGCGCCGGTATCCTGGGTGGCTTCTACCAGGTCCCCGGCGGTTCTAAAGGGACGCCCGGTAACTTCCTGGAGTTTTTGTTCCGCGGCCTTAGCGTAATCAGGGTGTGAGTTTATGCCGGTTCCTATGGCGGTGGCCCCGAGATTCATCTCCCTGACCAGTTGGCGGGCATCGTTTACCCGCTGGATATCTTCGTTTACCATCACCGCATAGGTCTTAAATTCCTGCCCTAAAGTCATGGGAACCGCGTCCTGCAATTGGGTTCTTCCCATCTTGATGATATCCTTAAACTCTTCCGTTTTTTTTGCAAAGGAGTTCTTTATGATCGTCATGGATTCGATGAGTTCTCCAAGTTTTTCAAAGAGGGCAACCCGCAGGGCCGTGGGATACGCGTCGTTGGTGGATTGAGAGAGGTTTACGTCGTTATTGGGGTGCAGGTATTTGTATTCTCCCTTTTTATGACCCATGATCTCAAGGCCGATGTTTGCTATAACCTCGTTGACATTCATGTTCGTAGAGGTGCCGGCGCCGCCTTGAATCATGTCCACCACAAACTGGTCATGGTACTTTCCCGCTATAATCTCGTCGCAGGCTTCGCAGATGGCGTTTTTCTTCGCTTCCGAGAGCAGCTCCAGTTCATAGTTTGCAAGGGCGCAGGCTTTTTTTACATGCGCGAGGGAGCGTATAAACGTGGAAAACCCCGAAAGGGTTACGCCGGTGATATGAAAATTTTCCTTAGCCCGGGCGGTCTGCACACCGTAATAACAGTCATTGGAAATTCTTTTTTCGCCTATAAGATCGTGTTCTATACGGAAAGACATATACGTTCCTTAACTTGTAATGATTACTAAAGATATCATAACACGAGGTCTTATTTTTTTAAATAGTTTTTAGATCATGCAAAGGCCCTTTGCCGCTTTGTTCATGCAAGACTTAACCCTGAGTATCCGGCCCGGGCAGGGGAAAAGACACCGCCTGAAAACGAGGGTCCCGAGCATGAGGTGAAATCACCAGAGGAATACCGAAAACATCATTGAGTATCCCCTCCTGTAGTACCTCCGCGGGCTTACCGATCGCGGCGGCTTTTCCCTTATTTACCAGGATAATCCTGTCCGCGTATAGGCTTGCCAGATTAAAGTCGTGGAGACTGACCAGCGCGGCTTGGCCGGAATTCGCCATAGAACGGACCAGGTTCATCACCATATACTGATACTTGGGGTCCAGGTTATTGGCGGGTTCGTCCAAAAGGAGGAGTTTCGCTTCCTGAGCCATTGCCCGGGCAATAAGGACCCGCTGGAATTCGCCGCCGGAAAGTTCCGTTACAAGACGGCGTTCAAACCCCGCAAGCCCCGCAGCCAGGATCGCCCGTTCGGCGGCCCTCCGATCCGAAGCCCGGTCAGAGCTGAAGAAACGCCGGTAGGGAAAGCGTCCCTGCATCACGATTTCCTCCACCGAGAAAGGCCAATCCGAGGCGTTCCCCTGAAAGAGGAAACTTATCCGCCCGGCCCGCTCCCGTTTGCCCATACCCGCTATGTCTTTCCCGTCTAAGAAAACCCGGCCCGATAAGGGGCGCAGCAGGCCCCCGATAGTCTTCAAAAGCGTGGTCTTCCCGCTCCCGTTAGGCCCGGCTAGGGCGACCAGTTCCCCGGATTTAACCGTCAAAGCAAGACCCCTAATGATGGGCTTGTGTTTGAACCCTATGGCGAGGTTTTCCAATTCCAGCCTTGGAGGAAGCTGTTCAGGTAAACGGCCGGTCTGTCCCATCAGAGCCGCCCTGCGTGCCGGCCGTGGCGGACCAGCAGATAGATGAAAAAGGGAGCGCCTCCCAAGGAGGTGATAATCCCAATGGGAAGCTCCAGGTTATCCGCCACATTCCGCGCTATGAGGTCCGCCAGTACCACCAAAAGCGCGCCCAGAAGGGCTGAAGCGGGGAGCAGCCTTTTATGGGCGGGACCGGTGATCATCCGCGCCGCGTGGGGGGCGATGAGGCCCACGAAGCCGATGATCCCCGCGGCGGCAACTGCCGCGGCCGCGGCCAGAGAAGCCCCCATAGCGATGAAGAGCCGGGTTTTTCGGACCTCTATGCCCAGGCTTTCGGCCACATCCTCCCCTTGCAAAAGCAGGTCTAGCGGGCGGTGGGCGAGGAAAACCATGAAACAGCCGAAAAACATTACCGGCAAAACCGCAGGTAAGGTGGTCCAGGATACTCCGTTCAAACTGCCCAAGAGCCAATAATATACCTGATGCAAAGCACGGTCTTTCAGGACCAAGATTAACGAGAGCAGGGATGAAAAGAGCGCGCTGAGGCTGACCCCTGCAAGGAGCAGGGCCGCCGCGGGCGCGGGATGCCCCGCGTTGCGGGAAATAATAAAAGCGAGAAATACGGCACCGAGACTGCCCCCAAAGGCGCAGAGCGATACCGCAGATACCGGTCCCGCCAGGGACAGCCCCGCAATCATCGCCAGGGCCGCTCCTAAAGCGGCCCCTGAGGATGCCCCAATCACATAAGGATCCGCCAGAGAATTCCTGAATATCCCCTGAAAGGCCGCGCCGGATACCCCAAGGGCTGCGCCTACCCCAAGGGCCAAGATACTCCGGGGCAGGCGGATTTCGAATAGGATCAAAGCGCCGGTCTCATCACCTGTTCCGTTGTATAAAAACAGCCAGGCTTCACGGAGATCCGCAAGGGTAAAGCCAGTGGAACCGCTCAATAAGCCCGCGATAAATGCGGGGATTATGGCCGTAATCAGGATGATGATCAGAGGCGCCGTCTTATGATTGCTCACATCCGCCTCTCCTTTATCTTCTCTGCGGCAAAGCATCTATGGTGGCGCAAGCCGCAGGCAGGGAACTCCGCGATACAGGTCCGCGGCAGGGTTTTATCATGGAGTCCCCCATAATATGCCGGCAATGGCCAGGACCGCATCTGCAAGCCGCGGCCCGTAACGATAGAGGCAGTCCGCATTAACCAGGGCGATATGATTATCCCGTACCGCGGGGATCCTGGACCAATGGGACAGCGCCCTTCCTCCATTGGGATCCGGCCGCGGGGGGCAAAGATGTCGTCAATCCTCCATCGATTTGCCGGCGAGCCGGCGTACGCCAATTGTTGTTTTGCCGCACCTGAGGGTGCCATTTGGACGCAGGGCCGGAACAACGATGCTGGCGCGGACGCATCCGCATGCATTGGATCTGTCGCCGGCCGCGACCAATGCCGCATTGCTCGAGGCCGCTTGAATCGCTGAATACATCATTGAGTTTGTGCAACTTTGACGGGATTGATCGCTCCCATTCGATGGGTGGTGCGAGGCGAATTCCTCAGCCCAAGGTTGAGAATATGGCACAATCCCGCAAACAAATCTCCAAATCCCCCGCGGAGCGGCGTGGCGCGCTCATCCGGACCACCCATTCTCTCTCCATGGCCGTGCAATTTCCGTTGATGGAATGTCCTCGAGGGCCGCGGATCTGCGACTGGTCCAATCCGATAGGGAATCGCCAGTCTGCGTCAGATGATAGGGGAGCGATCACAAGGGTGATCATTCGGGATGGACGTCTTTCAGAATCGCATATTGCAGGGGATAATGTGTCACTAGTCCTGGGGAATGGCGTCGGTTTGGTCCATATCCCTTCATTTGCTCTTAATTCGATAGTTGAGATGGATCTGTCGCTTCAAGATGGGGAAGTCGCTCTGACTTTTGACATGTTCAGAAGAGATGTTCGGAATTCTTGGATTAGTGCATGTCCGCGTCTTCGTCACGTCAAGTGGCCTGGTAGGCTGTCGTCCATTGGCGATTTTTGTTTCATGGATACGAATATCTCAACCGTGGATCTGCGTGGTACGCGGATCCGTGTGCTCGGTGTTTGTGCCTTCTGTAATTGCAAGGGACTCACGAGTTTGCGCGTTCCCGAAACACTTGAGAGTATTGGAGCGTCTTGTTTCGCTCGAACGGAGCTTCATTCAGTGAACTTGCGCCACTGCAGGAATTTGCGGGAGATTTCGATCTGGGCGTTCAAAGGCTGCAGGAGCTGATTTGCTTGATACTGCCAAGCCATGTTCTGGCCGCTGGGGAGACGGTGGTTTCCTAATGCGGGGGCATAATGGAGTTTGAGATGGGCAGCGCTGTGCGCTATCCAGGTCGTTTGTCGGATCCGCATCGCAATGCGTTGGGAAGGGCCGTTCATCAACCGGGGCGGAGCGCAGTGCACGTCGCCGAAGTGATGTCTTTCGCGATGATGTTTCCCCGCCTAGTCCGCGGAGGGCAAGTTACGTTTTCGGGGGCGGCGACCATTGGGGACGCCTCTGCTCATCCGCTCGTGCCGATGGCGTGAGATGCGCCGCTGGCCATATCATCCGATCTGGCGAATCGCACGATGTTTTGACGCAGCGAGTCCCGTTGTGAACCTAATGGACCATGTGCCTGTTTTTTTTCTATTTCCGTGACCTCATTTGCGATGTTC
>JAITHW010000066.1 GCA_031279815.1 Treponema sp. | reverse complement strand
ACTTTTTTAGTATACAACAAGATAGACAGGAGGTCAAGAATGTTGTTACAAAACTTTTTTGTTGCGCCTTATATCCCCATGCCTAAAGGCAGGGGTTTTACGGCGAACCGGATAAAAGGTGATTTTCGAGTACCTGTTTTTGATAATCAAAGTTCTCGATCCGCAGGTAGTATTCGGCGCAGTCGATGAGCGCCCTTGCCGGGGTAAGGCCGATAATTTCGCTGCCCGCGATTGAAACGCCCCAGCGTTTTGCCTCGGCGCGAACCGCTTCGAATACCCGGTAGATAGGGGTGCCTATATAGTTCACCATGTTAATCGAAACCTGCGCGAGGTTCCGCTCTTCAAGCATCACACCGATGGCCTTGCAGTATTGGTAGCCTCCGCTTGATCCGCGAATAGTCTTGGCGACGGCATCCGCGATACGGATATCCGCGGTATTCAGATTGATGTTAAAAGCGACGAGAGGATGCCGTGCGCCAATCGCCATGATACCCGCGGTAGGATGTATCTTCCGTTCGCCATAGTCCGGCGCCCATTCCTCTTGGAGAAGTTTTTCCGGCATTCCCTCAAATTGCCCCTTTCGGAGGGACGCGAGATTGATCCGCCCGGGCCGGGCCGCCGAATACTCGTACAGAAAACTCGGTATGGCGAGTTCCTTCCAGATATGTCCGGCAACCTGCTTTGACAAGGCGGCACATTCCTCCATGGTGATTTCTTGTACCGGCACAAAGGGAAACACATCGCTTGCACCCATCCGGGGATGTTCCCCCTTGTGTTCGCGCATATCGATCCTTTGGGCGGCCAGTTTACAAAGCCGGAAAGCGGCTTCGGCAATGCCTTCGGGAGAACCGATGAGGGTAAACACGCTGCGGTTATGGCTCTTATCGGAAGTATAATCAAGCAGGGTTACACCGGGAACGCCCCGGGCTTCCTTTACAAGAGCGTTAATCACGTCATCCCGGCGGCCCTCGCTGAAATTGGGGATAAATTCTACTATTTTCGACATACCCTTATCCTTTGAAAGGCTAAATTTTTCTTGATAGTATTGATATCATAATCTATTATTAAAAACATATAACAATCATTGCATTTGTTCAATATCAATTATTCAAGTATGTTTCGCAGCGGAATAATATTTAAAAATCGTAATGAATTGGAATATAGGCTCCAGTATATTCTTAGAAAAAAATAATTTTAAGGAGAAACTTATGCGTGAAGATATGATGATCAATCTTGAGGAAGATTTAGCCGAACTGCCGCGGCCGCTGTTTTTTGAAAAGGGCATACGCCGCGCGCCCTCCAGAGGATTCAGGCTGACCGAAGATCAGACCAGGACCGCGCTGAAAAACGCGCTCCGTTATGTGCCCGCAAAACACCACGAGGCGCTGATTCCCGAATTCCTCAACGAACTTTACACCTATGGCCGTATCTACGCCTACCGGTTCCGTCCCGAAGGCCGCCTCTACGGAAAGCCCATTGACGAATACCGGGGAAAGTGTATCGAAGGCAGGGCTTTTCAGGTGATGATCGACAATAACCTTGATTTTGAAGTCGCCCTCTACCCCTATGAGCTTGTTACCTACGGCGAAACAGGAAGCGTCTGCCATAACTGGCTGCAATACCGGCTTATTAAAAAATATCTTGAAAACCTCACCCGGGAGCAGACCCTTGTGGTCGAGTCCGGGCATCCCCTGGGGCTTTTCAAATCCCGTTCCGGAGCGCCTCGGGTAACGATTACCAACGCGTTGATGGTCGGCATCTTTGACAATCCCGCGGACTGGGAAATTGCCGAAGAGATGGGGGTCGCCAATTACGGGCAGATGACCGCCGGCGGCTGGATGTATATAGGCCCCCAGGGAATCGTTCACGGCACCTACAGCACCCTCCTCAACGCGGGACGGATGGAACTCAAGATACCCGCGAACGGCGATTTGCGGGGCGCCCTCTTTGTAAGCTCCGGTCTCGGGGGCATGAGCGGCGCGCAACCGAAAGCAGCGGAAATTGCCGGCGCGGTGGGCGTTATCGCGGAAGTCGATAAGAGCCGCATAGAAACCCGCCTGAACCAAGGCTGGGTATCGTTCTCTTCCGCGCATTTGCCGGAAGTGTTTGCCAAAGCGGACGAATACCTGCGCAAAAAAGAACCCTATTCCATCGCCTATCACGGCAATATCGTCGATTTACTGCGGTACGCGCTGGATAACAACATCAAGATACCCTTGATGAGCGATCAAACCTCATGTCATGCGGTTTATGAGGGCGGTTACTGTCCCCAGGGACTTGATTTTGAACGGCGTACCGCGATGCTTGCGGATAAGTCAAAGCGTGATGAGTTTGCGGCTCTGGTAAACGCGGCCCTCCGGGATCACTATACCTTGATAAAAAACCATGTTGCCCGGGGGACCTATTTCTTCGATTACGGCAACTCCTTCCTCAAGGCGGTTTACGATGCGGGGGTTAAAGAAATATCGAAGAACGGCCACGACGACAAAGACGGCTTTATATTCCCGTCCTATGTGGAAGATATTATGGGACCCCTGCTTTTCGATTACGGCTACGGGCCTTTCCGCTGGGTCTGTCTTTCCGGCAAGCACGAGGACCTCCGCAAGACCGATGAGGCGGCGATGGCCTGCATTGATAAAGACAGGCGCTGTCAGGATTTGGATAATTACAACTGGATTCAAAGCGCGGAAAAGAACCGAATGGTCGTCGGCGCCCAGGCGCGGATCCTCTATCAGGATGCCGGGGGGCGGATCAAAATAGCCTTGCAGTTCAATGAATTGGTACGGAAAGGCGTAATCGGTCCGGTAATGCTCGGACGGGATCACCATGACGTAAGCGGCACCGACTCCCCTTTCCGGGAAACCTCCAACATTAAAGACGGTTCCAATGTAATGGCGGATATGGCGGTACAGTGCTTTGCGGGGAACGCGGCCCGGGGCATGAGCCTTGTGGCGCTTCACAACGGCGGCGGTACCGGCATCGGCAAGTCCATTAACGGCGGTTTTGGGCTTGTACTGGACGGCTCGGAACGGATCGATGAAATCATCAAGAGCGCGATGCTCTGGGACGTAATGGGCGGCGTTGCCAGACGGAACTGGGCGCGGAATCCCAATTCCATCGAAACGGTAAAAGAATACAACAAAAAGTACGAAGGGCAAAGCCAGATCACCATTCCCTATCTGGCGGACGAAAAACTCGTCTCCGAACAGGTCGGCGGCTCTTATGGTAAGAAAAAATAGCGGGCCTTTCGCGGAACCGGCTGTTTCTCTAAAAGGCTGTCCGGCATTAGCTCCGGTTTGCTATTGCATTTATTTTTATTATCATGCCATACTATGACGGAGGATACGAATTAGATATATTTTTAACCTTCGGCGGAGATTGCGGCAGGGCATGGCCATTCTATGCAAAGGCTCCGAACGCCGCGCTCACCGCGAAGCGTACACTAAATAAACATAGCCAATAGGAGTATAGTATGGCAGCGCTATCTGACGGAATGAATTACGCGCCCAAAGGCAAACCCGCGGCGGTAGTTAAGCCCGGGGAATTTGTATTCGCCGCTACAGGTCTCTATCACGGGCATATCTACGGTATGTGTAACGGACTTATTGAAGCCGGCGGGATTTTAAAAAGTTACTATGATCCTAACCCTGTGTACATGGAAAATTTCGCCAAGAATTTTCCCAATGCCCGGCCTGCGCCGGGGGAAGAGGCAATTCTACAGGACCCGGAGATACGGTTGGTGGCCGGAGCCGCCAAGACCAGCGATCGCTGCGCCCTGGGGATGCGGGTGATGGCCGCAGGCAAGGATTACTTCACCGACAAAGCGCCTCTTACCACCTTGGAACAGCTTGCCCAAGCGCGGGAAATGGTCAAAAAGACAGGCAGAAAATATGCGGTATATTACAGCGAGCGGATCCATGTAGAGTCCGCGGTGTTTGCGGGACAGCTTGTGGAGCAGGGCGCAATCGGCCGGGTTGTGCAGGTCATCGGTTTTGGCCCCCATCGGCTCGGCGCGGCAGGGCGCCCGGATTGGTTCTTTATCAAGAAGTATTACGGCGGTATCCTCTGCGACATCGGAAGTCACAATGTGGAGCAGATTCTGTACTATACCGGAGCGAAAGACGGCGCGGTGGTACGCAGTCAGATAGCCAACTATAATCATCCCCAATATCCCGAACTCGATGATTTTGGAGACGCTCAAATTGTCTTGGATAATAACGCCACCGGTTACTTCCGGGTAGACTGGTTCACTCCCGATGGTTTGCAGATGTGGGGAGACGGGCGCCTCTTTATCTTAGGGACCGAGGGCTTCATAGAGCAGCGTAAGTATATGAATCTGGGCTTCAAAGGTTCCGGCGGAGGCCATGTATTCCTGGCTAACGGCAAGGAAGAAACCTACTATCATGTAGAGGGCAAGGTGGGCTATCCTTATTTCGGCCGGCTTATCCTAGACTGCCTGAACCGTACCGAGTACGCCATGACCCAAGAACACGCCTTCAAAGCCGCAGAACTGAGCCTGATTGCCCAGCGGGATGCGGCGGTTCTTGAGGCCCCCAAAAGGTAGTTAAACGTGAGCAGATAGACTTGTATTGTTGTTCATAGTATGGTATCCTTCTTTTGTTCTATAATCGGCGTTCTTTGCGGATAGCTCTGGGACAGCCCGGTGGGAATAAAGGTTGCAGGCCGCATTTCTCACTAATTTTCCGCCTTGAAGGATGGAGTGTTTCAAGGCATATCAAGGAATGTATTAACATGAGGCATATATGAACATCGCCTTTGGTCATAGCAATATGGACATGGATTGTCTGGGTTCTCTGGTTCTGGTTAAAAAATTGTTCCCAGATTACCGGCTGGTAAAAAGCAATCTGATTCACCCGGCGGCCCGAAAATTGTATAATATTTATCAGGAGTATTTCGATTTTTTGAGTCCCAATGATCTCAGAGGCGAAAGGATCGATCGTATCATTATTGTAGATACCTGCATTGCGGCTCGGGTAAAAGAATATTTCAATCATGTCCAGAAGTCGGATCCCGCGATCCGGATCATCGATCATCATAATCTTGAAAACTGCGATATTCTGGGCGCTCAAGTGGAGGGCGCGACTTTCGGCGCTAATGTAACCTATCTGGGGAAGCTGGCTATACAGCAGGGGGTTTCCCTCTTGCCCGAGGAAGCGACCATCGCGCTGGCGGGACTGTACGCGGATACCGGACGGCTCATCTATGAACATGTCTGCCGTGAGGATTTTGAGGTTTCTGCGTATCTTTTGGATATGGGGGCTTCATTAAAACTGGTAAAGTCCTTTCTTGAAAGTATCGTAGAGGATGAGCAGATTCTGGTGCTTAACCAGGTCTTCTTGCGGGCGCATATCCGGGTTATTCAGGGCCATTCCATACTTTTAAGCTATGTGGAATTGGAGGAAAACATAAACGGCCTTGCCGCGGTGGTGGAGAAAGTCATGGATGTGGAAAATCCTGACGCCTATTTCGCTTTTTTTCACATTCCCAAAAAAAATACGGTTTTGGTCATTGCCCGGAGCCAGAAGGCGAAGATCGATCTCCATGAGCTGCTCCAGCGATACGGCGGCGGCGGACATCAGGCCGCGGCTTCGATGAAGATCACCAATCGAGACGGACGGAAATTTTTTGAGGAGTTTCTGTCCTATTTGGAGATATCTCTCAAGCCCGCAACCCGCGCCAGGGATATTATGACCAGAGATGTACATACCATCGGAGAGAATATGAGCCTCATGGATGCTTCCCGCTTTCTTGAACAGGTTGATCTTACCGGCGCCCCGGTGCTGAATGATCATGGCGTTGTCTCAGGCTTTTTAAGCCTTCGGGATATCATGAAGGGGCGGCGGGCTTCTCAGATGCATGCGCCGGTTAAGGCGTATATGACCAGGAATGTTATCACCTCTGACGGGTATATAACCATGCGGGAAGTGGAACGCATCTTTTACAAACACCATATCAATCGTATTCCTATTATAGAAGAGGGAAAATTGCTGGGTATCGTAACCCATGGGGATTATCTCAAGTACAAAAAATATCAGGGGATCGCCACATAGCCCTCAGAGGGTTATTGTTCCCTCAAACAGGGAACGCCCCGGGGCTGTTCCTCCTTCCCTCCCGGAACATTTTCACAAACCGTTTAGGATCGATATTTGTCGCTCCCAAAGTACGTTTATAATCCAGGGGCATTCCTAAATCGAGAAACGCGCACCCCCTGTCCCGCAGATATTGGGTCATTAAAACCAGTTGTACCGTGCCTGTAGAATCCTCATCATAATACCCTGAATAACTGGTGTAGACCCCTCCTGTAAGGATGCCGAATTCCCCTGCTTTGAGCGCTCCGTTCCGGTACACGCCGAATGAGACGGGCCGTACCGGGGGAAAAGGATACGGCCAGGAAAGTGAGAAATGCGGGGCGGTGCTGCGGATGATTTTGATGCTTTCCACCAGGGGTTTCGTAAGCCAGTCCGCGCCGTGGATTTCAATACAGCGGTTCACAATGAAATCAAAATCCGTATCCACCCGCAGTTCATACCGGGGCAAAAGGGGTTTAAGAGATTTTTTGATATGGAGATCCGGGAAAAACAGTACCGACCGTGTGAGGTGGAGCTTAGGAAGCAGCAAAAAATCCGATCCCTCTCCCTTGTCTTCAGGGTTGCCCCGGTCCTGTCCTATGGACATCACCAGAAATCCCGCTGCCATGAGGCCGGCAATAAAAACCGGATCAAAGTCCAGGGCCAAACAAAATTCCTCGCCGTAACCGACCGTTAAGAGCGCGTCCACCAGCCTGTCAAGATTGTCCTCCGGGGAAATAAAAACGTGGCCTGAAAGAGTATAACGAAGATACATAAATCTAAAGTAGTTATTAATAGTTAACGGAAATAACATTGTTTTGTCAACCGGCGTATCGATTCATACAATGTTTTACCCCGGAAAAAGACCGTCTTTTCACCGCGCAATCCCTCTGCGGCGCGGCAGACTGAAAACAAGGCGGCGGACACATGCCGCTGCCCGCCGCGGCCGCTTAGGTAACGGCGCTTAATGGATGCTTGTCCGCAGTTTGGTAAGGGCATCTATCACCCGTTCCGATGTCTTCAGCAGTTGGGTGTACTTTATTTCCAAATCCTTGCGGGGAACTTTATTGTTTTGGAAAGCTATTTCTTTTACCAAATTGTGCAGGTCCTCATGGGCCGAATTGAGGGTCTGGAAAGCGGGCAGCGAAGCATACTGGGTCCCCTTTTGAGCGTCAATCCACTTGCCCAGATCACAGGTATTATGATTGACATTCACATCCGCGGTTTTCACCGTGCCGTCAAGTATACCCCGCACCCGCGCCACCCACAATAGATGCTTCAGTAATATACTGGTAAAGGGAAAGGGTTCTTTACGCTCAAACGTATTCGCCGCGTTTATCGCGGCATCAAGCACGCTTTGTAATTCTCCCTCGGCATTGATGGCGTCCTGAAAATACGAGGTAACATATACCGCAGAACTCGCTATGTTATACGCGTTTTGTTTAATGTGCTGTTCCAGGGAAGTCAGTTCATGCATGGTATCGGCAACGGTTTTTAAGCCGGAAGTAACCGCGGAAGACCGGTTTTTGAGGTCCGACCCGGAAGCATCAATTCCCTGGGCGGTCTTGGTCATACTGGTACCGTCTTCCTGAAGTTTCTGCATATTTTCGATGATCGCATGAAAGGATGAGGACGCGTTGGTTACTTCTTCCTCTATCCAAAGCATAGCCGCGCTTGCCTTGTTCACCGTATTACGAACCTCATCCAAGGCGGTCATGGTATTTTTAACCGTCTCGGTAATATTGATCGCATTCCGGCGGGTAACTTCCGAAAGCTGGCGGATTTCATCGGCAACTACTGAAAAGCCCCGCCCGGCCTGGCCCGCGTGAGCCGCTTCTATAGCGGCGTTCATGGCAAGCATATTGGTTTGAGCGCTGATGGCGTTAATGGAACTGATAACCGTTTTGATGGATTCCATGTTTTCGCTCAACACCTTAACCACATCAAGCACCTTTTTAACCTTGTCGTTACCGTCAATCGCCGCTTCTGAAAGCCCTTTGGTAATGGCGAGGCGTTTACTGATATCGGTGGAAACCGAGGTTATTGAAGAAGACATATGGTCAATAGAAGAAACCGATTGAGCCATGGCGTTTGACTGGGTGTCCACAAACTGCTGCATCTGCTCCGTTATCGAATAGATTTCATTGAGCGACTTGTTGGCCTCTTTAAAAAGGCTCTCGAAACCGTTAATATGCTCATCCTGAAGGTGAACATTGCTGATAACCTCCGATAAGTTCTTGACGCCGCTGAATACCAGCAGCGCCAAAGATTCGGAGGTTTTGAGCACCGTTTTCATGGCATCGGTGGATAGTTCTACCCCTGATACCTTCTTTTCAGGGATAATAGGTTGTTGGGGAGTATCTTTCTGGAATAAATTGCTTAAAAAGGACATAATCCATCATGGCATATTTTTCACAAACAGTAAAGAGGTTTCTTAACAGGATGCCGGTATAAAAGAACCCTCTCATGCTTTTTCTGGTTCCCCTGGGGCTATTTCGACACGGGCAGGGATTCCTCAGAGAACCACAGGACCGCCGGCGGGCAGCCGAAAAGATCCTCTTGCTCCCTTTCTGCGGCCGCCGCGAGCAGGTAGCGGCCGGAACCGGAATTTCCCAGTTCATAAAGATAAAACCGCAATGAAATCGGAGGGCCGTTGATCTCGTCTTTGAGATCTCCGCGGGCAACAAAAGAGGGGGCCCGGTTCATATCAAAAACCGAAAGGCCCAAGGCTTTCAAGAAACATTCTTTCAGCACCCAAATACGATAGAACCGGGTAATCCGTTCCCGCTCAGGGGATCCCGCGGCAATGTAGGCCTGTTCTTCAGAGGAGAAGAAGCCGCGTACGATCCCTTCATAGGTCTTGGCAGGATGTACATATTGGATATCGCAGCCTGTTACCAGCGGTTTGCCCGCGCCCGGGGATTTTTCCGCGGAATAGGCCGCCGCGGCCATCCTGTGAGAGTGAGATATGCTGAAATCCCCATGACGGTCGATAAAATAGGGCCTTCCCCCGGGTTCAGCGGCGATTCTCCCGGAAAGGGAACGGCCTCCTTCCAGCAGCGTGAGAATACGCCTGCCCTCGGCATGAAGCGACCGGGCGCCGGCTTTCCGGTTTGACAGAAGCGATAATCCTATATAGAATATACTCATGCGGTTTTGCCCAAGGAATTTGATCGGAAGCGCCCTGTTTCTTCTCTGCCTGCTGTCCTGCGCTACCAAACCGCCTGCTTCCCCCTATTCTCCGGTCTATGTGACGGATCGGACCGCGTACCTCCTCCTGCCCCCTGCATATATTGAAGCCCCCCTTGATATGCCCCAGCAGCTTGCCGGACGCTACGGAAAACAGGAAGCGGTCGTACAGGTTTGGGTCGTGGCGGATGAACAAAGCGTAACTATGGCGCTGTTTAACAGTTTCGGTACAAGCCTTGGGGAACTCTCCTTTACCGAATCAGGGATTTCCCTTAGTTCTACGGTTTTTCCGGGATCCATGAAGCCCGAATATATCATAGCGGACTTTCAGTTTTGTTTCTATCGGACAGACGCGATCGCACAGGCCCTGAAAAACAGCGGGCTTACGTTTAACGTGCGCCCCGGGACCCCCGGGGATCAGGATGCTTTCGAAGTTCGGAGTATTTTTGAAGGACCCAGGCTTATTATTGAAATTGAAAAAACCGCGGGGATGATCCGGTATACAAATCATCTGCGGGATTACGCATATACCCTAGAAGGAGCCTTTTGATGGCGGTGTATCTTTCCCCCCCGGGGATGCTGTGCTGCGCGGGACAGAACCGGACTCAATGCTTCGATGCCGCCGCGAAAGGGGATCAAGGGGGAATCCGTCCTATTCTGCTTGAAGGGGATAGGCGTTTTCTTGCGGGCCGCATTCAAGAAGAGCTTCCCGCGGCCGCGGCGGATTTTGGGGCCGAACCTGCGGCGTATACCGCATATACTAGGATTATCCGTATTGCCGATGCCGCGCTGGAACAGATCCGGGGCGATGTAGATCGCGCGCTTGCCCGATACAGCCCGGACCGTATCGGAGTCTGCGTGGGTTCCTGCGATAACGGTTCCGAAAGCTCCTTTTCCGCGCATAAAGCGCACCTTACGGCAGGCATATTTCCCCAGGACTATGCGCTCCGCTTTCAGTCCGCAGGCTATACCGCGGATTTCATCTCCGGTAAATTCGGGCTTGCGGGTCCTGCTTTAACCGTTTCCACCGCGTGCGCTTCAAGCGCCGGAGCGATCATCAAAGGAGCGGAACTGATCCGCACGGGCTTATGCGATGCGGTGATTGCCGGCGGGGTGGATGTGGCTTCCCCTACGGCGCTTCTGGGATTCAATGCCCTGGAAGCGGTATCCGCAGCCGTAACCAATCCGTTCAGCAAAAACCGGAAGGGTATCACCTTGGGGGAAGGCGCGTGTTTTTTTATGCTTGGGAAAGATAAAACCGCCCGGAAAATCGCGTTATTAGGGGCGGGAGAAAGCGCCGACGCCTTTCATATAACCGCTCCCAGGCCGGACGGAAGCGGCGCGGTACAAGCCATGCGGCAGGCCCTTGCCAGGGCGGGTATAGAACCCGATGAGGTGGATTATCTTAATCTCCACGGAACCGGCACGCCCTTGAACGACCGCATGGAAGCGCTTGCTCTGGCGGCGGTGTTCCCAAGGTATACCCGCCGTCCCCAGGTAAGCTCTACGAAACCTATCACAGGGCATACCTTGGGGGCCGCGGGAGCCTTGGAACTCGCTTTGTGCTGGATGACCCTGGACGCGGCTTCCCAAGGCAAAACCGCAGTACCGGTGCATTGCTGGGACGGGGTGTATGACCGCGGACTTCCTAAACTGCGTTTTGCGGAACCGGGGGCGCGGATGGAAAAGCCGCGGATCTGTATGAGTAATTCTTTTGCTTTTGGAGGCTGTAACGTGAGTTTAATTATAGGAATACAGGAGTAATCATGGCGCTTAATACCACCGGTATAGGGCAGGAAGAATTGCAGTCCCTGGTGCCTCATAAGGGGAAGATGTTCTTGTTAAGCCGTATTACCGGGTACGATATTGAGGCGGGGACTCTTCAAGCGGAATACGACATTACCGAAAACTGTATCTTTTATGATCCGGCTATTGGAGGGCTTCCCTCATGGGTGAGTTTTGAGTTCATGGCGCAAAGCATTTCCGCGCTTTCAGGACTTATAGGCAGATCGAAGGGCCACAAGCCGAGACCCGGATTTATCCTCAGCGTCTCAAACCTGGTTATAACACAGCCGGTCTTACAGACCGGCGCCACCGTACAGATCCGGGTATGGGAAGATTACCGGACCGATATGGTTTTTACGTTTAACTGTGAGGTATTGCTGGAGAACAAATCCGCGGCAACGGTAAAACTTACGGTTATGGAAGCGGCGGATATTTCACATCTGAAGAAAACTGGAGAAAAAACAAGATGAACGCCGGGAAACGGGTATTGATCACCGGAGCGGGCCGGGGAATAGGCCGGGCCATAGCAGCGGCGGTTTCGGAAGCAGGGTATACCGTAATAGCCCATTATCACCGGAGCGAAGAAGCGGCCAAAACCCTACAGGAGGCCATTCAAAGCAAGGGCCGCCCTATTGAACTGCTGCAATTCGACGTGTCCGACCGGGAGGACTGTAGGGAAAAGCTGGAAGCCTATACCGAATCTCAGGGCGCTTTGTGGGGCATTATCTGCAACGCCGGCATCACCGCGGACAACGCGTTCCCGGCGCTCACCGGAGAGCATTGGGACTCGGTGATTCATACGAATTTAGGAAGTTTCTACAATGTGCTGCATCCTCTGATACTGCCCATTTGCCGTAAAAAGCAGGGGCGGATTATTGCGGTTGCGTCGGTTTCCGGGCTTATCGGCAACCGGGGACAGGTTAATTACAGCGCCTCTAAAGCAGGAATCATCGGCGCGGCAAAAGCCCTGGCAGCGGAACTCGCAAGCCGTTCCATTACGGTCAACTGCATTGCTCCGGGGATTATCGAAACCGATATGATCCGGGACGCGCCTTTGGACATGATACTCCCGGCTATCCCTATGGGGCGTGCAGGGAGGCCGGAAGAAGTCGCGGCTCTGGCGGTGTTCCTCCTCTCCGAGGGGGCTTCTTATATCACACGGCAGGTTATTTCCGTGAACGGAGGACTGGCATAGGGGAGAAAAGCATTTAAACCTTGCCCGCGGATTACACGGATTTTCACGGATTACTAAAAGAGATTAGGCAACCGAATTACGGGGAAGGAGTATATTTCAAGAGGCTTTTTATATCCTTCAAAAGTTAAATGCTTTTGTCTTGTTTTTTTTAGGCTGTGAACTTGCACAAAAAGAGAAATACCGATAAGGTAATACCATAGGAATTAGACATGAAAAAAGACAGCGCTGTCGGCGGTATAAGCCGGACAAGCTTTGCGCAAGGAAGCCGGCTATGACCTATCAATATTGGGATCAAAAGATGGAAACCCTTCCCCGCTCCGGCTTGGAAGCCTATCAGCTTGCTCAACTGAAAAAGGCGGTCGCCTGCGCCCTGAGGACCGGCTTTTACCGGAAGCGGCTTCATGACGCGGGCATACACGGCGAAGAAGACATCAAAACTTTAGCCGACCTTAGACGGATCCCTTTCACGACTAAGCATGACCTCCGCTCGGGCTTTCCCTTTGGATTCCTCAGCATCCCAAAAGAAAACGTGGTCAGGCTCCATGCCTCAAGCGGTACCACGGGAACTCCCACCACGATTTACTTTAATAAAGAAGATATCCGCCGCTGGACCTCGTTTGTTGCCCGGTCAATCTACGCTACCGGCTGCAACAGCGCCGATGTGTTTCAAAACATGATCACCTACGGGCTTTTTACCGGAGGTCTGGGGTTTCACTATGGAGGCGAGGAAGTGGGTATGCTGGTGATCCCCTCCGGAGCGGGCAATACGGCCAGGCAGTTCAAACTGATGCAGGATTTCGGCACCACCGTGGTGCACGCCACTCCCAGTTTTCTCCTTCATGTGGAGGCGAAAATGAGGGAAGAGGGGGTTACACGAGAGAGCCTGCGTCTGAAAAAAGCCTTTGCCGGAGCGGAACCCTATTCGGAGGATACCCGCCGGCGCATTGAGAATCTCCTCAATATCGATGTGTATAACTCATACGGGCTTTCGGAGATGAACGGTCCGGGGGTCGCGTTTGAGTGCCAATGCAAAAACGGTCTCCATCTCTGGGAAGACGGCTTCATCCCTGAAATCGTGAATCCCGATACCTTAGAGCCTCTGCCTGAAGGTGAAACCGGAGAGCTGGTCCTCACCTGCCTTTGCCGGGAGGCTGCTCCCATTCTGCGATACCGTACCCGGGACCTGAGCGGCTTTTACACCGAATCTTGTCCCTGCGGCAGGACCCATCGGAGGCTGCGCCGCATCACCGGACGTACCGACGATATGCTCATCATCAACGGGGTCAATCTGTTCCCCAGTCAGATAGAAGAGGTGATCATGTCCATCAAGGAAGCGGGCAACAACTACCTTATCGCAGTGGAAAAGGATGGAGTCATGGATAGACTTACGGTAAAGACCGAGGTGAACCGGGATATCTTTATGGACGACACCCGGCCCCTCAATGCTTTGAGAGAGCGGATCCGCAAGACCCTCCAGGCGTCCATCACGATTAACCCCAGGGTTGAACTGCATGAAAGCGGAAGCCTTCCAGTTTCCGAGGGCAAGGCGAAACGAGTCCTGGATACGAGACCTAAAGATGTGTAGCAGGCTGCGGCAGGGGAAACAGGGATTACGGCGTTCTGTATCCGCGGAACATGGTAAGTGGTACGTGGTAAATAGTAAATAGTAAACGCTTTTCTCGGTCCCCGGCCCGCGGATTACCACTGATTATTAAATCCGTGGACACCCCCTGTCCCCTGTCTGCGGATTACACGGATTACCACGAATTCGCTTCTTCTATTAATCCGTGTAATCCGTGGACGCCCCCTTCCGTTTATGGCTTCCGCTTGATTTCCAATACAAGCATAAAGGCGGCGGTTCTAACGGGGCAAGTATTGGAACCGCTTGGTATGTACTCAAAACAGGCGAATGGGTTTACAAACCGGCGGGAATGAAAGGCCGCGTAATCGCCTTGCCGGCGGGAGCGGCAAACTGGCTGCGGTATGTTACCGCAGCCAGTTTTTTGTTTTATTCCAGTCCGGCTTAGGCTTCCCGGTCCGGGACAACGGGCCGTGATTCCTCAGCCGCCTGTTTAACTATATCCTGTGAGAGAGGGTAGTTGGCGGTGAGGACTTCAATCTTGTTCTTAGCCTGGTAACGGTTGGTCATGGAGCAGAACATACGGCACTCCAGAGTATGCCAGCCGTTACGCTCCGTAAATTCCGCAAGGTTCTTATTGCGGTAGGAACTGAGGAGGAATTTGCCCTTGAGGGCCGCCAGGGTTTCAAGGAGCCCGTCGAAGTCCTCCTGGGCGTACCCGTCATAATGCCCCTGGTCGGCGCCCACATAGGGCGGGTCCAGATAGAAAAAGCCGTCCGGGGCATCCCGGCTTTTGATAATTCTCAAAGCGTCGCAACATTCGATTTGGACCCGCTTGAGCCTTTCGGCATACTCAGGCGCAAAGCCCGCGCGCTTGTTGTCCATCTTCTTGGCGGTGCCGCCTGTACGGTCATAGCCGAACGAACCGGTTATTTTGCAGCCGTAGGAAGTATTTGCCAGCATCCAAAGCGCCCAGGCCCGTTTGACCGGGTCAAACATATCGGGGTTTTGATAGATGACCCATGCGTGCTGGTGCTGCCTGCGGCTGTGCAGGCTCAAGGCGGCTTCCTTTTCAAGGGCGGGGAAATCACCCTTGGCCACTTGATAAAAATTAATCAACTCGCCGTTGGTATCATTGATAATCTCAACCTTGGACGGTTCCTTGGCAAAGAAGACGGCGGCACCGCCGGCAAAGGGCTCGCAATAGAGCCGGTGTTCCGGCATGAGCCGTATAATAACTTTTGCAAGCGTCTGCTTGCATCCGTAATAACTAATAGGGGTTTTCACAGAAAACCGCGCTCCTCAATCAGCTAGGCTAAACCTATTGACGAGAAAAACCGATGTTTAAACCACCTTGTGCAAGGCCGGGTGGAGTAGGGTTATCCCGAAGGTGTTACCGCACCTGTCCGGCAGTGAAGGTGCCGGGTCTCTGCCCGTTATATTTTGACCCTATGCTAGGGTCTATCCGGCAACGCCGGATTATTCACTCATTCATGCAAAGGATGCGCTCCTTTGGGGGTAAAGACAATCTTTTTGAGGAGGGATTGCGTAGACCTCCATCCGTTGCAGTGCATGATATAGCCCAAAAAGCTATTTAAACTGGCTTTGGCATGGTCTAAAATACCTGGATTGGTTTGATAGACCTTCGTCATTTTCCGCAACCGCCGTTTTGCCCGTTTCACGGCGGATTTTCGGGGTTTGACATGGGTCGGCCATATCCGATACCCGCAAAAATCTATCCCGTGCCTGCCGGGAAACAAACCGCTTTTCGGGTTTAAGGTCAGTTCAAGCTCCCCTAAAACATCGGTAACGGCGCTTAAAAGCGTCGTTAAATATGATTTATCATGGTGTAACACCACAAAATCATCCATGTACCGGGCATAGTATTCGACCCGGTGAACCTCTTTGAGATAGCGGTCTAAGGGGTTTAGATACGCATTAGCAAACAACTGGCTCGTCAGCGCCCCGATGGGGATGCCCTTACCATGCTCCCCGGAATCGTGGGAATCAATAATAACCTCTATAAGGTGTAATACTTTCGGGTCCCGGATGGTACGCCGGATAATCCCCTTCAAAGCCTCATGATCAACGCTTTGAAAAAACTTATGCACATCGCATTTGAGGGCATAATAGCCGCCCCATTGACGCCGGGCCGCCCGGGCGCACGCGGCCATGTGCCGCATCGCGGCGTGAGTCCCCTTGCCGATACGGCAAGCAAAGGCCTCTTCGATAAACCGGTTATCTAGGATAGGCTCAATGACTTGGCATAATGCGTGATGCGCTACTCTATCCCTAAAATCCGGCGCGGATATAAGCCGCTTTTTCGGCTCCGTGATCCAAAACTGCCTGAGCGGGCGGGGCCGGTAGGTATCCCACACCAGTTCATTGATAAGGGTTATGAGATGTTCTTCTTTGCGGTGATTGAACGCGAGGACTTCTGTCCGGTACCGTTTCCCGCGGGACGCCGCGCGGCACGCATAATAGACATTCTCAAAGTCTATGACCTTATGCCATAAACCGGTTACGGTACGGGGCATAGTACCTCACTACAGAAAGGCGGCAGGGACGGCGTTAGGCGCAGGCTTACTGGCCGCCCCTGCCTGTTCATGTTTTCCCCGCGGTTCGGAGAGGGGATACGGCTCCTTTTTCTCCCGGCGCTGGACGGCCGCCCGTAAACAACCGCCTTCCGGCTTAGAGAGAGAGCCGGACGAAAACCCGCATTCGTGTTCAGATTCGCGCGAAGATTATTCAGATTGCACGCGGCCGCGCCTGCGGACGCGCCATTACCATAGTTACCGCCTCTACAGCATAAACCGCTCCTTTATATCCCGTTTCTTTCTTTTGTTCAAGCACCTATACCTCCTTTTCCCTTTTTCAAAAAAGTTTTAAAATGGGGGGATATATCCCCCCCCATACCCCCCTAGGGGGAAGGGCTTTGCCGTCCCTGCTGTATCTTGCCGGTCGCTTTGATCCAACCGCCCAGCATTTTTCCAATTTCTACCGCCATCCCGCTCATCAACTCGTACTTCCTCAAGGGCAGAAACTCCAACTCTTTTGCGAGCCGTATCAAAAGCTGCAGATCCACTAGCTCCATATCAGCGTGTTCAAGCATCCGCCGCTTCTCCGGCGATTCGCGGCGCAATGCGTTAGCCCGGTAGATATACCGCCCAAGCCGTATCATTGCCTGCCGGGTATCCGCGCCAAGCGTATACTTCTCGCTCCTCGGATACGACTGTACCGCTCTGTACAAATACTTTGCCATATCCAGCCACTTCTGAAACGCCTTCAAGTCTTCAGTCATACGATCAGGATACCAGGAAACAGGCATCAGAACTACATGATGAAAGCCGGACGAAAACCCGCACCCGCGCTCAGACTCGTGCGAAGAGTATTCAGACTGCACGCGGCCAAGCCCGCAGACGCGCCATTACCATAGTAACCGCCTCTCAGCATAAACCGCGTCCCGTAGTTACGCGCCCAAACCCCGCCCTTTGCCGCAGGGAAAAGCAAGTCCGCGCCGGAGGCGAGCCTGGGGGCGAGCAGTAACTGCGCGGCCCGCTGCCTGTCTGCAAGCGGCAGGGTATCAAAGTACGCGGCTGCCGCGGTGCTGCGCCATCCCGCCTCCCCGGTGATAGCGGTATAATCGTAATCTCCTGTATCGCTGCCGTCCGCGGGAGTCGGCGTCTCGGAATACTTAGTAATTCGGTCGGACAGAATAGGCGTCCCGCTCGCCGCCCCTCCGTTGCGGTCTCCGGGCCCCTGCCGAGGCATCCATATACAACGGGCTCGCGGGCCACGACCCTTCGGCCAAATTGAAATTGTTATCCAACGGAAAGTAAAACCGCCCGTTTACCAGTTTAATGCCGTCGTTCCACTCCCAGACATTGCCTGCCAGGTCAGCGATGCCTTGATAGGTGTTATCATGCCGCCACGATGCGGGTCCGGCCCCGGCCAGGGTTTTGGCGTTATCGGGTGCAAGGGTTGCGGTTTCCCAGGGCGCTTCATGGGATTTCCCGTAGTTCGTATTCCCGCGGGGCTGGAACCCGTTTTTCAAACACCACAGCGCGACCGCCCCCCATTCCCAGGCGGTCATCAGGTGCCAGCCTGGTCCCTTGGCAACACAAGCGGCTTTGGCGTTGTCAAAGCTGATGCTGACTGCGGGGGTCTGTCCAGGGATACAGCAGGCGCGGCCCCCGTCTATTACCGCAGGATAAGTACCTATGAGTATCTCGCTCTTTACTTCTCCGTTTACGATAAACACCGGATGGGGCCCGCTCCCCAAGGATGCGTCAATATCCTCCAGGTTAAACCGGGGTATGCGCGTCATTATTGACGGGTTTCCCTTGTCATCATATTTCACGGTCTGCTTCGCCCCTGAAGCGGCCAGTACGCCGGTCAGCAGCGTATCTTTCGTAAATGCCATTATAACCCTCCTTCACCTTCTTCTCTCCGGCTTATCCGCGGCCAGAGTTTTAATACCACACAATCAGTGTCTAGCGGCATCGGGACGCTTTCGATATGCGTCCGTTGCCCACTTTCCCCTTCCTGCGCCTCATCTGCTGCTTCTACCGTCTCGTACCTTCGCGGCGGTATCAGTACCTCAGCGGCATACGTGCAGCAGGGCATCATCCCACGGTGTATCATCCCGTTACAATGAGTAAACGTGATGATAACCTGCTGGCCGCCCTGTTCCGTTGCCAAGTCAAGTTCAATGCCGCCGATAGTCAGGATGTTCCCCTCAAGATGATAGTCCTCAAATACCGCTTGATTCGGGTCTACCCGTTCAATAATCATATATCTTTCCTCCTAGAGATTTGGTTTTATGGCAGCCCATCTCACTTTTACCGCGTCAAGGCTGCCTCCGCTATACACTCTAAAGCCGTTTGACGCTTTGTCTCCGGCATACACCGTTTCCCGCTGATTCCACCCGCCTTTGGCGTCGAGTATATCCAGCAGTACCGCGTACTCACCGTCTCCTACCGCAGATGACAGTGCCACCGATGCGTATGCGATTGAGTTGACTTGCATCGGATACCCCGCCTCTACCCGGCGCACATCAGTAATCGTAACCGACGCCAAGTTAGGGTCGCTCACCTGGTCATTGCCCGCCGGTACTGTGATACGGCATAGGGGGATACCGCTATCAGGCACAACGGCGCCGAAATCGGTAACGGAAAACCGGACTGCGCCGGCCGCATCCAGGAACAGATACCCGTAACACACCTGCGCGGCTGTTCCGCTATTGGACGCGACCATCGCGCAGTTTGCCATTGCGGGTACCGGTATAGTAATGCCGTTCATGAACACGGTACCGGCAGACAAAGAGAGGTTGCGGATTGCGCTGGCGCTCTTGGATACGGTACAGCCGGATATGACCCCCCGGTTCGTTATGGTTACGATGCCGGCCTGTATCCGCTGCCGGATAGTCTTCAGGTTTTCCCGGTTTGCCAGCCCCGCCAGGTCTATTCCCAGCGCCATGAATCCATAGAGCGCCGCGATTGAGCCCGGGTCAAATGCGTCGTACCGGTCAAGCCGTTCATCCAGATTTGCTTTGCCGCCGCGGGCATTGACCACCTCATCGGTAATTGTTTTGAGATACTTAGTGCGGGACCCGAGCTCTTTTGCTTGGGTGTTTGCCGGACCGTTCGGCCCGCCCAAAACCGGATCGCTCGTCTCTAGTTGAGTTAGACTTTCTACCCAAGTATTGCCTTCGGTTAATATTCCCATAGTTCCTCCTTAAAACGTAATTATCCACTGCCCTTCAAGGCTTATGTCCGAATCTTTTGCTATCGCGTTGGTCCGGTTTTTCCGGGCAAACAGCGTGCCGTCGGTACAGATAAGCCCGAACTCCATGATCGCTTTCCCGTTGGCTTCCCCGATCAGCAAGTTCCAATTTATCTGCACTTGTCCGGTTGCGGGATAGCTAAATCCCGCAACCGCTTTCGTAAAGGGCGCGGTAATCACTGTATTAGCCGGGCTTGGCGCGGCGCCATTCGTGCCAAAAGCGATACGATTGATTGGTTTCCCGCTCCCGTCGTTTGCTACCAAGCGCGCCATCGCTGCCCGCGCCCCGTTGACAATTAAGTTATGATCCTCGTATTCCTCTATGAGCATCCCGCGGCGGAAGACCCGCAGATGAAATTCTCCGTGTATCCGCGCCTTATCCTGTATCGTTATCATGCAGCCTCCTCTTTGATACCTGCGTATAGTGCTCCGTCATATTGATGCTGCCCGTTATACCCAAACCGCCTGCTTATCGTTATCCGCACATCATCACGAGCCATCGGCAGATCGCTGCCATAATTAACCGCTCCCTTGTATGAAAGCAAACCGTTGTAGGCAGGCTGTATTACTACGCGGTCTTCAAATGATTGCAGTGTGACGGCGGCTTTAAGGGCGTCCTGCCCGCCGCTATTACTGTTATATTTGGCGGCAGCGGCTATATCCCCATGAATACTGTCAATAACCGTTCCGGGCTTGGGGATAACCTTGTCATATTGTACCGCCCCGTCATATCTAGTGTTACCGTCAAAGCGGGGCGCTGTCCCGTGGCCGTACTTGATCCGCCCGTCATACCGTAAGCCGCCGGGATAGACGTCCCGGTCTTGCCTGTCAATCCCGATAACGCCGGTTTCATCACTGCTTTCCACCGCGTCGGTACAGGATACGCGCTGCGTAATTTCTATTTGGCAGTCATCGGCCGTACCGGGCTGTGGGCCGCCATACGTGACGGCTCCGCGGCAGGACAGCCGCCCGTCAAAGGCAGGATAGAGTTCCGCCTTATCCTGCAATACGTGGTTCATTTGTATTGACAGGGTATCGTTATCTCTGCCGCTATAGGTTGCCGGGTTTGGTATATCCTCTGGCGCCCATACCTCCGTATCCCCCGAATAAGGTATCTCCCCCCGTACGTCCGCGTCCCGTTAAACACTTCGGGTATTTTTACAAACTCAGATACGCTTCCTGTTTGACCGGCCACGTTACGGTAGTTCCGTTCCCCGTTATAGGCGCCGCTCCCGTCAAAGCGTATCTCTTGCCCGTGGTCATATTTGATACGTCCGTCGTACCGCAGCCCCCGTGGAAACACATCCCGGCCTTTTTTTCACCGCCTTAATAAGCGGAATATCACCCAAGGCAGCCGCGTCAACAAAATTAAACCGCTCTGTAAGGGCAAAGGATATATTAGGGTCAAGGGTCGAATCCAGAAACGCTCTTACCCACCGCTTGTCTGCATCACTAAAATCAACCGCTTTTACTTGTATCTGCAAAAACTGTTCTACTATCATATACCTATCCCCAAAGTGTTCTTGCAGTTGTGTAATGGTATATCCTCTCCCTCCCATATTGGTAAGATAGAACGCTGCCGCCGCTGCCCGCTTCCGGTACTCCTCGTCGGTATCATAGACAAATCGCGGGATAGACAGTGATTTCCCGTGTTGCGCTAGTTTTGATATATCTGCCATATACGGGAAGTGGGCAAAAAAGGCTTTTTCCGCGTCAGCTTTGACCTTATCGAAAACCATGCCGATAGCTGAAAACACTGAACCCCGATGCGGCTTTATGAGCCCGGGCGGGTTAATGCGGCGTATCAAGCCTTTCATGCGGTTTCCTTGGCAATAACTATAGCGGCTGTAATAATACTCATGGCGTCTGCCTGCACATCCCCGACCGGGGACAGTATCTCACAGGTACTCAGTCCAAGGGGTACAAACCGTTCAAACAGTTCCCGGGCGGCAAAGCGCCCCCCGATACCTAAGCTATACACATACGTTTCGGCAATAAGCCGGAGCCTCCCCTCCCCCGCGTCTCCGGCATACTCGATCCGTATCGTAACCGGCACCGCCGCGGGCGCTTTGACTTGCACGTCAAAACACAACAGTTCATGGCCATAGAGGGCTTGGGCAACCGTATCTAGCAAGGCTTGAGAGGGTACCCCACCGGCCGCCGCGATAATGACATCAGTGCTGCCGGGCCCGCGGGGAGCGCGGATTATCGCGGCAGCGGCAACCCCGGGCACCGACGTTGCATAGTAGCGGTATACCTCTTTTACATCCCCTAATAATTGGCTCCGCCACCGGTCTTTAATCCGCTGCCGGTAGGGGGCGTCCGCTTCCGGGTCTTGCCCCGCAGTTTCTATCCAACCCTCCCCGGCTGAAAGGGTATCAAGCCCCGTGATAACTCTGGTGAGCCTAACCGGAGAACCCGGCCCAATGTTATAAACACTGCCGGGAAATTCGGCTGTAACGGGTATCAGAAACGAAGTGTCTGCGGCAAAAGCCGTATCCGTGGTTACTTTGTACCGCAAGTCTGTCCCTTCCGCGATTGCCCATGCCCCTGCCGGTACTGTTCCGCTGCCGTATGCGGTACCGGTAAACGCGCCAACGGTTTTGCTTTCCTGTTTCCTCGCCGCCCCAAGCATCAATCCCCACAAAGAAAGAAAGAACCCGGCCGCGCCGTCCAGGGAGGCGTTTTTGTAGATAGGGTTTACCGCTGTCCGATAAATAAACTGCACTATCCTGATAATTACCTCTAGGAATCCCCGCAGGACGCCGGTACTCTTGAAATTGGTCAAACCGGTTTCCTGCTTGGCAATGGTGATAATAGCATCTCGAATAGTCTTTTCGTCCTTGTTTATCCAACTGTCAGACATCACTTGCTCCTTTGAGGAGGTCATAGTCCAGTACCTCCGGCTTTACGGCCTGTAACGGGGTAAACTCCAGGCGGCACTTCCCCCCGCTTACCCGTGCGGCTTTGACCGTGGCGGGGTCAACCCGCGGGTCAGCTATGGCTGCCCGTTCCAGTTCCGCAATAACGGCGTTATAATCAATGCCCGCGTCATTGAGAAACAGCAGCATAGAACTGCCTGCCCGGGTATCCCAGATAAGCGTACCCGGTGTCAGTTTGAGGTGCTGCCCTATATCCTGGGCAACACACGCGGGCCCCGATACCAGTTCAACATCCCCGTCAGGGGTGAACACTATATCATCATCTTGCAGCAGAAAATCTGTCCCGTAATCCATACTAGCCCGCCGATACCTTGGTTTGGCCTGCGGCGGTAATGGATACCGCCGCAGGTACGGTTACTAAAACGCTGCTTGTACCGCTTGCCGCCAATCCTCTAACCATAATCTGCCCGGACATATCACCCGCGCCAAGCGCGCGTTGGCCGCCAACACAATAGGTACTATAGTAGATTAATTTAAGTTTTTGAAATAGGAGCCGATATATAAAATATGTACAGCAATGACTATAAACGGCGCGCGGTCGCTTTTAAAGATGAAGGACATACCTTCAAAGAATTGAA
>JAITHW010000098.1 GCA_031279815.1 Treponema sp. | reverse complement strand
AGCGATGAGATAGGGGGCAAGGAGGGTCTTGGCCTCATCGATTTTAGCCCGCGCCTGGGCTAAAACGTCCGGCGGTATGGCCTGTTCGTGGCGGTTGTCTTTCATAGCGGCTCCTTTTGCTAAGATAGCTTATGGTACACGGTATGAGCGGGCATGACAACCAGTTATTCTCATGTGCTCCCGCAGCGGCTCTGACAGAAACCTCAACTGCATATTATAAAAACGACGATGAATGGTTGTCAGTTACCACCCCATGCCTAAAGGCATGGATGTGCGGCTTGGGCCTCTTTCAAGACCGGCTCCCCCATACCCATAACTTCCCCGCGCCGCATATTTTTCTCAAGCGCCGTCCCGTTTTACCCCTTGCGCTTTTCGGCCCTAAAAGTCTACACTGAAATCCCATGAAAAAGCAGCCCTGTTTTTCAATTATATATGAGGACAATCTCATTCTGGGAGTGAACAAAGCATCGGGGATCCCCGTAAGCGCCGTCCGTTGGGATAACTCCGGGGAACGGCTGGATAAAATGCTCAATGCCTTGTATGCCGGCCCGGAGGGAACGCCGGCTGGGGAGAATAAACCGCCGTTTTTTTCCCGGCGGGTTTTTACGGTTCACCGCATTGACCAGGATACCTCCGGGATTGTGATATTTGCCAAGGACCGGGAAACCCATAAAAGGCTATCCAATGCCTTTGAAAGCCGCCTCGTGACAAAACGGTACGTCGCGGTGATCCATGGGCGGCCTTCTTGGAAGGAGGCCGCCTGCGATCTGCCCCTGGCGCCGGACGGAGACGCCCGGCATCGGACCATCATTGATAAATACCAAGGGAAAAAATCTTTGACCCGGTTCCGGCTGCTGGGAAGCGCGGGAAATTATGGGGTGATTGAAGCTTTGCCTGAAACCGGACGGACCCACCAGATCCGGGTGCATTTAGCCGCTCTGGGGCATCCTGTGGCCTGCGACCCCCTTTACGGCAATCTAAAGCCGGTATTCCTCTCTTCCTTTAAGCGGGGCTGGCGGGGCGATCCCTTGAAAGAACGGCCTCTCCTTGCCCGGCTGGGTCTCCACGCGGCATCGCTTGTCCTGCCGGGCTGCCGGGGAGATCCCGGAACCGGGGGAAGCATGACCTTGCAGGCTCCTCTGCCCCGGGACATGGCGGCCCTTATCAAACAGATGGGAAAAAGCGCCGGCGGGTTCTCATGGGCCTTGTAACTGTTTTAGGGTCAAAAATTCTATAGGTTTGCCTTAAAAATCCATAACCAGTCTTGACGGAATGTCTATAAATCTCCACAATGTTACAATAAACGTTTTATAATGTGGAGGCATATCATGAGCATCATTGAATATGTAGAAGCCCGTGAGATCCTTGATTCTCGAGGAAATCCAACGGTTGAGGTGGATGTGGTCCTGGAGGACGGTTCTCTCGGACGGGCGGCGGTTCCCTCCGGGGCTTCTACCGGTGAACACGAAGCGGTCGAGCTTCGGGATGATGACAAGAGTCGTTACTTGGGAAAAGGCGTTCTCAAGGCTTAGGAGAATGTGAATAATATCATTGCCCCGGAGATTGAGGGTCTTGACGCTCAGGATCAGGTTGATATTGACCAAACCATGATTGAGCTTGATGGAACGGAGAACAAGGGCAAACTGGGCGCCAACGCCATATTGGGAGTCTCCATGGCGGTAGCCCGGGCGGCGGCTGTGTACCTGGATGTGCCCCTCTACAAATATCTGGGGTCCTTCCATGCGAATCTCCTGCCCGTACCGATGGCCAATATTGTCAACGGCGGCAAGCATGCGGATAACAAGATCGATTTCCAAGAGTTCATGGTGATGCCTGTGGGCGCGGAATCCATCAGAGAAGCGGTCCGCTGGACTGCGGAAATCTTCCACACCTTGAAAAAACTCCTCAAAGATGCGGGCAAGAATACCGCGGTAGGTGATGAAGGCGGTTTTGCTCCGGACATTGACAATGAGGAAGCCTTGGAATATATCATGAAGGCCATTGAGAAGGCCGGCTACAAACCGGGGGAACAGATCGCCATTGCCCTGGACTGCGCCAGTTCCGAACTTTTTGATGAAGGCGGGAAGCAGGGCTACAAATTCTGGAAATCTAATCCGGGCAAGCTCTTCAGCGCGGATGAGATGATCGGCCTCTACACCAAGTGGGTTGAAAAGTATCCCATTATCTCTATTGAGGACCCGCTGGATCAGAACGACTGGGAAGGCTATGTGAAATTGACCAAAGCCCTTGGTTCCAAGATTCAGATCGTAGGAGACGACTTCTTTGTAACGAATACCAAACGGCTTGAACGGGGTATCAAAGAGGGGTCCTGCAACTCCATCCTCATCAAGGTAAACCAGATTGGTACCGTAACCGAGACCTATGAAGCGGTTGAAATGGCCAAGCGCGCAGGTTATACCGCCATCATTTCCCACCGTTCGGGAGAGACCGAGGACAGTTTCATCGCCGACCTCGTAGTAGCCCTGGAAACAGGGCAGATCAAAACCGGTTCCATGAGCCGCACCGACCGGGTATGTAAATACAACCAGCTTATGCGGATCGAGGATCAACTGGAAGGGGTTGCGGCGTATGCCGGAAAGAAGGCGTTCTACAATCTAAAAAAATAGTATAGGGGAATCGGGTTCCGTTACGGCGCCTGGGGTGAGGGAGTGAAACAGGGTGAAGCCCCGGGCAACTTCACCCCTTCGCCTTATACCGCCGGCTAGATTATTGTTCCGGGGTAGAGAATCGTATTTTTGGGGATCACGATGATGCCGTCTATGATATAGTAATTGCCGTAATTCCCGTCGTTGCGATTGATATCGTCCACTCCGATGCGGCAGCCTTCACCGATATAGGCGTTTTTATCGATAATAGCCCCTTTGATGATAACTCCCTTCCCAATACCTACATTAGGAATTCTGGCTTCGGCATTTTGTTGCTTCTTGGTTTCCGATTCATAATAGTCTGCACCCATACAGACCACGCCGTTGAGGCTGGAGCCGGATTCAATGATGGTTCTGATCCCTACGATGGAGTTGGTTATAGACGCGTTGGTAATGATGCATCCCTCCGACGCAATAGACTGGTTCATGTTGCTGAAATTCATCTTTGAAGGAGGCAGATTCCGCATGTGGGTATAGATAGGCCGATTCTCATCGTAGATGTCAAAGCGGGGGCGCAGGGTGGTCAACTCCAGATTCGCCTCATAAAAATTCTTTATGGTTCCAATATCTTCCCAATATCCTTCAAAAAGATACCCATTGACCTTTAACTGTTTAATCGCTGCGGGGATTATCTCTTTACCGAAATCGGTCATCTCGTTGGCAAGGCAGTCTTCCATAGCTTGGGCATTGAACACATAGATACCCATGGACCCAAGATACCGGTCGCCCTTGCTTTTATTATGCCGCAGTTCCGCAGGAACCTTAAAGTCGGAAATATCTCTGGCAGGTCCCGGCTTCTCTAAGAATTCGGTAATGGTATTGGTTTTATCTACCTTAAGAATCCCAAGCTGACTGGCGTCTTCCCTGCTCACGGCGGTAGAGGCAATGGTAATAGCCGCTCCTGATTCCTTATGCTTTGCCAGCAGGTCCATAAGGTCCATCCGGTACAACTGATCCCCGGACAAAATCAGATAGTAATCGGGTTTTTGAGTCCTAAAATGGACCAAGTTTTTCCGCACCGCATCGGCAGTCCCCTCATACCAACCGGAATGATCAAAAGTTTGTTCCGCCGCGAGGATTTCGACAAATCCATTGGAAAATGTATCGAATATATAGGTTTGGGAAAGATGCAAATGAAGTGATGCGGAATTGAATTGGGTAACTATATATATTCGACGTAAATTGGCGTTGATGCAGTTGGAGATAGGTATATCCACCAGCCTGAATTTTCCCCCAAAAGGAACGGCTGGTTTAGCTCTGGCCTGGGTTAAGGGAAACAAACGGGTTCCCTTGCCGCCCCCCAATACAATAGACAATACTTCAGACATACTATGCCTCCTTATTCAAGTTAAATTGTAGGATATAAAATTAGGTGGCGATCTACAAAAGATGATGAAGTGATTTAAGCATAAAACGGATTCATCGTATTATAATGAATTATGGTTTTTGCTTCTGAATTAATGTTATCCATCAATGCTTTCTAGATCACCTCCCAAAATCATAATTAATCATAGTATAAACCGGATTGTTGGATTTGTCGATACTTTTTTCAAAATACCGTTTAAAATTATTACATATAAAGCATAGCGGGCCGCCCGCCGGCGGTGAGCGGCCCGGAAGTTTCAGCGTTTCACCTCGTCCGCCCAGCCCGATTTTTCGAGCCACTCAAAGCGGTATCCCTCCGCATTGTCCCGGAGCTTCTTTTTCAGGAAGCCCCCAAAACTTTCCGCAGGCTCAGGCAGCCGGAAAGGCGTGGCTTCCGTCGCCCCCGGCGCGCCGTATGTTTTAACTGCGGCGATAGCGGCGCGGATATGATCAATCGGCGTACGGGGACCTATATTGTTAAACAGGAACATATAGGGCGACGGGCCCTCCTTGCCCTCCAGGGTGTATTTTTTTGCCCTGGCCGCGATGGCTTCCGCCGGACCTTCCAGGAGAACGGTGGTGGAGAAACCCGTAATAAACGGAACCCCCAATTTGGTGGCAAACCTGCGGTAGTACGATACCCCGTCCCGCTCCAGATCCGGGTCCCAAACCACGATCATGCCGAGCATCCGGTTAATGATATCATGGAACTCGTCCTTATTCGCGCCTTTTAAATACGAACTGCCCCAGATGCCCATATTAACGACCGGTATCTCCATCGCCTCCCGGAGGCGGAAAAGCCAGGCAGCGCCGAAATCCCTCAAAATCTCCACCGAAACCACCGGAGGGCTGCACCAGGCGTCCGCCAGTTTGATGGAAGTGCAGCCGGGTATCTCCGCCGTCAGGGCCTTGTACATAGGAACCTGAAGATCGTACACGATGCGGCGAAACATTTCATGGACAAAGTCCGGCTCGGTAATCGCGGCCACCACCAGGTTTTCAAGGCCGTACAGATTGACCGCGAGACTCCAGGGAGCGCAAAGAACGGGAAAAATGTCCAGGCCCGAATATTCCGTCCAGGCATGGCAATAATCGATGAAGTAACGGCAGCGCCCGCTTTCAAGCCCCCGGAACTTGATTTTGTCCAGGTCTTTTTCATCCTTGATAAGAAAATCGCTCCGGTTGATGTCCGGCAGGTGGTCCCGGTAATAGTTGATTCGCGCTCCGGCGTTTTCGGCCTCGAAGTCGTAAATATCCATGTTCGCCTCAATAAAATCCAATCCGGTGTACTCCCAGACCAGAAGCGTACATTCCGCCATAGCGCGCGCCGACTCCCGGAACAGGTAATCGTAGGGAAGGCGGCATAAGTCGGGAATATACTCATTTACCTGCGCGTCGGTGGGAACCTGCGCGTCGGGCCATTTTGCAATGCCCCCATCGCCATCATGCGGGGCAGTACAAAGGTTTTTTGCATCTTTGCGGCATTAATCTCTTCGCGTGTTGCCATATTCGTTATTCTCCTTAAAGATTGTAAATGCATGTCCGCAGACATACTATAAAAAAGCCGGTACCGCCCCTACGGAGCTGTCCGGCCTCTCTCCCTAAAAAAATTCACGGCAAGCCGGCGCGAAATTACGGTTAAGAGCCGCATACAGAACGGAAAACACCTCGGACCTGGCCGTATATACGAAAAATTTCTATTTCTTATAAAGTATAGCGCATTTGTATTATTTTTCAATATAATTTTTCTATAAAATTTCTCTAAAAATAAAAATATTATATCTTTATAAGGCGCAATGAAAACGTTGGGCAAACGGAGTCTTTAGAAAATAAGATTGACAAGAAAGATAGATGTTATAGTATCTAAATTATAGAGAATTGCAGCGCTGGTCAGGTACTCTAGGACTTGGCATTAGCGCCGTTTGTGATATACTTATTTTTGTTAAGAAAATAAAAGGATACTTATGGAAAATACGCATCAAAAAACCCGTTCGATCGGTATACTGGTAAAAACGACTGTTCTTTCTTCCGTGCCGATCTTTATCGCTATTTTAATTATGGTAGGCATTAGCATTTATAATATGAGATCCCTTTCCCTTAAAACCGCGGTTACGGTAACTGAGAGCAAGCTCAAGGGGGATATGAATACGTTCAAGGACAAGGCGGCCGGGACCTACGGCGCGCTGCGTCTTGTAAACGGGCGCCTCTCCGATAAGGACGGCGTTTCTCTGGACGGACGTTACGATGTAATCGACTGGATTTCAAGGGAACTTGACACCCGGGCGACTATTCTTGAGCGCAACGGTTCGGGATTCCGCCGGGTGGCGACCAACATGACCGACGCAAACGGCAACAGGGCCGAAGGTATTTCCATGCAGACCCATAACCTCGCCTTTGAACCTCTTTTGTCGGGCATGGCCTATACCGGAGAACTGATGCTGCTGGAGAGGCGCTATATCGGACGTTACGAACCGGTTTTCGCCCAAGGAAGCCGCGAAGTAATCGGCGCGCTTTTTGTGGCTGTTGAAATGTCTACAGTTCATACCATTATCAACTCCGGCGCGTTTTATATGATTCTGATAATGATGCTTATAGTGGTCATACTGCTCATAGGGTCGATAGGGTTGAATTTCAACATATCGAGGGTTCTGGTCTTAAAACCCATCAGGCGGATCATCGAAGTTTTGCAAAAAATAGAAGAAGGCGACATTTCCCAGCAGATACGGCTTAATCAGAACGACGAAATCGGAGAAATGGCGGATCATTTTGATAGAACCCTGGAAAGCCTCAAGCACCTTGTGATGATCATCCAAAACGAGGCCGAAGGCGTGGACGATATAAGCAAAGATTTGTCCAAGAACATGGCCAAGACCGCCGAGGCTATGAATGAAATAACCACCGGAGTTGGCCATATCCAGCAGCAAATTTCCGTGCAAGTGGATTCGGTCGCCGCGACCAACACGGCGGTGAATAGGATAAGCGGAAACATCGACAAACTCACCGAAGAAATAGACATCCAAAGCGAAAGCGTTGCCCGTTCTTCCGCAGCCATTGAACAGATGCTTGCCAATATCGATTCTGTTACCAGGATAAGCCGGATCAATTCCGAAAACGTTACCCGCCTTGCAGAGGCATCTGAAGTAGGAAGGAGCGGGCTACAGGCGGTAGCCGCGGATATGCAGGAAATAGCCCGTGAATCCGAAGGGCTTCTTGAGATCAACGCGGTTTTGCAGAACATTGCAAGCCAAACAAACCTGCTTTCCATGAACGCGGCTATTGAAGCGGCCCACGCGGGAGAGTCGGGAAAGGGTTTTGCGGTGGTGGCCGATGAAATCAGGAAGCTGGCGGAATCCTCCGGCGCTCATTCCAAAACCGTAAGCAGCGTCCTGAAAAAAATCAGGGATGCTATAACCAAAATTTCAGACGCCACGGCCAAGGTGCTGAAGAATTTCGAGATCATTGATGCGGATGTAAAAACCGTGTCGGATCAGGAAGAACAGATACGGAACGCCATGGAAGAACAGAGCGCCGGCAGCCGCCAGGTTCTTGAAGCCATGAAAAAACTCAAAGAAATAACCGGTATTGTACAAAGCAGTTCTGAGGAGATGCAGGAAGGAAGCAAGGCAATTATCGCGGAAGGGCAGAATCTCGAAACCGTAACCTCAAAGATTACCGGCAACATGAACGAAATGGCAAGCCGCGCCGGAGAAGTCAACGGCTCGGTAAAACATGTAAATTTCATAAGCAGTAAAAACAAGGGCAACATCGACATACTCCGGGAAGCCATCTCCCATTTCGTCATTCTGGACAAACACTATGTATGGGATAATTCTTTGGCCGTAGGGGTTAAAAAGATTGATGAGCAGCACCAGCAGCTTTTCGCCGCGATCAACCATCTTATAGACGCCATTGAACAGGGGAGGGGCGCTGCGGAATTCAAAAAAGCCCTTGATTTCCTGGTTGAGTATACCGCAACGCATTTTGCCGATGAAGAAGTTATCCAGAAACAATACGGATATCCCGACTTTGAAAATCATCACCGCATTCATGAAGCTTTCAAAAAAGTAACCCGGGATATAGCCGCTGAATTTGTCGATTCCGGAACTAATGACTTATTGGTCAAGGAAGTCAAGAGGAAATTCGGCGATTGGCTTGTAACCCATATTAAAGGACAGGATTTCAAGCTCGCCGCTTTTATCAAATCCTCCGGCAAGGATAATCCATAACCCCACTCACGGATACCGTAGAACGGGAGCTTTTGCCTATATAACAATAAACGCCGCATTACACGGCGTTTTTCAAAAAAATTCTGGTTATAAGGTTGCGGTAAATTATTCGTAAATAACCGCTTTCACATCCGGGGTATCGAGGTTGTCCTTATCGGCCCAGACATACCCTGAATCAACGATATTCGGAGGCCTCTCGCCTTTGGTGGCTTTGTAGGCCCATTCCACGGTCTTATAGCCCATGAGAACCGGGTTCTGCTGAACCGCACCGTACATCAAGCCGGAACGGATAGCGTCGGTCTGGAGCTTGCCCGAATCATAGCCGATTACCACGATCTGCCCCTGAAGCCCTAATTCGCTTACCGCGTTGATCACCCCAATGGCCGAACCTTCATTTGCGCCGAAGTATCCTTTGAGATCCGGATTACCGTTGATAACCGCTTTGGCAATTTCGGTAGACCGCAGGTGATCCCCGCCGCCGTATTGTACCTCCAGCAACTGTATATTGGGGTAGTTTTCCTTTATCCGGTTCACAAATCCGTCCCGGCGATCAATACCGGTACGGCTGGTCTGGTCATGGACAATGATCGCTACCTTGCCGCTGCCTCCAATGGCTTCAGCCATCTTATCCGCCGCAACTCCCGCAGCCACGATGTTGTTGGTGGAGACCGTGGTCAGAGGAATATCCGAATCCACCCCGGAATCAAAGGCAATAATCGGGATGTTCTTAGACTGGGCCTGACGCAGAAGCGGAATGGCCGCCTGACTGTCCAACGCCGCAATACCTAGTGCAACAGGGTTCTTTCCCAAGGCGGTCTGGAGCATCTCAACCTGCTTATCAACCTGAGACTCGCTTTCAGGGCCTTCAAAGGTGATGGCGATGTTGAATTCCTTTGCCGCCTGATCCGCGCCCTGCTTCACCGCCTGCCAAAACTGGTGCTGGAACCCTTTTGAAATCAGGGGAATGTAGGCCGCGCTTCCCGCAGCGCCGGTAGTGCCGCTTTGAGCGCCGCCTTTTGCAAAGGCCCCCGAAACCAGGACGGCCGCACAAAGGGCCGTCAATGCCAACTTCTTCATAATTTTCCTCCTAAAAAATAGAGCGCCGCTTTCACGGCTTTATATCATTCCTGCGGCCTATAGGCCGTCAAAAATGCCTGTTTAATACGGAACGGCCCTTTATTTTATTTTTCGGCGGGCAATATCAAGATAGACCGCGCCGATAACAATGAGGCCGGTTACGACCATCTGCCATTCCTGGGGAACCGAGAGGATCCGCAGCCCATTGGTAAGCACCGTTATGATGAACGCGCCTATCACCGTTCCTAAAATACTTCCCTCCCCGCCGGAAAGGGAGGTCCCCCCTATGACGGCGGCGGCAATGGCATCCATTTCATAACCCGGCCCCAAAGCGGGCTGGGCGGAAGAGAGCCGGCTGGCCATGACTATGCCGGCGATTCCGAAAAAACCGCCGCTCATGGAATAAATCGCGATCTTCCATGCGCCGGTGTTGATCCCTGAAAGCCGGGCCGCCTCTTCATTGGAACCAATGGCAAAGCAATACCGGCCTATAATGGTCTTAGAAAGAATGAAAGCCGCCAACAGGGCGGTGGCGAAGAATATAAGTACCCCCAGGGGTATTCCCGCCACCGGCTTAGTTGCGATATCCGCAAAGACCGGCAGATGGGTAAAATAAACAGGCTTAGTCCGGGAAACGATGAGGTTCAATCCTTTGGTAACATTCATCATTCCCAGGGTGGCGATAAAAGGCGGAAGCCCCAGTTTGGCAATACTGACGCCGTTTATGAAACCGCAGAACGCGCCCGCGAGGATCGCCCCGATGATCCCGATAACCATGGGCAGCCCCAGCATGGTAATAACCACCCCGGCCATCACCGAGCCGAAGGTCATAACCGTGCCTACCGAAAGATCTATGCCCCCGGTAATGATGATGAAAGTAATCCCCACGGCCAAGATACCGTTGACCGCGGTCATCAAAAGGATGGTAACGATATTGCTTGCCCTCAGAAAGTTAGGGGAAGCAAAGGAAAAGAGGATAACCAAGGCAATGAGACCTGCAAAAGCAAGAACGGTCTGCATAGCCTTGGAATTTAGCCTGCTTGATAAAAGGTTTGCCGCCATATCATTTCCTTAAAAATAAGCGTTTCAATTAAGTACCGGGAGCATTACGTAGCGTAGCGTAATACATGATCTTCTCCTGGGTACATTCTTCGGCGCTGAGGGCGGCGGTTATCCGTCCCTCACACATCACCGCCACCCGGTGACTCATCCGAAGAATTTCAGGGAGTTCCGACGATATCATAATGATTCCTTTCCCTTCATCGGCCAGTTCATTGAGAAGTTTATAAATTTCGCTCTTGGCCCCCACATCAATGCCCCGGGTCGGCTCGTCAAAAATAAGAATATCCGTATCCCGAACCAGCCACTTTCCGATAACGACCTTCTGTTGATTGCCGCCGGATAGGTTTTTGGCCAATTGATCTATATTAGGGGTTTTGGTATTGAGCCGTTTCACATACCGGATGGTAACATCCCTCGATTTCGCCTCATCGATTACCCCCAGGGGTTTCAAAAATTTTTCCAGCGAAGCCATGACCGTATTGACCTTCACGGACATGCTCAGGGCCAGGCCGTAGCGTTTCCTATCCTCCGAAAGATAACCTATGCCGCAACGAACCGCATCCTTCGGCTGCTTGGCGGATACTTTCTTCCCTTTGACCAGAATTTCCCCGGATTCCATGGGATCGGCTCCAAAGATCAGCCGCATGGTTTCGGTCCGCCCCGCGCCCATGAGTCCTGCAAAGCCTAGAATTTCCCCTTTGTGAAGCTGGAACGACACATCCCGAACAAATCTGCCTCGGTTAAGCCCTTTGACCGCCAGGACCACTTCGTTTTTGGAGGTATCCTCGTGGGGATGATGGCTCTCATAGATCTCCCGGCCCACCATTTGGGCAATGATCTGCTCGGTGGTAATTTCCTTCATTTTCGAAACGGCAATGTATTGTCCGTCCCGCATAACCGTTACTCGATCGCAGATCCGGTGTAATTCATCCATCCGGTGAGATATATACACGATCCCTTTGCCGCCGGCTCGCAGATCCCGGATAACCTTGAAAAGCTCTTCAATCTCGGACTCGCTTAGAGCCGAAGTGGGCTCATCCATGATAAGCACATCATTGTTGAAAGACAGGGCTTTGGCGATTTCGATCATCTGCTGCTGGGCAACGGTCAGGCTTGCCACCTGAATACGGGGATCGAGATTCAAGTTGATCCGCTTAAAAAGCTCCTCTGTTTTCCGGTTGATCTCCCTGTCATCCACCAAAAACCCGGCGCCTTGTTTCCGTTCCCGGCCTATGAAGATATTCTGAGCCGCGGTGAGGTGCTTCATAAGGTTCAATTCCTGATGAATGATACTGATCCCCAAGGTTTGGGCATCTTTGGTATTGTATGCTTCCGCGGGTTTGCCTCGAATCTTTATGGTTCCCCCATCCTTCCGGTAAATCCCCGCCAGAATTTTCATCAAGGTAGACTTGCCGGCTCCGTTTTCACCGATCAACGCGTGAACCTCTCCGGGAAGCAGTTCAAAACAACACCCGCTCAAAGCATGGACTCCGGGAAAATGCTTCTCTATCCCCTCCATCTGTACCAGAAAACCGCCCACCGTTCTCAACTCCTTATAGGCTTTACCAGGTAATGTACCGGTTTACGATCATTATTTTAATTATAGCAGGCATATTCTCTTTTGTACAGTTCTATTTAAGGAAAATCCGGCCCGGTTCAGGCAGTAGTCCGATGAAAGCCCGGCGGGTCCGGACAAAACGGGAGAAGGCGTTCAATAAGCGGCTTGCGCGGGATCCTGTGGTTATTAAACATGTCAACGCCGGGATAAAAACATTTAAGAGCATGGCATACCCTTACCTCAATCATTGCAGGCGGCATTTGTTAAGAACGTCCCTCCTTTACGGTATTATTAACTATGAACTGCTCATTTCGGGCGGTTAGCAAACAATATATGCAGCGTTGTATCATCTTATTGCATATAATTAGGATGTATAGTTGTTCCCCTTAAAAATAACTAAATAAAGTCCACGGATTACATGGATTTCAGTTACCCAGAACCGGTATAATCCATGAAAATCCGTACAATCCGTGGATTTTTTCAAGAATTCGCCTATTCATGGCAGGAAGCTAAAATTGAGCTTCGCCCTTCTTAAGCGGATTGACTATAATACGAATTTATATTATTGGCGGCCCCTTCCCTTTTCTTAATTCCGTTATAATCCTTGGCAATTTTTCATTAATTATACCTATTTCTTTTTCGGTGTTATAATGCGAAAGCGATATTCTTAATGCGCTATGTGAAATTTCATCATCATAACCCAATGATTTTAGAACATGCGGCGCTTCTTTTGAGGAAGCGGAACAGGCCGAGCCGGAACTTGCGCATATTCCTTCGTCATTGAGCATATTAATTAAATAAACGCTTTGTTTCACACCTTCAAACACAAAAGACGCGTGTCCGGGCAAGCGATTCACCGGATCTCCTGTTAAGTACGCGCCGGGTATTTTAAGAGTATATTCGATAAGTTTATCTCTTAGTGCGGTTAAATATTTGGCGTTACCCTCTAAATTTTCTACACCTTCTTCTATAGCCGCCGACATACCGGCAATACCCGCCACGTTTTCGGTACCGGAACGCCGGCCCTTTTCCTGCCCGCCGCCTGTGATATACGCCGTTGGTATAAGCGGTATTTTTAAAAACATTGCGCCGGCGCCCTTCGGCCCATGAAACTTGTGCGCCGATATCGAAAGCAAATCAACGCCGAGATTGCGCACGTCAATCGGTATGTGCGCGGCCGCCTGAACCGCATCGGTATGGAAGATAATATTATGCTTGTGGGCTACGGCGCATAGCTCTTTAATAGGTAATACCGTCCCGACAACATTATTCGCCATCATAATGCTTACCAAAACGGTATCATTCCGTATAGCTTTTTCAAGCTGTTCTGGGGATATCCGTCCATTTTTATCTGGACTAAGTAATGTTATTTCGTAACCAAGGCCCTGTATTTTCTCTAAGGTGCGCAGAATTGCATTATGCTCTATAGCTGTAGAAACGATATGCTTTCCAATTTTACTTTTTAACTCGCAAGCGCTATAAATTGCCCAGTTATCGCTTTCCGTTCCGCCTGATGTAAAATAAATTTCATTGTTGAGCGCGCCGATGGCTTTTCCAATAATTTTTCTGCTGTTTTCCAATACATTTTTTGCTTCCTGCCCATAACTATAAATGGCCGAAGGATTACCGAAATTCTCCCGGAAACAGGGCAACATTGCCGATAGAGCTTTTTCCGAAACGGCTGTTGTTGCGGAATTATCCGCATAAATTTTTGAAGTCATTTTCCGCCTCCGGCGCTATATTTCAATAGTTGTAACATAATATAATATACATATTTTGTCAATGAGCGCCGACACCGGCGATTTTTACCTGTAAAACCTTTTCCAAATACTTATTTATCACCTCCGCCGGCGTCCGAATCTATATATTTGGATCCCCTATAAAACCATCACCACAGTCCCTATACCGATAAGCCCCGCGCCGATAATCGTTTGCAGTGAAGGCTGCTCTTTAAGAAATACGAAGGCCAGGATCAAAGTTAACACAATACTGAACTTATCAACCGGCGCTACCCGAGATACCTTGCCAATTTGGATGGCCCGGTAATAACAGAGCCAGGAAAGGCCGGTGGCGGCTCCGGACAGCCCAAGAAAAATCAGGCTTTTTCGGGTAATATCCTGAAGGCCCCGGTGCGCTCCGGTGATGAACGCCATTCCCCAGGCAAGAACCAGGACCGCCCCGGTGCGGATAGCGGTAGCAAGATGAGAATCGACCCTATCGATACCGATCTTGGCAAGGACAGCGGTCAGGCTCGCAAAAAACGCGGATAATAAGGCGTATAATACCCACATAGATTCCCCTTCTGTTTGGCAGGCTTTCTTTACCGGTATAGTATAGTATATAATATAAAAATTGAAGGAGCGTTGAAATGAAACTAATCTTTCTTGGCCCCCCCGGCGCCGGTAAAGGGACCCTAGCCGCCAGGGCGGTAGACCTTATTACGGTGCCCCATATCAGTACCGGAGCCATTTTTCGATCCGCCATAGCCGCAAAAAGCCCTCTGGGCCTCACGGTCAAGGCCATAATCGACAGCGGAAAACTTGTAGACGATGAGGCCACAGTCAAACTGGTCCGGGAGAGGCTTGCCCAACAGGATGTCCAGAAAGGCTATATTTTGGACGGGTTCCCCCGGACCATAGCCCAGGCAGAGGCTCTAGCGGGGTTTTCAAAAGCAGATAAGGTGGTCAACTTCGATATTCCCGATACCGCGGTGTTGGAACGGCTTTCAGGCCGCCGGGTCTGCCGGCAATGCGGGATCAACTACCACATTATCTTCAACAAGCCTCAAAAAGAATATGTCTGCGATGCCTGTGGCGGGGAAGTCTATGTTCGGGATGATGATCGGGAAGAGGCGGTTCGGAAACGGCTTGAAGTCTATCGGGAACAGACCGCTCCCCTTATTGATTTTTACCGGCGCCAGGGACTGCTGGTTGACGTTGACGCCCAGCCCGGAACAGAGGGGGTGGTGAGTAATTTCAAAAAAGCTCTTGGGATATAAAGGGGAGGTCCGGCGCAAAGACGAACGGTAGTGCCGGAAAGTTTCGGCACACCATATTCAGTCTCACCTTTCATGTACCATTATTTTTTTTAGCCGTTCTTCCGGATGATCCCTGAAATAGACGGCTAAAACGCCGGCCATGGCAGAAAGCCCGGTTTCCCGGCCCAGAAGGTTTTTAAGGTAAGTAGCCCAGGTGAAGTTATCACAAAAATAGGCAAAGAACCGGTGAGCCCTACTGGTATGAAATTCCTTGGGCTGATACCGGGCCAATAGGTCAAGAAATTCAAAACCGAGTTCTTCCAAATCGATGGAGGCCGGGAGAACCGGCCCATCTTGGAAACCGGCCATACCGGCGGCTTTTTCTATATGGCGAGCCTCGGCAAAGACCCAGGGCGAGCGCAAGGCGAGACGTCCGGCCATCACCGCATCACAGTCCCCGGAAGCCCGCCGCGCCAGTTCTCCGGCATCGGCAATATCTCCATTTCCAGCCACCGGAATACGCACTGCCGACCGGAGGCGGCCCACATATTCCCAACGGGCATATCGTTTAAACTTTTCTTTAGCCGTCCGGGGGTGGAGGGTGATGCGATCCAAACCTTCGGATTCAAGCCGTTTACAGAACGCCGCCAAGTACTCAAAATCGTCTTCCAAACCGGTCCGCAGTTTAACGCTTAAACGCCGCCGGGTACGCTTCCGTACCTGCCTAATCAAATCTCCTGCCCTGTCTATAGACGCCATCCACCGGACCCCCGCACCGGTCCTGACTATCCCGGGGGCGGAACAGCCCATATTAATGTCAATACCGGCGCAGGCATGTTGATCCAGCAGGCTTACCGCAGCCGCCACAAGTTCGATATCCGGGCCTGCCACCTGGTATACCACTCTATCGGGACAAGGCCCCGTATCGGTATACCATGATTCAAAGGGCCCGCCGCTTATCAGCGCGCCGGCGCTTATCATCTCGGTAAAATATTCATCACAGGCGCCGAATTTTTCTATCAATTCTCGTAAACCTCTATGGCTTAATTCAGCCATAGGGGCTAGCAAAAAAGGCACTCCCATACTATAATTTTATGTAATCTTGAGATACAAAAAAAGCAGTCTCTTTTATTGAGGGGAAAATATTTTATTATTCACCGTTGATCAGGCTCTTGACTTGTATTATATTAATTATTAAAGTTATATGGGTAAAAGAGATTAATTCCCGGTTTGAGGTAATATTATGCTCAGTAACTTGACAAGCGCTCGAAAGGGCTGTAGTATTTTCCTAAATCGTAGGGACTACGGGGATAGCCTGCCGATACTGAATTTATCAGAATACTTCAGTATGAAGCCCTCGCCTTGAGGCGAGGGGTAGTTCACGTAAAGAGTAGCGTACCGCATGATAGCAAAGAGAGA
>JAITHW010000009.1 GCA_031279815.1 Treponema sp. | reverse complement strand
CCTTAAAGCCTACCGCAAGCTGCTGGTATGTATTGCTTTCATCTTTGAACCAGAGCAGCTTTTCTGCAAGCCCGGAAGCAAAGCCTTTGAACGCTTCGGCTTCATCTTCGCCGGTCATTTTGAGGATAGGAATGTTCCGGATAGGGAGGATTTTTTCATTGCTCCAGGCAACCGTAGAGCCGCTTATGTCCATAGCGCTTGAACCTGCTCCCACCACGGTTGCCCGGATCGTCTCGTTGGGGGTCATACGCTCGACCCGGTTCAGGGACGCGCAACGGGATATGGCAAAACCGAGGATAGCGCCGATATCCCCGTAAGGAAAGGGATCCGCTTGGTTATAGCCGGTATAAATACAATCCGCAACCCCGCCTGAATAGGTGAGACCGTGAAAATCCCAAGATGCCTTTAAGGGGTGCGCGGTGATGAACAGATCAATATCCGCCGTGTGAGGCGCAAGCCCAAGGGATTCCGCGAGAATATCCGCAAGCCGTGCGCAGAGCGCTTCCAGGTCTCTAATTGAAGCCCGCTTCCCTTCGACAAGATCCAGCCCCATTCGTTCCGCCAGGATTCCCGCTTTTTCCGCCACATACCGGAGCTTATGCGTACGGGGATCAATGATGATCTGCCGCCCGCCGATGTCGAGACAGCTCGTATCTACCGGAGCGCCGTTTTTAAAAACCGCGATATTGGTGGTACCGCCTCCAATATCAAGATTAACGAGAACCTTATTCAAGAGCCTTTTTGAAATATCCGCGGTACCGGCCCCCCTCCCGGCAAGTATAGATTCCAGATCCGACCCTGCGGTGGCCACCACAAAATCTCCGGCAAAGCCGCTCAAGCTGTTAAGAGCCGCTTCGCTGTTTTCTTTACGGGCGGTTTCTCCGGTGATGATCGCCGCGCCAAGCCGCACATCCGCCGGGGCAATCTTGGCTTTTCTATATTCCTCTTCAACAATGTTTCGGACCTTCGCGGTATCAATCGTTTTCCTATCAATAAGCGGGGTGAAATAAATATCCCCTCGATAGAGAACCGTTTTTCCAATAATTTTGATCCGGGGGACCGCAAACATCGAGGCGAGGTTTTCAACCTCAATACGGCTAAACACGATCTGGGTTGTGGTGGTTCCCAGATCAATGCCGACACTTAATAAAAACTCGCTCACAGCCTGATCCTCTGTTTTTCCCGTGTTTGTTAAATACCCGCGGAATCGGGAACAAAGCCTTTAGGGAGGTATTTATACATCAAAATATAAAAGATGCTTGAAAGCCGGTTGAGGGCTTCAATAATATCCTCCCGGGCCGCGGTTCCGTTCCCGGAACGAAATGCCGTTGCCGCGGCAAGTTCCGTTTCCCGCGCCGCGGTACGGAGTCTGTTGAGCCTGACACTGAGAGGCCCCATACGGAAATCGCAGAGAATATGGGGATATCCATAATAGTTGAGGGGGTTGTGGGAACGTTCCCGTATTTCTCCCGATGAAAGACCGAGAAGCCGTACCGGTTCTACCGGTATGTTTTTGTATTCGCAGGGGAGGAGGCTGCGGACAAAGACAAGTATCTCCTGTAGATCATCCGCAAAGGCTTGATTTCCTTTTTCCGCCCCAAGTTCCTGGGATTCAATAATAAGCGCGGCGAGACCGTCCAGTTTGCCCCGCCAGATGATCGCCGGATGATCTTTATAAACCAGGCGGTTTCCGTGCAGATGGGTCATGGATTCGTTTTTATGGTCGAACCTGCCCCCGTCGGGACCGTAAAAAACCTTCCGCGGCGTTTCCGGGCCTTGGGACGCCGCTTTTTGCGGACCGGGAACCTTTTCTCCCGGATCGGCTTTTTCGCCGGAAGGCCTATGTTCGGGAGCGGGGCCCGGACCATCTTCGGCATAGTTCAGGGCGATCCGTTTCGCCCTGAGATACTCCGCCGCGGAAGGAGTAACCAGAGTGTCCTTCGGGACGGTAAGCGTCCTAAGAGACTCATCTTTTTTGAACATCATTCTGATATCTTGCTCGGTAAGCGGTTTCATCAGCGCCATCCTGATCCGGGTTTTCCTGCCCTGCCTTTATTGGTTCGGCCAGTCGGCAGGGTATACGACGTACAGAAAACGGGCGAATTCAGGCGCTGAAAACGATATGGCCGAACCTTTGGGAATGAATACGGCGTCTCCCGCATTCCCCGCCACTTTCCGTCCGTCGATAAGAATTTCGAGCCTTCCCTCAATGATATAATCGACTTCGTCATAATTAAGGGTCCAGGGAAAGGTACTCTTATCCATTTCCATGATCCCGAAACCAAGCCGGGGACTTTCCTTAAGGCTTACACAGTCCTTGAGGAACACCCGATCCTCCGGTTTTCCCGTATCAAAAGGTTCCGGTTTTATAAGAGGCAGCCGAACTGACATGATGCCGCTCTTGTCAATATGGCGCGGCTCCGAACAATAGATTCCTCCCTTTTCGGTAAGAATCTCGATGAGAACCTTACGGATCATCATTTCAAGAGCTTTTGACTCCATATCGCTCATATTCCTCTCTCCTTATCCTTTAAGCAGCGGCTTTTTCCCGCGGAGGAGCGAGGAAATAGGCGATACAAACCGCCGTAATGCCGCCCACGAGTTTCCCCACGATAACCGCGGTGATCATGCCCTTATCTATCCCGGCGGTGAAACCTAGGTGATCCCCGAAAACAAAGGCGGCGCTGACCGAAAAGGCAACATTGATCACTTTTCCCCGGTCATCCATGTTTTTCATAATTGAAAACATAGCGATATTGTTCGCCAGGGTCGCTACCATCCCCGCGGCGGCCTCTTTATTCATACCGAGCAGTTCTCCCAGTTTCCCCAAAGGCCCCCCCAGGTATTTAGTGAGAAGATACACCAAGCTAAACGCTCCGGCCAAGACCACCGCAATGCCGCCGACAATCGCGAAAGCTTCGCCAATAGGGGCCATTCCCCTGATGATGATCATATTCCCGCCGGTTGCGCCCTCAATACCGGCAAGAACAAGCGCGATGGTGAGGAAGCCAACTACAAACCTGCCGAACCAGAGGAATATCGTTATCATCAGTTTCTGCAAGAAGATAAGCCCCGCGGCAATCACTAGGGCGAATATAATGACCGGGATGAGGTTTCGGAGCATCCAGCCGAAACCATATCCTGCAACACCGCCGCCCGCGAGGCAGCCTACGGGAATGGTGATAAGGCCAATCAGTATTCCTTTGGCGAGGAAGGGCCGGTCTGTTGTTTCAATAAGCCCAAGACCCACGGGAATAGAGAACACCACGGTTGCGCCCATCATGGAGCCGAGAATAAGGCCTGAAAAATTTCCCGCGTTGACGGCCTCCTGGCTTGCCGCCGCCATGTTGTTAAGATCGACTCCTGCCAAAGACATTGCCAGGGGATAACCTCCCATATCACAGGCGAGGATGGTGGTCGCGAACATCGCGGGGCTTGCACCGAATACTTCAAAAATAGGGCTCAAGACAGGTTTCAGCACCTCCCCTAGGACCGGAGCAATGCAAACCGCGCCGGCCATGTTCATGGTAAGGGCCCCCATGGCCATGAACCCCTCCTCGTACTTGATTCCAAGACCTATCTTCTTTCCGATAAAGTAATCAACACCGCCGACCGCCATGAGTATAAGCATAATGTACAGAATAATATCACTGATACCCATCTCTTCCTCCTTCTTTAATACAAATTACACCCTTAAATTAAGGATGGGTTTTACTTGAGTAATGCTTCATCTACTTCCATGGAATCGATAATCCCTACTACCGCCGTATCAATGGGGCTGTCTTTATCCCGCAGGATTCCACGCGCCATGCTCCCCCGTACAATGAGTACGTCTTCCCCAATACCCGCGCCGATGGTATCGACCGCGACAAAGGTCTCAAGCGCTCCGGTACTTTTAGTCTGCACCACCAGGAGTTTATACCCATTTAACCGCTCATCTTTTTTGGTCGCCCACAGGTTTCCCAATACCTTCGCAATAAGCATAATCACCCCGCCGGTTATGTAGATTTACATACCGATATCTGCATTGTAGTAACATAATCCAAGGCAAGCGGAGTGAGGATATCTCCGCTTCCTATAACCAAGGTTTGCCCTTTGCCCTTTGACAAGGGACAGAGCCGCATAAGTTCTGTTTCGGTAATCACCTGTTTCCCCGGCGGCCTCCCCGTAACAGGCGGGGAAACGGGAGAAGCAGCCGGAAGAGGCTTTTCCCGCGGCGGCAATACGGATTTTCCCAAAAGGGATGAAACAACATCCTTTTCCTTGATGATTTTTATACCGTAACCGGCAATGATCTTTTCATGGCCGGTATATTTCTCGTAAAGCGACCGGGGCATAGTCGTACCGAAACGCCGCCATTCAATCCCCTCTTCCAAGACAAAAGGCGTTTTACCCCTAAGGATTGCCCAAAGCAGCCCATATCCTTCGGGAGTAGATCCCGGATCCCCTGCGGAGACGCTCGTAAGGGCTTGAATACTCAGTGCGGTTGCCAGGACCGGAGCGTTATCAGGGAGACCGATCTCTTCCAAAGTATCATGCCTCAGGATGTGAAACCGATGCTCTAGGGAAGCCAGAGCATCGGCGCTCAAAGGCGCGGTACCGCCCATGAGTATCAAAGGCGTTTTTTCCTGCTCCTCTAGGGAAACCGAAAGATTCCCCTGCTCCAAACGCTTCAAAAGTTCCTGAGTAATTAACGAAACCAACTTATCATCTATTTCCATACCCTACCCTCTAGCCTCCTGATTTAAAGCTCATCGCAATACCCGCCGGAGTTACCAATATGGGGACCGTACTCACGGTTACTTTACACTTAGTTTCCATACCGATGATCCGTTCAATGCCGGGAATAGCGGCGGTTCCCCCAACCAAATGGATCTCTTCAATGGGGAATCCCGCCAGCCCCGTTCTGATAATCGTTCCCATCTTTTGCAGAACCGGAACGATAATCGGAAAATTCTGTTTACTCTTGGCAGGGTCCTGTTTGAGCTGTTCCGCCTCTTCAAAACCGATGCGGTGATGCCCTGCCAATACGAGGCTCACATGGGTTCCCCCGGTCGGTTCATCAAAAGAATGTATTACCTCCCCGTCCTGCAACACCGCGACCCCGGTGGTCCCCCCCCCAATGTCCGCAATAGCGCCGTTACGGATACCAAGCACGAGATTTGCCGCGCTCGGTTCATCCATCACGGTAGTTACCTCAAGACCCGCGCCGGAAGCGACATACCCGTGGGTCATCACATCCCTCTCCGAAGTACCCGGCGGAACCGCGATAGCCGTTTCCGTAAGCTCAACCTCCAAGGCTTCTTCCAAAGCGCTTTTCAAACGGCCGGTAATTGCCCTGGCTTTGCTGAAATCAACCACCAGCCCGTCTTTCACCACCGAAGCAAATTCTCTGGCTGCCGCCAAGGGGCGATTATCCGCCCCCAGCACCACCAGCACAATAGAAGCGGTTCCCAGATCAAGCCCTACTTTAAGAGATTCGGCCTTTTCGGGCTTCACCTGTCTCGTGAGGGTCTTTTCAAGCTCGCTTAAAAAAACCCCCGGATCGTGTAAACAGGAAACACTCATTTCGCCTTACCGTTTCCCCGGGGATAAAGGTTCCGCTATGGATAAACCGGAGATGGTTATTCCGTTCCCAGTTTAGGGAGAATCAGCTCCACTTCACCATGAGGGCGCGGAATAACATGAACGCTCAGGAGCTCTCCGATCCGTCCTGCGGCAGCCGCTCCTGCATCGGTCGCCGCCTTTACCGCGCCGACATCCCCGCGGACAAACACCGACACAAGCCCGCCGCCTACATGGACTTTCCCCGTCAGTGTTACATTCGCCGCTTTGACCATCGCATCCGCAGCCTCAACCGCGGCCACGAGTCCCTTTGTTTCAATCATACCCAATGCTTGCTGTGCTTCAGCCATGTTTAAACCCTCCATGTATAATTACATAACTATAATGTATCTGTTTTAAGTCTTTCCATAATTTTATGAACCAGCATATCCAGCGCCTCAACATTCACATCGGGATCTGTGGAAGAGGAAACCCTGTCTTGCCGCCTTATATCCTCGATCTCCCGCACCCCATAGGCCACCCGGCGGATATTGATAAGATGCCGGGGACCGATATTGTCAGAACTTGCGTTTCCGCCGGCGGCTCCGCAGCCTAATGTCAGAGAAGGAAGCAAATTGGTAGTCGCGCCGATGCCCGCCAAGGCCGCGGGAGAATTTACGATCAACCGTGATACCGGCTTTTTAAGCCCGAATTCACGGATAATCCGCTCATCCTGGGAATGGATGCTCATGGTATGCCCCGCGCCTTCCCCGTTCAGAATCTCGATACACCGCTCGCAGGCTCGTTCCCAGTTTTCCTCAACATAGAAACCGAGGACCGGCATGAGCTTCTCTTTCGAATAGGGGTATTGAGGTCCCACCCGGGTTTCTTCCCCCAGGAGTACCCGGGTTCCTTTCGGCACGCTCACCCCTGCGGCTTCCGCAATGTATTCCGCGCTTCGTCCCACAAGCCGGGCATTCATCGTACCTCCCGGCCCCATCAGGATTTTTTCCACCTTTTCGGCCTCTCCGGGAGGCAGAAAATACCCTCCCTGATTTTGAACCGCTTCCATAACCGCTTTTTTGATACAGGCTTCGGTAACAATGGACTGCTCGGATGCGCAAATCGTACCGTTATCAAAGGTTTTGGAATCAAAGATCCGTTTCACCGCCAGGGGTATATCGGCGCTCCGCTCTATGAAAGAGGGGCCGTTCCCGGGACCAACCCCAATGGCGGGAGTTCCCGAACTGTACGCCGCTTTAACCATCGCGCCGCCGCCGGTCGCAAGAATAAGGGAGACCTTAGGGTGCTTCATAAGGGTATCGGTCGCCTCTCGAGTCGGTGTGGGCAGGGCGCTCACCAGATCGGGGGAAGTCCCCGCTCCTTCAAGGGCGGTACGAATACAATGCACTGCCGCGGTAATCGCCTTTTTCGCTCCCGGATGAGGAGAAAATATAACGGCGCATCCTGCTTTCAGGGCGATGAGGGATTTAAATATTGTGGTGGAAGTCGGATTTGTCGAAGGAATAAGTCCCGCCACTACCCCAACCGGAACCCCTACTTCGATAATCCCCTTTGCCGTATCGTCCTTGAGAATACCGATGGTCTTAATATCCCTGATGTACCCATAGACTTTTTCTGAAGCGAACAGATTTTTTATGACCTTGTCTTCCCATTTACCAAAACCCGTCTCCTCATAAGCCAGTTTCGCAAGACTCTCCGCTTCCGCCGCCGTTGCTTTCGCTACCGCCGCGACTACCCGATCAACAGCAGCCTGGTCATATACCTGGTATGCCTCTTGAGCCTTGACCGCGCTCTGCACCAAGTTTCGAGTCTCCTGTATTGAAATCAGATCCGTATCACAAAGTTCCACCTTTAATTACTCCTCAGCAGATATTACGAAGACGTATCCTTCGGTTTTCGTCTTTTCCGCGGCTTTTTCTCCGGTGCGGGAGGTCCCGGCGGAAGTTCTTCTTCATAGAAGACGCCCGGTTCTTCCCCGTTATTTTTAACGCTCGATATACCGGCGCTTGCCTGCGGCCCCTTCTGCGGAGGAATCGGAGGCGAGCCTTCGATGACGTGCCACACTTCGGGGGCAAGCCGGGGAATGAGATGGGTCTGCCCCACCGCCGCCATACGGTCGATGGCCGCCTTTGCCGCATCAAGAGCCGCCCGCATTGCCCCCACGTCACCTGCCAGAGTTACGGCATTTAAACCGCCCCCCACAAAGTAGCTGGTTTTAAGGGTTACTGCCGCAGCCTTTATAGCGCAGTCCACCGCTTCAATGAGCGGGGCCCGGCCCCGGGTTTCAATAATGCCGAGCGCCTGACGACCGGAATAACCTTCGCACTCTTTACCCATACCTGTTTACCGGCTATTGAAAAATCAAGCCCCGCTCAGTACGCGGTCGGATTTTCCGCAACGAATTTGACCGCCTCGGCAAAGGCGTCGCAGGCCGCTTTACAAGCCGATTGACTGCCCGTAAGCAGCCCTCCGCCAAAGTTCGTTTCTGAAGGCGGACCGTAGAACGCGGCAAGTTTCACGTCAGCAGCTTTCAGCGCCGCATCAAGGGCGTACATCGCTTCAAGAGGGGGCGCTATAAGATAGGCCAGGGGGTCCCCTTCGGCCACGCCGGCCACTTTTGAAAGATAACTGCCGGTCCGGGAAATGCAGTACGCATAATAGGGAATAGTGCCGTCATTATTCGCGGAGACAAACCATGCCTCTTCGGTAACAAACTGGGTTATCACATTAAGGCCGCTCCGCACTTCCGCGGGATTTGGCCCTGCAATAATCCCGATGACCTCCCCTGCCAGCTTAGTGTTGGCATTTGCGGCGCCGGCATAACAGGAACGGGCATACACCACTTCCACATCGGCTTTTTTAGTCGCCTCGTCAAGAGCGGTATAGGTAACGTCATCGCTGTTTGCCGTAACAAGCCCCAAACTCTTTTGGCCGGGTTTGAGATGATAATGCTCTATCAAGTCCGCGCTTACATTCGGGATGATTTTTACCGCCAGTATTTCCGCTTTCAACGGATCGTTCTTAGCCATAGTATTTACCTCGTCCTTAAATCTTTAGAGCTTTAAATCAAGACCGCTTGCCTTATGGTCAAGCATTTTCTTGATAATGTCCGCAATATACCCCCCCGCTTCGACCGCCGGGGTTCCCCCTTTGTGAATATTGGAAATCACGGTCCGCCGGGCTTCGGGCATATTCATCGTTGCTTTATAGGCCATATAAGCGGACATACTTTCCGCGGTGATGAGTCCCGGACGTTCTCCAATAAGAGTAACCACTACTTCGGCGCCGGCGGCCTCCGATATCGCATCCTCCGCGCCGACCCTGCCGTACTGGACAAAGAACGGAGCCGCAGGTTTTATATTATACCGCTGCAGGCCATCGCATATAGCCTTGAAGGTATCCATCGCATTGGTCATTACCGCGGTGCTTGAAAGCCCGTCGGCAATGTAAATAACAACCCGATTGTTCCCTCCTATATGGCTTTTAATCTTTTGCATCTCTTCCTCTGAAAAGATCCTCCCCAAATCAGGACGGGTGAGGAAATTATCTTTACTCTCACACCGGGTCTTAATATGCGGCAGATTGTGCCGGGTGATCCACTCTTCCGACACATCCGTAAACACCGCGTCCATAGCCATCGCGTGATCCGCCCGGAAGCGCAAGAGCGTGGAGGTAAGGTAGCGGGGGCCTGCCCGGCCTACCCCGATACGCGCGGGAGTTGCCTGCTTCATCGTTTTGAGGGCTTCCAAGTTATGCGGACGAGGTACATTGACGACCTCCCGCAGATTGACCGCCCCGATGTCGGGAAGCATTTCCTCGCTTACTGTTGCCGCCTTCACGCTTCCCTGTGCCGCGGCGGCCGCAGGGGATGCCTTTCCGCCCCCGCTCATTTCTCTCAATATCGCTTCGACCGCTTTTTTAAGTTCCTGTTCTGAAACCATTCTGTACCTCTTTTGCGTGGTATATTTAGCAAAACCCTATCCCGCTTTTTCCCGGCGGCGGTTACACAAAAATCGACGGGTCCCCTGCCCGTTCCGTAAGCCGGCCGTTCTCCCAAAGCCCCATTTTTTCAAGCCACCCGGCGAATTCGGGAATCGGGGACAGCCCCAATAGTTGCCGGAGCGAGGGAGCGTCGTGGTAACTCGTGCACTGATAGTTCAGCATAACGTCATCCCCGTGGGGAATACCCATAAAATAGTTGCACCCTGCGGCGGAAAGCAGTATCGCAAGGTTTTCAATATCGTTTTGATCCGCTTTTGCGTGATTCGTATAGCAGGCGTCGCAGCCCATTGAAATACCGGTCAGTTTCCCCATGAAGTGATCCTCAAGACCCGCTCGGATAATCTGTTTTGAATCATAGAGGTATTCGGGGCCGATGAAACCGACCACCGTATTAACCAGGAAGGGGCTATACCGTTTTGCGAACCCATAGCAGCGGGCTTCCATGACCACCTGGTCCGCGCCGTGATGGGCGTCTGAGGAAAGCTCCGAACCCTGCCCTGTTTCAAAGTACATGACATTAGGCCCAACCCCGGTTCCTTGGTGCAGCGCAAGGTCTCTGGCTTCATCCATCATCGACATAGAAATCCCAAAAGCCTCGTTTCCCTTCTGGCTTCCCGCAATGCTCTGGAAGATAAGGTCCGCAGGGGCGCCCTTCTGAACCGCCTCCATTTGGCTGGTAACATGGGCGAGTACGCAGATCTGGGTGGGTATGCCAAGGCGCTGCTTCACTTCGTTAAGCCGTTCAAGGACGGCCTTTGTATTATCCGCGGTGCCGTCCACCGGATTGACCCCCAGCACCGCGTCTCCCGCTCCGTAGGAAAGCCCTTCATACAGGGAGGCGGTAATCCCGTCAAGGCTGTCGGTGGTATCATTGGGCTGCAAACGGACGGCAAGGGTTCCCGGCTGTCCTATCGTGGTATTACAATGAGCGCTTACCCGGGCTTTTTTTGCCGCATAAATGAGGTCCATGTTGGTCATGAGCTTTGCCGCGCCGGCGACAACCTCCGATGTAATCCCCCGGCTTACCCGTCTGATTGATTCACCGGTTGCCGCGTCTGAAAGCAGCCATTCGCGGAATTCCGCCATACTCCAATTCTTGATCTCCCGGTAAATCGATTCATTAACTGCCTCTTGAATAATACGGGTAACCTCATCGTCCTCATAAGGAACCACAGGGTTTTCCCGTAAATCCGCAACCGTTAAATTCGCCAGAACCTGTTTTGCGGCAACCCGTTCCGCCATGCTCGCGGCCGCCACTCCCGCAAGACGGTCTCCCGATCGATCCTCATTCGCTTTTGCAAGGACTTCTTTCACATCTTTGAATTGATACACCTTTTCAAACAGCTTGGTCTTCAATATCACGGACTTTACCTCCTAAGCTCTTTTCCGGTGAAATATATGCCCCTCCGGGACAATAACAGCCGCTTGACGGCTACCCTTTACTATCACCTCTATCTCGCGTAGAGTTTTCCGTGATGTTGTTACAAAGGAGTTTTCTGGCTTGAGGAACCTAGCCTCTCACAGTGGCGGGACCGCTCAGGTTTGTACCTGATTACCTTACTTTGTAACCTCATTAAGGTTTTTTGTAGTCTATAACATCTGCAAAACTATATTTTAATTTTAAGGCGGCCGTATCGGATTGTCAAGAAAAGATTTTTATAATTTAAGAAATAATATTCATTATGAACTTGGGAGCATTGAAAGATCCGGCAATGTTCAGGGAACGCAGGACAGGGCTGCGGTACAGGAATAATATCTTTATTTTGTCTTCAGCCGTGTTTTTTAATGTTTTCCGTATTCCCCCGTAATGCCTAAAAACAAAACCTAGCCGAAAAAGCGGATGCCTAAAAACTAAAAACCTAGCCCAAAGTACACTGGTTGCTATGAGGTAACCAAGTGAAACACAAAGGACTAGGTATGAG
>JAITHW010000247.1 GCA_031279815.1 Treponema sp. | reverse complement strand
TTACACTGAAAATGGTTACTGCGAGAACGCCGATAAGGCGGTCGCGGTTTGATTTCGACTAGGTTTTAGTTATTAGTCATCGACCCCTTTTCGGCTAGAAAACTTTTTAGGCAATGCGTGAGCTTGCAATTCATGATGTATTGGTGTATAGTCATCCACAATTACCGAACACAAAGAGGCTGCTGTAATGAACAAGCAAGATGAAATTGTACTTGGGTTTATTAATGAACTCTGCGGGGATATACAGGCCGAATATAAGATCGATCCTAAAGAGTTCAAAAACTATAATATTAAACGCGGGCTGCGCAATTCCGACGGTACCGGCGTATTTGCAGGGGTAACCGGTATCGGCAGCGTGCAGGGGTATCGGATCATAGACGGGGAACCTGCTCCTATGGAGGGTAAACTTTACTATCGGGGTATAGACATCCTGGATATCATCCGGTTTCATTTGGATCTGGGAACCTTTGGGTATGAAGAAGTGGCGTATCTGTTGATTTTCGGTAAACTGCCGACTAAACAGCAGTTGGTTGAATACAACAGTATGCTCTCCGCCGCCAGGAAGCTCCCCGATAATTTTACCGAAGATACGATCCTCAAAGCTCCTGGCATCGACATTATGAACAAGCTCTCCCGTTGCATCCTTACCCTGTATACCTTTGACGCCGCGGCGGATGACACCTCGGTGGAAAATGTGGTGCGCCAGTCTATTGAACTTATCGGGCGGGTACCGGTTATCATTGCTAATTGTTATGCCGCCAAACGTCATTATTTTGACGGAGATTCTCTATTCATTCATGTACCTCAGGAAGACCTTTCCATGGCGGAAAATTTTCTGCACATCCTGCGGAAGGACAATCAGTATACCCAGGAGGAAGCCCGTCTTCTGGATCTGATGCTCATCCTTCATGCGGAACACGGCGGCGGTAACAATTCCGCGTTTACGTGCCGGGTGCTTTCCTCTACCGGAACCGATACCTATGCCGCGCTTGCCGCGGCGGCGGGGTCATTAAAAGGTCCGCTTCACGGCGGCGCCAATGTGAAGGTTATGGAGATGTTTACCAATATCCGTGAAAACCTATCCGATGTGAAGGATAAAGATGAAATCTACGGGTATCTCTGTAAGATTTTGGATAAGCAGGCAAACGACGGATCGGGGAAGATATATGGGCTTGGACACGCGGTCTATACGCAGTCGGATCCGCGGGCGGTATTGTTAAAACAATATGTCCGGGAGATGGCAAAAGACTCCTCAAAAAATAGAGAATTAGTTGAAGATTTTGCGCTGATGGAGATCATTGAAGAACAGGGAATCCGGGCCCTCGGTGATCGGCTCCGCTCCCGTAAGATGATATGCGCCAATATCGATATGTACTCCGGCTTGGTTTACCGGATGCTCGGCATCCCGGAAGAACTCTATACCCCGCTTTTTGCCTGTGCGCGTATAGCCGGCTGGTGCGCTCACCGCATTGAAGAGATCGTTTCCGGAGGCCGTATTATCCGTCCCGCTTATCGCGCGGTAAACCGGAAAGCGTCATATATCCCTCTGGCAAAGCGTAGCTGAAACCAAGTACCGGGAAAACCGGAGGCAGGAACCGCGGTTATTTCAAGGCTCTTTCATGTTCCGCGTAAAGCCTGCCTGCCAAGGGGTTTCCCGTTCCTCTTAAGTTAAGCCAGATACCTCCGTAAGGTACTTGCTACCGCCCCGGGTCCTGCTATGAGTTCTTCAAAACACCGCTCTACCTGCTCCCCAAGACCCGCTTCATAGAGGTTGACTGCGAAGATTCGGCTGTCCGAGAGAATGGGTTTGAGAACCTCATGGAAGGGACCTTTTTGACCGAGCTTCAACCCCGATAGAGACCGGTGAAGGGAATCGTAGAGGGGATCCGGGCTTACAGTGAAAGCGGCGCCCCTATCGTCTACTCCCAGCAGATACCGAATCCATGCGGCAAGTACCAGGGGGATGAGTTTGAGGTTATGCACATCCAAAGCGGTGCCGGCAAGATACGCCTTGATGGTTTCCCCGAAACGAATCGGTATCTTCTGGGAGGTGTCCGTGGCGATCCTCTGAGGGGTGTCGGGCATGAAGGGATTTGGAAACCGTACCTGCAACACTTCATCAATAAATTGCTTGGGAGAGAGTATCCCGGGATTAACCACCACCGGCAGACCTTCGGTATATCCGATACCTTCTACGAGTTTCACCAGATCGGGATTTTTCATCTCATCGCTGATCTTGGTATAACCCAATAGACAACCGAAAACCGCCAGCGCGGTATGGAGAGGATTGAGGCAAGTACAAACTTTCATCTTCTCTACCTTATCCACGGTTTCCCTATCCGTAAAAAACACTCCGGCTTTTTCCAAACGCGGGCGCCCTGCGGGAAACTTGTCTTCAATGACCAGATACTGAGCTTCTTCGGCGTTCACATAAGGAGTAACCAGCGTGTTCTTAGAGGTCAGTTCCCCGGCCATATCGGTCAGGCCCACGGCTTCGAGCATATTCTTGACCCCTTCATCAGGACGAGGGGTGATCTTATCGATCATGGTCCAGGGAAAGGAAACCTGAGCAGGATCCCGGATATAGTCAAGGAAACCATGTTCGGTGAAACCTTTTTCCGTCCATTGTATTGCAAAGGCTTCCACAGCCTTGAAGAGCCTGTCCCCATTGTGGGAGCAGTTATCCATACTCACCAGCGCCACAGGTAGTTTACCGGCTAAATACCGTTCATAGCATAGGCTGGTGAGCTTCCCGATATAATTCTTAGGCGATTTTGGCCCGGCAAGAAAATCCGCCGCCACATCAGGCAAGGTTTCATCTCCCCGTCCGGTAAGGTTATATCCCTTTTCAGTAATGGTAAGGCTGGCCATCCGCAATGATTTTGCCCGGAAAACCGTTTTAAGCCGTTCAAAATCCTCGGCCTTATCCATCCGCAAAGCCTCCGCCACACTGGCAAGAACCCGTTTCTGGATACTGCCGTTCACCTTCAAAGTAACCGCCATAGTGAGATTATCGTGCGGGCGGTACACTCGGTCAACAATCTCCCCGTCATAGCCTGCGGCCACAATGATTCCCGTCTTTTCTATACCTTGATCCAGTAAATCCTGCTGGAGCGCGGTAAGGAATGCCCGGAATATGTTTCCCGCACCGAAATGTACCCATTCGGGGACAGTCTTGGTAATCTGAATCATAGCTTCCCGGTCGAAACGAGGAAGCTCAACCCCAGCTTTTTCCCATTGAGAGGTATTTGCTAATTCCTTACTATTTAAGCGCATTGTAGGCTCCTGTTTTTATGGCTTTTCTCATAAGCCATTTAGCGGTGATGATTATGATACTAATTACATACCTAAGCGTATAAAGAGAGATACCTGCCAAGATCAAAACACCTTAGCCCATCTACTCTGTTACCATAGGCAAGTATAAACTGGAAGGGGGAAAAATACAATACTTTTTATTTTAAGAGGGACAGTCATAAAGCCGGTATTCGAATTGAAGCAAATCTACATTACATCCTCATATTATGAGAAAGCCGCGATTACTTAAAGATAACTCCGCCTACTATGTTACCGCTCGTGCCAATCGGGGGAGATGATCTTCCACTGCCACGTCATGCGCCAACTTTTTCTCAACATCCTGAAACGGGCTAAACATAAATACGGCTTCTCAGTGCATAATTTCTGCATCATGGGCAGCCATATCCACCTCGATTATGTGTCCCAAAATCCGGTAAAAGCTCAACTGGTGAACCATGCCGAAGACTGGGAATTCGGCGGAATACGGCATTTTATAGCGCGGAAACAGAAGATTCTCGTATATCTGGATATACTAGACAATGCTTATTGCCGGTATTGTTATCTTTTTAGATAAGAATTATGATTCGTATATAGAAAACCTAAATATACGCTATTTATGCCGTATCTTTCAATAGCGGGTTTCCGCTTCGTTGTGGCTTGGCTGGTATCCTGATCAGAGCCGAGTCAAGGCGTTTTCCGCTCATTTCGGGCTTCCTGCCCATATCGTCCCTTTTTCCATCATTGCTCTAGGATATCCTGCAAAGCCAGTAACAAAACAAGACCGGTTTGACCCTTCCAAGGTACATTACGGTAAGTATTGAAAAAAATTAGAGCGGGGGAACCGGTTCCCCCGCGCCCCCCGGTAACAGGGGGTTTTATACGCTAATGATGTCCGCCGTGGCCTTCGTAGGCAATGTGCCAGTGTTCATGTTCGGCGTGCTCGCTTCCCATAAGGTCGTGCCATTCCTTCATAACCGGATTCTGCTCGACGCTGTTAAGCGGATACTCTTTGTCCGCCAGATACAGCCCTTTTGCCCGTTCATCTTTGACGCTCCATAACGCCGGAGGCTGTCCGCCGCCGCCGATACATCCGCCGGGGCAGGCCATAACCTCGACAAAATCAAAGTGTTCGCCGCCTTTAATCCGCTCGATGATAGCGTCCGCGTTCGCCAGGCCGGAAACCACCGCGACCTTCAGGGTTATATCCCCCAGTTTGATGTCAGCGGTCTTAACCCCGTCAGCCAGTGCTCCGGCTTTGGGATCCGGCTTGGGAAGCCCGCGAATGCCCGACTCAGCTATGGCAAGGTAGTTTTCCGGCGTGTCGAGTTTCAGCACCGAAAGCGCGTACCGAAGCGCCGCTTCCATAACGCCGCCGGTTACGCCGAAGATTACCGCGGCGCCGGTGGTATTGCCCCACTTGCCCTCGATTGCCTCAGGTTCAATGGCGCCATAGTCAATGCCCGCTTCTTTTATCATGCGGATAACTTCTTGGGAGCTAAGGACAAATTCAACGTCCTGCTTCTCGCCGCTTTTAAACTCTCCCCGCTCTCCCTCAAACTTCTTTGCCGTACAAGGCATGATCGCGCCGCGGATAACGTTTTCGGCGCCTTCTTTCTTGTAGGTGCCGGCATAAATCTGCATAGGAGACTTGGTAGTGGAAACATGGGGCATAACCTCAGGATGATGCTTTTCAACATACTGAATCCACGCGGGACAGCAAGAGGTAAAGAGCGGCCACTGGGGATTGGTCTTGAGCCGCGCAAGAAGCTCGGCGGCTTCCTGAATGATGGTCATGTCCGCAGCGGTGTTGGTGTCATACACTTCGGCGAAACCAATCCGGCGAAGCGCGGCGACCAAGCGCCCAAAGGTATTCTCTTGGGGCGGTATGCCGAAGGCGTTTCCCACTGCCACCCGCACTGCCGGGGCAATCTGAACGCTCACCTTCTTATTTTTATCGCTTAAAAGTTTCCATACTTTCGCTGTGTTGTTCTTCACCGTAAGCGCGCCGGTGGGACAGACTGCCGCGCACTGGCCGCAACCCACGCAGACCGATTCGCCTATATCCTTTTCGCCCACGCAGGCTACCACCATCTCCGATCCCCGGTGGGCGAAGTCAATGGCGCCGACCTTCTGAATCTCGTTGCACATACGGATACAGCATCCGCACAGGATACATTTCGCCGTATCTTTCGTGATACAGTAGGAAGACTCGTCAAGCCGCGGTTCAGGAGCATGCTGGGGATAACGCACACCGGTAATGCCGTAACGGTCGGCAAACGCTTGGAGCTTACAGCGCTGGTTGTTATCGCAAGTGGTACAGTCCCGGCAGTGGTTAGCCAAGAGCAGCTCAAGGATATTCCGGCGGTACATCCGTAGTTTGTCTGTGTTAGTTTTAATTACCATACCGGGCTTGGGCAGGAGGGAACAGGAAGAATCCAGCGAGCTCCGTCCGGTTCTCTGGTCAATAATCTCAACCAGACACATACGGCACGCGCCGTAGATAGATAATTCTGGGGTATAGCAGAAGGCGGGAATCTCGATGCCGACCCTCTTAGC
>JAITHW010000239.1 GCA_031279815.1 Treponema sp. | reverse complement strand
GCCGAAGCGCTTTATAATGCCGAAATCGTAATCTCTGAATGGCTCGAAACAGCCGTGTCTCTTGGCCGTGAAATTCCGGCTCCCCGGGGCAGGCTTGCGTATGCGTAAAAGATTAGTCCACAGATTAACACGGATTAACACGGAAGAAAAAATCCGTGTTAATCCGTGCAATCCGTGGACGAAAAGGATCCACAGATTACACAGATTAACACGGATACGGAAGAGAAAATCCGTGTCAATCCGTGTCAATCCGTGGACGAAAAGGATCCACAGATTACACAGATACGGAAGAGAAAATCGGTGAAAATCCGTGCAATCCGTGGACAGAAAATCAGCGCAATCCGTGGACAAATAACCCATCTAACGGCTTTGTGTATAAAACCGTTCCCCATATAACCCTCAATCCATCGCCAATAACGAACCTGCGGAACAGGAAACCCTCTACGACCAGCCGGAAATCGAAATCAGATTGGATTGAGGAGTTACGCGCAACAGGCATATTGGCGCGCGGGGGTGAGAAAATTCAATTCAGCCGCGTCGAAGCGATCGGGGGCGCGAGTTTTATTAATGCGGACGCGGAAATCAATGAACCAAACCCGCGCCGGGCGCTTATTCATTTTACCGGTGAAGCAAAACCGCTTATATGCGTTATGGTAAATCTTGCCATGAAGGAAGCGGAAAACCAGCGCCCCGCTCCCGGGCTGCTCATTTTTGCGTATTTTCAGGCCGGCCCCGCCGCTGCCGAATATATCGAAAAAACAAATTGGCCCGGGGTAACGCACTTAAAAATCCAGATGAATACCGACCTCTTAACCGCCGGCCTCAAAAAGAAAAGTTCGGGAAGTCAAAGTTTCTGGCTCATAGGCCGGCCCGAGGCGGAGCTTGTTAAAATCAGTCCGCGGATTACACAGATTACCACGAACGATAGTTTTCTAATGGACTCCCGGCTGCTCTCCATATAGTATATTCTGCTAGTACCGGTACCGGCTCTTTCCCGCTTTTTTCTATGCGGGGTTTTCTACCCCAATGCTACCACCCAGACCTTCATTGCAAAAAACTTTCCAAATCTCCGCAGGAGCGTTTTCTATACTGAGTTTTCTATATTTCCAGTCAGATTCCGTAATCGCTTCCTTCAGTAAATGGCAAGCCGCGCCGGAGATATAGGTAAGTTTCTCCGCATCCAGAACCACCCTAAGGGTCTCCCCTTTCAGCATATTGGCATCCCGAAGCAGGCCCAGTTCCTTCGTCAGCATAGGAACCTTCGCGGGAACCAGGTGACCGATCAGCGAAAGGCGGATCATGTCAGGCTCGTCTTTTCGGATGACCACGAACCTTTCCTCCTCCAATAGGAGGCTGATAAACCCGGTCATCTCAAAGACTTCCCGAATGGACTCTCCCAAGTTTTGTATCACCAGTTTCTGCTTTTTTGCACTCATCGCCTTGTGGGTCTGCAGCAATACCCGCAGGCCCATACTGGATATGTAGGTCAATTCCGAAAAATCCAGAATCAACTCGGTCATATCGTCTTCTAACTGCTTTATTTTGCGTTCAAACTGGGGAGCGGTCGTCGTGTCAAGACGCCCCGAGAGGAACATCTCAACGGATGATCGACCGGTTTTCCTTGTGTGTATAGTCATAATCCCTCCATAAAACAAAATCTAATCCCTTTCCCTTCACCATGATTTTTTGACGGTCAGATGGTTCGTTCCGTCAATACGGTTATATTCTATGGTATCCATAGTGCGCTTTACAATCAATAGGCCCAGCCCGCCTGCCTGCCTGTCTTCCGGGGGCAGCGTGGTGTCGGGGTCCTGGTGGTCCAGGGGATTAAAGGGTCCGCCCCGGTCGGTAAAACTGAGGGTCAGCAGCGTACCGGAACCAGTTCGTTCCGTTTCGCAGCGGACGGTAACCCCGCCGCGGCAGCCCGCTTCCGCGGCGCCGGACATGACGCCGCCGTAGGCATAAAGGGAGATATTGACAAAAAGTTCTTCCGCGGCAAGCTCTATCCTGTTCCGCACCGCTTTCGGGCATCCGGCATCGTCCAGTTCGCCGCCGATAAACTCAATGAGTTCTCCTAATTTGTCAATGTCCGCGTCTAGTATGATAGTATTCATTTTACAGCTCTTTTCCCGGCAATTTATTATAATAAATCATTATATTTTTATCAACCGGATTATCGAACCGGATAAACCCGCGCGGTTCAGCCGAAACAGCAGAATACCGCTATTCCCCGGGCTTCCCTGCTCCTTCACTCCTATTCAGATTGGATGAAACAAATGAAAGCGCGCCTCCCGCAGCAAGGCTTATCACCGAAAACATCACCGCGCCGCGGTTCCCCAATCCCCCCGGGTACAGCGCTATAACAGAGCCGGCCACAAGCCCCAGCACTGCGGCGTAGGTCTGTTGCGGCGCTTTTGCCATCAAGAACCGCACCAGAGCCGCGCCGCTTAAAAGGCCTGCCCCTGCACCCAGCGCCACCGGTATCAAGAGGGGAATATTCAAATCTGAAACGCCCTGGACAACGGTTCGGTACAGCCCTGTGGCGAGGAGTAAAAACGAACCGGAAATCCCCGGAATAATCATCGCCGCCGCGGCAAGCGCTCCCGCGGCAAAAAGCATTCCGAACAGCGCGGGCGTAAGAACCGTGTACAGGACGGCCTTTTCCGCGGGTTTCAGCAAGGCCATCGCAAGCATAACCCCTAAGGCAAGGAAGCCGCAGATTGCCCCCGAAAGAGGCGGCAGCGATGAAGAGGGTCGCCGCACCCTGCGGTAAATCATGGGCATGCTTCCCAGAATAATACCGATAAAAAACCAGTTGGCAGGAATCGGGTAATTCGTGAACAAAAGGGCAATCACCTTACTCAGGAGGATAATTCCCCCGGCGGCCCCTAGCCCCAAGGGAACCCAGAACTTCCACGCCGCGGCTATCTTTTTGATATCCGGCGTAATAACCTCAATCAGACGGCCATATACATTACACACCACCGCGATGGTTCCGCCTGAAACCCCAGGAATCACATTGGCAATACCCAAAACAAGCCCGATACCTATTAATTTGATTAGTTCCATAACAGGCCAGTATAGAGCATTGCATTTCTTTAGACAATAAAGCGGTCCGCCCGGATAATAAGCCGGCCGACCGTATGCCGGGAACTCTTGATCCTCATGCCCTATACCATACTATACTGAAAGTAACAATGAACAGGAACCCGGAGAGACGAAACCCCAAGCAAGGGAAAACCCTCATTCGATTAACCGTGGGGCGCAAGATAGCGATGGGCTTTTCCGTCGGGACCCTCCTTACCCTCGCGGTGGGGATTGCGGGGCTATACGGGGTCGTCATCTTGACCGGGGCGATGGATTTTATGGAACGGAACCAGATTCTCAGACTGTACAGTATAGAAAGGCTTGATTATCAGCGGATTCTCCACCGTTCTCTGCTCTATGAAATCCATATCACCAAAGACGAGGAGGATCGGATTGCCCGAATAGAGCGTATTAAAGATATCCGGCGCAATCTGCTGCAGGATATAGATGCCGAATGGGTAAACCTGGGGGAGATTCCCCTGGTAACTCCCGAAGGGCGCATGGCCTATCAGGAACTGAAAGAAAGATATACCGCCTGGAGATGGGAAATACAGGGCTTCATAGATCAGGCGGTTGACCAGCTTATCCGGATTTCAGACCCTCAGAAGCTGCCCGGTTTGTATCAACGGTTCACCGGTTTGGAAGAGCAGGCCCGGGTATATTCGGACGAATACGAATCCGCGCTGCTGGCTCTCCGTAAGGTCAACAATCAGTATATGGGGCGGAATATGTTGGATAACGCGGCCTTGGGCAAAGGGATCATTAACCTGGTCCTGGGGTTTATGATCTTGGGAGTTCTGATCGCCGTTGCCCTGGGGATCATCGTTACCAGGCTGATTACGATTCCTGTGAAACAAGCCTTGGTGCTGCTCAAAGCTATGTCTCAAGGGGACCTGAACCGGCCTATTGAAACCACAAGCAATGATGAAATCGGTGAGATGATACACCTGCTCCGGCATGAAATCCGGGCGAAGCTGGAAGCGGAAGCCGCAAGTCAGGCGAAATCCAATTTTCTTGCCACCATGAGCCATGAGATTCGCACTCCCCTCAACACAATCCTGGGATTAACCGAGATAGAACTGCAAAAACCCCTGCCGGAAGATACCCGGTTGGGACTGGAAAAGATTCAGAATTCCGGTTCCAGCCTTCTTGGGATCATCAATACCGTTCTGGATATCTCCAAGATCGAGGCCGGCAGTTTTGAACTGATTCCCGTGGAATACGATGTGCCCAGTCTGATTAACGATACGATACAACTGAATATCCTGCTCCTTGGGTCCAAACCGGTGAGTTTTACCCTAGAACTGGATGAAACCCTTCCGTCGATCCTCTGCGGCGATGAACTGCGGGTCAAACAGATCCTCAATAACCTCCTGTCCAACGCCTTTAAGTACACCAAAGAAGGTCAGGTTGTCCTGGATATCCGGCATGAAAGGAAGGAACAGGCCCTATGGCTGATCTTCACGGTGAGCGATACCGGGATAGGGATTAAACCGGAAGAACTGGATACCATCTTCTCCAAGTACAGCCAACTGGACTCCAAGAGGAACCGCGCCATTGAAGGGACGGGCTTAGGGCTTTTCATCACGAAAGGTCTTATTGATCTGATGGAAGGCGCCATCCAAGTGGAGAGTGAATACGGCCGGGGCAGCCGGTTTACCGTTAGAATACCCCAAAAACTCGTGAAAGACACGGGGATTGAGAAAGAGACTATGAATAATCTGAAATCCCTCAGGTTTATAGATCCGAGGCGGCGGGGCAAAAGTTTTATCCGGGATTTTATGCCTTACGGGAAGGTTCTGGTGGTGGATGATGTACCGGCCAATCTTGAAGTTGCCAAAGGCCTGCTCCTGCCCTATGGGTTATACGTGGATTGCGCTGCCGGCGGCCAGGAAGCCATAGACCTGATCCGGCAAGAACAAATCCGCTACGATCTTATATTTATGGATCACATGATGCCCAGCATGGACGGCATAAGCGCCGCCCGAATCATCCGCGGGGAGATCAACACCGGCTATGCCCGGACCGTGCCGATTATCGCGCTGACTGCGAATGCTTTGACCGGCAGCGAGGCGATGTTTCTGAGCAATGGGTTTAACGGGTTTATTTCAAAACCCATAGATATTATGCGCCTTGACGCGGCGCTTAACCGGTGGATCCGGGATAAACAGAGTGCGGAGACCCTCAAACAGGCGGCTAAGGAAAAGCAGCAACTGACCGAAAGCCCTTTCCTGGACAGCGCGCCCGGTCTTTTAGAGGGATATACGATACCGGGGCTGGACCTTGCCGCAGGAGCGGCAAGGTATGAGCCTGAGGAGGAATATATAAAGATTCTCAAAACTTATATGATCCAAGGAGAGGAACTGGTTGATCGGGTACAGGATGTTTCCGCGGAAAGCCTCCGGGAATACGCCGTCACCATGCATGGGTTTAGAGGGGCAAGCTGCAGCCTTGGGGCCGATGCAATAGGCAAAGCGGCCTATGAACTGGAAGCTGCGGCAAAGGCCGGAGACCTGGAGACCATACACGCCAAAACCCCTGCTTTTCTTAATATGCTGCGCGTTCTGCTTGGAGACATCAGGAAGTTACTGGAGCAAGCGGACTCCGCGGTCCAGAGCAAACCCAGGGAACCCGCGGCAGCGCCCGATCCGGCGCTGCTGGAAAAGCTGCTGGACGCCAGCGTCCATTACAGGATCACGGTTATGGAGGAGATCATAAGCAGTCTTGAAAACTATGATTATGAAACCGGGGGGCCTCTTGTGCGGTGGCTTCGGGAACAGACAGACACCCTTGAATACGGCGCCATACAGGATACTTTGACCGCGCTGCGGCTTGAAAACTGGAGGATACCCCGCGATCGGGAGTGATGATATTTCATATGAACCGTTTTCCGTATTTTACCGCAGGTTTTTTCTTTACTTACACGGTTTTGTCTCTACAGCCGTACCTTCCGCTGCTCTTCCGGGCCAGAGGGTTAAGCCCTTCCCTGACCGGTATACTGTTGGGGGTTTTTGAGGCCGCAGGAATTGCGGGGCCTTTTGTGTTCGGCTATGCCGCGGATCGCTGGGGCAGATACAAGCCGGGACTGCTGGTTACCCACATAATGATATGCGTCTGTCTTATTCCCCTGCTCACCTTCCGCAATCCCCTGATCATAGCCTTCTTTATGGCGCTGTTGGGCGCGGGATTCCGCTCTATCTATCCGCTTTTCGACGCGGTAACTACCCTCGGCATTGGAGATTCCGGAGATTACGGTAAACTCAGAACCGCAGGTTCCGTGAGTTTCATCCTGATGATGCTCTTTTTTCAGTTTTCACCGCTGCTGCGGCCTGAAACCCCTTTTACTATCGTCCTCTGGTTCGGCATTACCGCCGTGTGTTCTCTGATTTCCGTATTGATTATTCCCTCAGACTGCACCAATACCGGCAGGCGTTCCCGGCCGGAAGGATCCCGGTTAGGGACGTCCCGGAGCGGCAGAGGCTTCGGGTCCCCATTACTGGTTCTGGGGCTGGTCATGATTGCCCTGAGCAGGCTGGCAATGGCATCGGTGAACAGCTTCTTTTCCCTGTTCATTCAGGAAGCGGTACATTGGGACGCGCTGGGTTTTTTGTATGCCCTGGCCGCGGGGTCTGAAATTCCCCTGATGTTTCTTTCCAAAAAAATGATACACCGTTTTGGCCCTCTTCCCATTCTCGCATTGTCCTCGTCGGCCATAACGATCCGGCTTGCACTGTACGCGCTCTTTCCGAATAAACCATGCATCATCTTTGCGCAGCTCTTTCACAGCCTCTGTTTCGGCTTGTTTTATCCTGCCGGAATTGCCTTTATTACCGCCTGCGTTCCCCCGGAACGCAGGGCCCTGGGAATGTCCCTGTACCTGTCCATCGGGAACGGGCTTCCCGGTTTTATCGGAACCATTTTAGGGGGTTTCATTATAGAACATCTGGGATACTCGGCTATGTTCGGCATTTTTGCGGTTTTCCCGCTGATCGCTTTAGGGATCTACCTGCTGATTACGGCGGCGCAAAAACAGCGCCCGCACCGCACATAACAGATGGTTTGCGCTTGTATGAATGATAAATTGAGCGCCCTTGTTGGAAACAATATCAAAAAATACCGAAAGGAACCCGGTATATCTCAAAAAGAATTGGCGGAGAAGGCGGGGCTGCATCGGGCGTATATTGGCGGTATTGAACGGGGAGAGCGCAATATTACCCTTGATACTTTGCATATCCTTGCCGGCGCTTCCAATATTGCGCCGGTTGAATTACATAGCGGAAGAAAAAGATGTTTAATCAATACCGTGAAGAACAATATAAGCGTTATAATGAATCAAGAAATTTTTTTATAAACAATTCTGAAACGTTAATGCGGATTGAACGTTTTTGTATGGGCGTTTTATCAGATTTTATTATAAAAAACCACGATGAAATAAAACGTGATTATGACGGGGCGTCTTTTTTGTATCCGTTCTGGCAGAATTACCCGCCTGATGAACGGGGAAGACAACCAAAAGGCGATCAATACCCGTGGATAGAAGCAGGGGAATATGTGCTTTGCCCTAAAATCGCACGGTATTTGGGCGATCGGTTTCAAGTGACTGATCTCATCCTTTCCACTGCGCCATCCCGCCGCTGTTTGTATTAAGCGACGGCGCCATAGCGCCGGTGTCCTAAAGCCGGTATATGCAATGCTTGGCTTTATCAGCGAGAAACAGGGGCAGCCTTTAAAAAGAATAGCGGTTGTCTCAATTCCCAACGGAATACTTCTTGCGGAAAATCCGAATTATCTACAGATGTATAGGGGCTTATTATTTCCCGGTAAAGATGATAAAGAAAAAGACCCGCGCAAGACCTGCGCCTGTGTTAGTTTTGCAATTCTGCGGCAGATTGACCAATGGCGCTACAAGGATATACCGTTCTGACTTGCGGCGTTTCATCAAACAGCGATGTTTGCATTTGAGCTTTCTTGATGTTGTTCCGTGCGAGAAGAACATATCTTTCTTCTTTTTCAATACCGATATAGCGTCTGCCTTCCCGTAATGCCGCTACGGCGGTTGTCCCGCTGCCTAAAAATGGATATAACACGATGCCGTCCCGGCCGCTGTACAGTTTAATAACCCGCCTGGCAAGTTCATCGGAGAATTTTGCTATGATACTTAACGTCATCAAATCCGTCAAGTTTTTGAATTGGGTCATAATCTTCCTAACTCAAGAGGCGAAGTGTTGACAGGGCGCGAGGGGACGCGGTACGGTTATACAATATGGCAGTCCTCTCATGGAACGAAATCAAAACCAGAGCCGCCGCCTTTGTAAGTTGCTGGAAAGAAAAAGCCCCTTCCGCGCGGGAGGAGGCGGACGCCGCCGAATTTGAACGGGAGTTTCTGGCGATTTTCGGCGGTGAAGGCCGGAAGAAAGCCGTGCGTGAATACAAGGTGCCCCTCGGTAAAGCCGAGCCGTCTTTGTTCGGCCACGCGGCGGACGGTGGACAAAAAGGGTATATCGACCTCTTGTGGAAGGGCAAAATCCTTATCGAAATGAAAAGCCCCGGCAAAGACCTGGAAAAAGCGTATCAGCAGGCAAAAAAATACGCCGACGCGCTTTCGTCTAAAGATTTTCCGCAAGGCAT
>JAITHW010000238.1 GCA_031279815.1 Treponema sp. | reverse complement strand
TAGATAAACTGCATCCAAACAGCCGCATACCAATAAAGTCAAGCAAAAATCATAAACTGGCGAAACGGGAGAAGGCGTTTAATAAACGGCTTGCGCGGGTTCGTGCGGTTATTGAGCATATCAATGCCAGGATAAAAACATTTAAGAGCATGTCATACACTTACCGCAATCATTGCAGACGGCATTTGTTAAGAATGTCTCTCATTTGCGGTATTATTAACTTTGAATTACGTATTTAGAGTGGTTAGAGAACAAGTCTAATTAAGATATAAAAAAGACAGTACGCCATAGGGCGTACCGCTTCGTAGGTGCGGGCGCATCGCATAACGTTCCGGCTGTTTACGCTGCGTCCGCCTACGGCGGGCTTGGCCTTCATCCGGCTAAGTTCAGTCGCCGCGCTCCTTCCCGCCCCTCATTGCGGCACATTTTGACGGCCCTGGTCTCTGCTTCGCAAAGCCCTGTTCAGGCCGGTGAACCCCCTTGATGCCGTGAAGCGACTTTTAAACAGCCGGAATGGTAGGCGAAATAAAAAACTACAATTTGTTTGCAATTTTTAAAGAATAGTATATACTTCTAGATAATGAAATAATTGGAGTAAAATATGACTATTGAAAATGATGGATCAAGAAAAATTGTAGTTCTCATTGATGCTGATAATGCACAGATGGTGAAACTTCGTGCTATAATGGCAGATATTGCTACTCATGGTCATATTATTGTGAAAAAAGCCTATGGTGATTGGTCTAGTCCTTTATTAAAAAATTGGAAGGAAGAATTAAATTATTTGGCCATTCAACCAATTCAGCAATTCTCATATACTACTGGAAAAAATTCAACTGATATTATAATGGTTATTGATGCTATGGATTTATTATATACAGGAAAGTATGATACTTTTGTATTAATATCAAGTGATAGTGATTTTACAGCGCTTGCCTCAAGATTAAGATCTTCTGAAAGATATGTTTATGGGATTGGCGAGAAAAAAACACCTGTAGCATTTAGGAATGCCTGTGATGATTTCATATTTACTGAAAATTTGACCGTTTTAGAAAATGTAACAAATCAAACAGAAACAACTATTAAAAATGAACAAAATATTGAAAAGGTTGATCTAGTAAAAAATAAAGATGAAAATAATATCATAGCACTATTAAATATTGCTTGTGAGACCTATGGAGAGAATGAAGGATGGACAAATGTAAGTTCTGCTGGAACTTACATAAAAAGATCAATGCCGGATTTTGATTCAAGAAATTATGGTTTTTTAAAATTGCCGGAATTAATTGCAAATTTATCCGAATTGTATGAAATGAAAAAGTATAAAGGGAAAGGTACAGTTAATATAATTGCATATAGAAAAAAGATATAAAAATAAGCCCTTAAATTATACGGTAAATAAAATTGGGGCAGGCCGGATTCCGCGGTTGCGCCTTTGTATTCTATGCCGGTTAAGCCCACAAGCTGGGTAACGAAGTCGTATACCGCTTGTGTGTGCCCGCCGGGCCATCATGAACGAGAATGTCTAAAGGTTTGATGAGGTTCCAGATAATTTTTGTGTTCTGTCTGTCCAATTCGGCTCTGAGCAGACCGGATGAAAACAGCGTCCGGCAAGTTTCTTGCCGGACGGCTTGCTAGTCAAACCGATATGCTCGCCGAAGACCGGTACATCATCGAGTAACCGGTAGAACATGGTTTCATATCATCATTCCAGTTATCGGATATGAAACCTTGCTGAAATTGTGTTATGTTACTGCCGTTTAACCAAATAGCATTAGGATTGTCTTGTGAAGAAATCCAGATGCAAATACCACGAAACAGCTTAAAATGATTATCACTAGAATTATTTATTGTACCATTATTTCTTCGCTCTGAGCTAAGAAGCCTATCCCTAAACAGCATAGGGTATCCGGCAGCCTCCCCGGGCTCATCCGCCTCCTATTACATCATAGGCTATTTTCACAAAGAGCAGGGCCAATACCGTGAGAATCGCATAGCGGATGATCTTGGTTCCCCGGCGTATCACTAAACCGGAGCCTAAGTATGCGCCGATGATGCTGAACAAGGCAGCGCAGAGTCCCAGGAGCATAAGAACCCGTCCGTGGTAAAGAAAGAGAACCAGAGCGGACAGGTTTGAAGCCAGATTTACCGGTTTCGCGTTTCCCGAAGCGATCCGGGGATCGATCTTGGCGATACCGCCGTAGAGGAGGATTAAGAAAGTACCGGTTCCCGGCCCAAAGAAGCCGTCGTATCCACCGAGGATAAAGGATATGATGAGGGCGTACACTAGGGTTCTGGCGCGGGAAAGGGAAGAACCGGAAAAATCAAACCGCTTCTTTTTGAATACGTAAAACGCGGTTATAGGCAAGACCGCAAGGAGCAGCCCCTGTAAATACCGTTCATCCGCCAGCAGGGTAAGGGAAGTACCCAGCGCGGAACCTGCAAAAGCCACGGCAATACAAGGAATGCACAGGGACAGATCCACGTACTTGTTTTTGTAATACCTGTAGGAAGCTACCAAGGTTCCGGCAATGGAGGAAAGTTTGTTGGTTCCCAAGGCAAAATGAACCGGTATTCCCGCAAAAAGATAGGCCGGCAGGGAGATAAGCCCGCCGCCGCCCGCGATGGAATCCAACAGCCCCGCCAGAAAAACTAGGGGACATACGATCAAAAACATGGAAAGCTCTAATTCCATTTCCGCCATTTATTCCCGAAACGGTTAGACATCAGGCATTTTCCCTGACTATCGCGGCCGCCGCTTCAGCCAGTTTCCGGTGATCCTCATACTCAAGGTGAATCCCGTCGATTTTACTGGTTTGGATCACCGTGCCCGCATCAAGAAAGAAAGCGCCGCTCTCTTTGGCAAGCTGGCGGTACAAAGGGGACAGCTTCTTGGACAGATCTACGCTGTCCCCGAATATATGCTTAAAACCCGGGGATTCTACCGTAGGAGGCGGACAGATCATAAGGACTTTAGGGCCGGTATTATTCGGGCCGGTCCGGGAATCCTGTATTGCCGTTACCACCCGCTGTACCCCTCGCGCTATATCGTAGGGAACAGGGCTGAACCTAAGTTTGAGATCATTGGTTCCCAGCATTACCGCCACCATATCTAGGGGTTTGTGGCTCTCCAGAATGGGGATGATCTGGCGCAGTCCGTTTCGGTCCCCTTCCACAGGGTCTTCCCGGCAGGCGGTTCTCCCGTTCTGCCCCTCTTCTATCACCCAAAACAGGGGATCATCTTCAGGCACACCTTGGTTAAGCAACCGTTTCATCGCCATAGGCCAGCGGGTCTTATGGTCGTAACGGCTCCCGTTATGGGGATTATACCCCCAGGTATTGGAATCGCCGTAGCACAGAATGGTTTTCATAAGTTCCTCATTATGCTCATGCGGAAAAAGCGGCCACTGCGGCGCCGAAAAGGGATGCCTGTTCCACAGGAACTATCGTGTACGCACGGCGCTTGCCCGCAACCGCCATGGCATGAAGATAGGATTCCAGAGCGGTCCGCATCCCCTTGTAAATCATGTAGGTGGTTCCTTCCACGGCAATGCGGACCGGCGCAAAGGGATTGTACCACCCGGTCCGCTCCGCTGCGGCGGCCACCATCGCCGCGGAAAAGAGGCCGGCCCGCTCGGTAACAATCGAGGCAAGGTATACCAGGGAAGCCAGGGCATCCTGTTCATCGCTGTCGAAGAGAGAACCGATGGAATCTTCCCCGGACAGGGGAGCGTACATGAAAGCGTTTAAATCTTTTGTTTGCAGGGCAGGCAGGCTGAGAAACTCGGCGGATCTTCTGAACCGAAGCAGCCCGTCTTGTACGGCCTGCTTGAGAATATGAAAGGTCAGGGGGCCTAAATACGCGCCGGAGGTGATCTTTTCCAGGGTATAAGCCCCGGGATTTTTGGTGGCGGCGTCGTATTCCTTGTCCAGGGTACCCATATACCGGTGAGCAAAGTTGCCGGTTTCACATACCACAATCTGGGGAGCGGTTTCGGATGCAAAACCTATTTTAGGGATCCTGGTCTCAGGATACGCGGTATTAATGCCCGTTCCCAGGATGAAGCCGATCACCGGCCCCCCGGGCACATCATAGCGATCCTGCCCCCGGAGTTCTCCGTGCGCGGGAATGCCGGCAAGTCCTGAAAGCAGGGTTGCCACCGTATCGTTCAGCAGTACGATCCTCTCCGGGCATTTCACCTTCCGCCGCGTCAGGGCATCTTGCAGTCCCCGGCCTACGGACTTTCCAATCACATCGGGGGCATCCACTTCCTTGCTGAAAGCCATGAGTATGCCGTCCGCTTTTTCGGTTATTTCCATAGGATAGGAAAAGGTAAACCCTATCCCCTCGACTTGCGGGGTATTTTCAATAAGCGGCGCGGCAAGCCCGGCTATTTGGTCGAAGAACTGTTCCTCGCTTACCCGGCCTCTTGTACCGGGCATCGGAACCTTCTCAGTTTTCTCCGCGGCGGCTTTTCCTTGCTCATCAAAACGAACCAGCGCGGCCCGAAGATTGGTTCCCCCCGCATCCAGGGCAATGACGCTTTTTCCTGAAGGCACCCGGGAAACCGGGCTTATGTATGCAGGGATCATGGGAAGGCTTGAAGATTGTCCCCGAAGACCCCGTTCCATATCGATAAGCACATCCTGTACTAAACCGCGGGGATCAACCCTGTCATAATGGAAGCCATAATAACGGGCAAAGTCGGATAACAGATTCGGATCAAATGATGAACTCATGGAATCACCTCTGATAACATTATACATAGGAATCGTATATTCCGCAAGTATTCGCATTGCCTAAAAAGTTTTCTAGCCGAAAAGGGGTTAATGACTAATAACCAAAACCTAGCCGAAATCAAACCGCCTCCGCTTCCATGGCGGGCTCGCGGCATCCGTCTTCAGTGTAA
>JAITHW010000224.1 GCA_031279815.1 Treponema sp. | reverse complement strand
GGTTCACCTCTTTAAGGCGGGCAACCGGATCGGCCATATCTTTGGTATTAACATAGATGAGTTCCACCCCGTTTTTTTGGGCCTCCTCTACGGTCAGGAGCCGGCTTGCCCGGGCAAGCCGGCTGTCGTCTATGTCGGTAACAACCACACGGGAAGGTTTGCGGGGGTTGTGCAGGGCGTAATCAATCGCTCCAAGACCCATAGGCCCCACGCCCGCAAGAAGCGCCAGAGAACCGCCTTCCGCAATGCCCATAGTATGCGTATAGGACCCTTCCTTGGTATGATACTGGGCATGAAAGGCTCCCACGATACACGATACCGGCTCCGCTAGGGAACCCAGATAATAATTATCTCCGGTATAGTCCAGGAGGCAGTTCATTTCCATCACTTCTGAAGGAATAATAATGTAGGTGGCGTCTCCGCCGATATATTCGTAGGAATACCCCGGGGCCCACAGGGTTCCCTGCCCTTGAGCGTCCGGGCAGTTGAGAGCCGGCTGGATAGCGAATTTGGCGCCGGGCTGAAATTGCCCCGACCATTTGGTTCCGACCTTTTCAATAACCCCGCAGAATTCATGCCCGATGATCGAAGGGTTTTTGGTTAGATTATGGCGGACCCGTTTGTGCTTTGCCCCCTGCATGGCCAGCTTATGACTGGACATACAGATCGAATCGGATACCACCCGCGCCAAGATTTCATCTTCCTTCAAATCGGGAAGCTCGAATGTTTCAAGCCTCAGATCCTGTACCCCGTGGATACGAACCGCTTTTGTTTTCATATAGGCTGCTCCTCTATTCGTGTATATACGTTAATATATTTGTTCATTGTTATTACAATTTCTATTGTATTACCCTACTATATCGTTAATGTCAAAAGCAATAGGGACAATACTTCAGATAACAGTATGAAAAAATCCGGGAACTTGACGCGGTTTATCCTAATCCGCGCTATTCCGAGACGGTGAGAGCTAAAAGGCGCTCCACCTTGCCAATGAAGATCTGGGGACAGGTAAAACACGAATCGCCGGTAGCGGTATTGACCGCCATTTGCGTGCTTACCCCTTTGGTGCAGATCACGCCGGTTTCAGAATTGATAAGTTCGTATCGGATCCGGAGGCAGTTCTCGTATTCGTCAAGGATCGCCCGTGCCAGTATCTTATCGCCGAATTTGAAGGATCGGATGTACTTCAAGGATATGCCGGTTACGGGAAAAGCATAGCCCGAAGTTTTCATATCCGTATACCCGTAGCCTATCCTATTCAGCAGCGCGCAGCGGGCTTTCTCAAAATATTTGATGTAGTTGCCGTGCCAAACAATGCCCATAGAGTCTACGTCATAAAACTCAACGGTAAATTCTATTTCGGCAGTCAGATTGCGATGACCCATCATACCCCCGGTTTCGCCCAAAAATCATAAAAATTATACCACTGATAGGGGTGTTGTTTACAGTAATATTCAAGCCGGCAGGCGAATAAGCGGGCCAATTCCTCTATTCTCAGGTTTCGCTCTTTGCGGGGACAGTCAAAAGAAATCGGGCTTTTATGAACGTGCATATTGTATTGAGATGATAGGGACACGTCTTTTTGGCGCAGGGCAAAGACAAAATAGGCGGGGGCGTTGAGTATGGCGGCAAGATAAAAAGGACCCATCGCAAAGGGGGCGTTTTCACCTAGAAACGGAAAGCGGAAGTATTTATTCCGGGTATGGGCCGAGGTTCTGTCCCCGGCAATTACCACCAGCTCCCCGGCGGCGATCCGATCCTGCAACCGGATTACTGTTTCCGGACCGAAATCGTTGGCGCTGATAATGTGCAGCATGGATTCGGGATTCAGTTCCTCAAGCATCCTGCCGAAATAAGGGGCTACCGAAAAATCGGTGATTGACGTTACCGGGACATTCCGGGAAACGCCGGTCCGGTTAAAACCGGCAAGGCCCCGAAGGAGTTCCGCGTTCCCCAGATGGGAGCATATCAGTAGCGCCCCCTTTCCCTGTTCAAGCGCCGCTATCAGATCCCCGATATCGTCGTCTTGAAAGTGAATCCGGTCAAACGCAACCTTTCCGCCCCAGGCTTCGACTTTTTCAACCACCGTCAGAGAAAAAGCATGAAAGTGCTTAAACGGGTGCAGCGCCCGTTTTTGTTTCCCCTGTTCCGCGGCTAAGATACCGGAAACTTTCTTCAAGAAATCCTTAGAGACAGCCCTGGATTTCTTTGAGACTATGAAATACGAGACCGCAACCGGCAAAGTCAGAATCCGCACAACGATCATAGGCAGGCACTTGAATAAAATGAGCAGCAACCGGACATGCCAATAACACGACGCTTGTTCCTGCTGTTCCGACCAATGAAGGGGCTTTTCTTCAATCCCGCTCAGTTCAATGCTGTTCACGCTGTTCACACACCCCTCCTTCGCCGCAGCGCTGCGGTGTGCGCCGGATCCGGCGGCTTATAATAAGCGGAGACCGGCAGATCATGCCGAAGAAAAGCCGGATAAACATCCAGGTAATCCTGATGTTATCCCGTACCAGGCGGTAATGGGAAACACCGCCTGCAGGATATGTCACCCGGACAGGATAGAACAGCAGAGGGATCCGGTTCCAATGCAAGCGGATCAGGATTTCGGTTTCAAAGCCCATCCGCTGATCCAGATGATGCCGGTGGATGATGCGCCATACCGGTTCAACCGGATACACCCGGAAACCGCACATAACATCAGTCATATCATGGGATAAGGTAACGATGTTTGCCCACATATTGGCGATTTTACGGCCGTTTTTTCGGATAGCGGGAACCGAATCGTCATATTCAGGATAGGAACAGATCATGCTCTCAGGATGCAGCCTAGACTGTTCCAGGAAAAAACCGGTCCGCTCTATATCATGCTGTTCATCCGCGTCGAGCTGTAGTACACGGGTCAGGCCCAATTCATGGGCCTTGTCAATGCCCGCGGAAAGAGCGCCGCCTTTCCCTTTGTTTTTTGCCAGAGTTACCCTCATCGTCAAAGGGCAGTCCGCAACGATTGCGGAGAGGGACTCCTTGGTTTCCCTATCGCTGCCGTCGTCCACGATGATTATAGGCAGGTTATGGCGGGATAGTTTCTTAACCATAAGCCCTGCGGTTTTACCATGGCCATTATACACGGGAATGAGAAAGCCCTGTTTCATAGGGGGCCTCCTACATGGAGGGCGCCGGCCGCATGGATTGTTTCTCCTCCGGGGCTTGTTATTTTAAAGGTAACGGACCCTGCTTGGGCATTGTAGGCAAGTTCCACCCGTATTATTGAATCGGGAACAATAACATTGGAAAATTTGATCCGTTTGGCTTTGGAAACATAAATGCCGGTTTTAAAATGGCCGGCTGCAAGCCGGACTACCAGTTCAATCTGGGCAACTCCCGGAAGCAGCTTGAACTCAGGAAAATGTCCGTCGAAATACTCGCTTTCCCCGGGGATGAGGAGTTCCACCGCTACCGAAGTATCGGTTTTTTCCAGAACCCGCTCGCCGGTTATGCCGTGAAGATTGACCTGCGGGGACGGAGCAAACAAAGACCGGATTTCAAAGGCCCGTTTTTTCCCCTGATGGTCTATTGGAAGCGCGTCCGCATAGCGCCACTTCTTGGGAAGTACCGCGCTTTCAAAAAACTGAAGCAGATAGGTATGAAAATACCGGTTTATTTCATATTTTTCAAGGTTAGAAAACCGCTCTTTGCCCGCCGCATTGAGAACTATCGCTGCGGCCAAATATTGCCGCCGGTCTTCAAGGGCAACAACGGAAACATCCGCCACAAGCCCGGACTGGATAAGCCGGTTCTCCACTTCAGGGAGGGAAATACGCTTCTCCTCGATTTTTACAATAGCGTCGGCCCGGCCTTTCAGGATAAAACGGCCGTCTTCAAGAATATCCGCCTCATCCCCTGTGGTAAAACCCGCGGGATCCCGGATATACGGGGAACGAACCACAAGACGGCCCGCATCATTCGTACCGATCCGGGTGTTGTCGAAGGGGGTCCACGCAAGCCCGTTTTTCGAGTGCCGATAGGCGATGCCGCTGGTTTCGGTGCTGCCGTATATTTCCAGAGGCCAAAATCCAAAGGCCCGCTCGGTTTTTGCAGCGGTTTCAAGGCTGAGAACCCCGCCGGAAGTAAAAATCCATGGAGAACGAAGCCGAAGGCTCCCTGAATTTTCGATTTCGGTAGCCCGTTTGAGAAACGCCGGAACCGTAATGAGCAGGTAGCTGTCGCCGGTGAGCTGTTCCACCTCTTCAGGATACTGAATCCGAGTACGCCGGAAGGGTACTCCCGCGGTAAAAGGGAGCAAAATAGAAAACAGCAGCCCGTAAATGTGATGCTGGCTCACAGTGG
>JAITHW010000188.1 GCA_031279815.1 Treponema sp. | reverse complement strand
TAAGGAGAATATTTCAAGGAACCGACGATTACTATAGACCTTTTCCGGCGCTATGTACCCAAATCCCTGTTGATCTGCGGGCTTTTTATACCCTTCAAAAGTTAAATGCTTTTGCCCTGAAGTTCATCTCTTTTCGCTTGCTATTTATTCTTTATTGTGGTATTATTATAGAAACATTAAATTAGAGAGGTATATTATGGCTTATCAAGTCAAAAAGGATGATTGTACTAACTGCGGTTCATGTGAAGATGCCTGCCCAAATGAAGCTATTGGCGAAAAGGACGGAGCCCGATGGATTGACGCGGATAAGTGTGTAGACTGCGGTTCTTGCGAAGCCGATTGCCCGGCCAGTGCAATTGCTCAGGCCTAGCTATTGTCTAATCCACAAGGAATGACCGGGGTGTAGCGCCCTGGTCTTTTTTTATAGTTCTTTGCGTATGTATACATGAAAACCACAGCGCTCTTTCTGTTGCTTGTATGCGCCTTGGGCCGGCTTCATGGGGTGGAAAATACCGGAGGGGAATTTCCCGTCATTGTACAATTGAATTCCCGGGATACGGGTTTTAAGCAGTATCTTGCGGATGTGGAAGCCGCCCGGCAGCGTATTGCCAATCTGGAACGGACCGGAGAGCCGCCGGCGGTGATCGCCGAAGCGCTCACCGTATATGCCTATACCCCGCTGGCAGGGGACGATCTGCTCGGCCTTGCGGCTCGATGCACCATTCCCTATGCCGGTTTGGTAACTCTTAACAGAATTGCCCGTCAAGGGGCCTTGGATACAGGGACGCCTCTGCTGCTTCCCTCCGCGCCGGGACTTTTTATCCCTGAAAACCCCGCGTCGGATCTGGAACAGCTTATGGTATCAAGCAGGATTAACCATGAGGGGATCGGCATAATCATCAGCCGGAATGGAAGTAAAGAGCGGTTCCGGTTTATTCCCGGAGCGGATTTCAGCCCTACTGAACGGATATTTTTCTTTCATACTGGTTTCCGTTACCCTCTGCGTAATTACCGGTTGACCGGTTCCTTTGGACTCCGGGTCAATCCGGTTACCGGAATTTTGCGGAACCATAACGGCTTGGATCTGGCGGCTCCTACAGGAACCGAAGTGTACGCTGTCCGGGACGGGGTGGTTACCGAAATCGGGGAAGACGCGGTTTACGGAAACTATATTGTCGTCCAACATGGGGAAGGCTGGGTGAGCCTTTATGGGCATCTATCAAAAATCGACACGGCCTTGCGAAGAAGGGTAGAATCCGGTACGCTTATAGGTAGGGTAGGATCCACCGGGCAATCAACCGGTCCCCATCTGCATTTTGAGTTGCGGCAGAATGGAAAGGCCCAGGATCCGGGAAAGTATCTATTTAAACAAGGGATGTAAATCATGAAACCTCGGTACGCAGTACTGGTGTGTTTATTTTGTTTAGGTATATATATACAGGGAAAACTTCATGCGGAATCTATCCGGGCGCTTATTGCGGGAAATCTGGAAATTGCGCTGGATAATCCCGGAGGGGTGTCTATCCCCCTTTCATATATCAGCGCAGTTACCATCGGCTTGGATCAGGATGTCCGTTTTTTTCGGGGGGTAGAATTGGAACTGACCGTCCCCCAGGCATATCTCGGCTATTACGGAAGCCTGGCTATTGCCCTCTATGCGAATCTGGACGCCGCCCCGGAACCGGGCGTTGCTGACCTGGAGGCGCGGCAGATCAGCTTTGAGCCTATACCGAATAAAATTCAGACGGTATACCAGATTCCTATCCAATCCTCTCATGGACTGCGAACCACTCCCTATATTTCCGTTCCCACCGGGGTTATTCCGCCTTCCTCATTTCCTCTTCTATTTAGGATCATGCCGGTTATTAAGGGATTAAACGAAGAGATCGAGTCCATGGTCTTTCAATTACATATCAAACCCATTCTCAGTAATGAAGGCGCGGTGAAAATTCTCCCCCGGTATCCTGAACAGCTTCTGGGGAAACCGTTCATCCTCCTCATTGATGATGCGGTCATAGAAAAACCGGAGGAAGAACAGGTGTTACGGGAGGGGGAACACCATCTGGTGGTACTTTCCGAGGATTATCGCAATGAAAGCCGGCGTTTTATGGTAGAACGGGGTAAAGTTCTGGATATTATCGTAGAATTGCAGGATCCTACCCCGATCATCATATTTGAAGCCCCTGAAAATGCCCTGATTTATGTGGATAACGAGCTGCTGGCCAATACCCTGAAACCCTATCCGGCTGAACCGGGAAAACATGAGATTAAATTTCAAATGAGCGATTATTCTATAATCCGATCCCTGACGGTGCAAAAGGGCAAAATCTACCAGGTGGCTCTTACGGTGGACATCACCATCTCCGAAAGTGAATGAAGGGAAAAAACAGTTAAGAATTGGGTCTGTTATACCGATATTCTAAATGTCGGACCTATAGTTCCCCTCCCAAATCACTATATTTCCGATTGCCTCAAGGGCAGGGCCGGTTTTATACCGGCCTTTTTTACTTTTCCCCCCTTATGAGCAATCTTGATATCCCTCTTGCCTATGGCTGGGAAATGCCCATACCATAGGGACCGGGCGATGGAACGCTTCCGGGGATGCGTTTTCGATGGGGTACAGGTTTTTACAAAAGGCCGCGGTAAAGCCTTGCAAACTAGGGGCCCCGGGACTCTGTAAAAATAAATGCCTGCGGAGGATGAGGCCCCTGCGCTTATTAGATTCCCTAAAACGGCGTAAGTCTTGCTGTTGAAACAGAAAGCATTCGGCAGCTCACTGATAATCGTATATCTTCCATGTGCCGGCTTCTATCGCCACGCTATACCCGCGGTTTTGAGAACAATTTTCTTATCAGATCAAGTGGGATAATCGAAACCGCGCATACCAGCACGATACCCCATTGGGTGAAGGATAATCCGTAGCTGTTAAATATAGCGCCCCCTAAGTATACCAGCGCTATCTGTACCGCCGTAATTATTCCAAGGATACGGAGAAAGTTTTTGTTTCCGCTGATGCTGTCAAACAAATTGAACTTATCAGTCCGGGCGTTGAAGGCGTTAAAAACCGCGATAAACACAAAAAACGCAAAATAGCCT
>JAITHW010000187.1 GCA_031279815.1 Treponema sp. | reverse complement strand
TAAGGAGAATATTTCAAGGAACCGACGATTACTATAGACCTTTTCCGGCGCTATGTACCCAAATCCCTGTTGATCTGCGGGCTTTTTATACCCTTCAAAAGTTAAATGCTTTTGCCCTGTCTTTTGTCCCTGAACCGCTTGACATTTTCTTCATATTTTTATATTATAGTCATAACCGCTTGAAAGCGGCATCTTTCCAATATGTTTCTTATACCGAATGAAGCGCCATGAGGGTACGCTGAAGCCGGAGAAAAGGCTTAAGGCATGTTCAGGGCGTTTTTGTTTTACCCCGGGCGAATGTGCCATGATACGGGTAATCTGTGTAATCCGCAGGCTCTTTATATCCTTCAAAAGTTACATGCTTCGTCCGTCCGCAGGCAAAAGCCGTATGGACAGAAAATAGAAAATAGGGTATGCTGTATGATCATGGAGGAAACAATATGAAACGTTTAAGCATGATTTTCATTACCCTGCTCTGCGCCGGGGGAGCGGTTTTTGCCGGCGGCGGCGCGGACACGAATGTTATAACCCTGGGCGGGATTTTCCCCCTTTCCGGCCCGGTCGCGGTATACGGCGTGGAAGCCAGGAACGGCATTGCCCTGGCTATTGAGGAAATTAACGCGGCCGGCGGTATTAACGGCAAAAAGCTGGTTCTCATCTCTGAAGATGATGAGGGAAATCCTGAAAAAACCGTGAACGCCTACAAAAAACTTATCACCAGGGACAAGGTAAGCATTATCATTGGGTCCCTTACATCGGGCTGCACCGAGGCCATAACCTCTCTTGCCCAAACGCAGAAAGTGCTCCTGGTGGCCCCGGCGGCAACAAAAGCGTCGATCACCGACGCGGGGAATTATATATTCCGGGCCTGTTTTATCGATCCCTTCCAGGGAACCGTGGGGGGCATCTTTGCGGCCGCGGGCTTGGGGGCCGCCCGTGCGGCGGTGCTGTACGATAATGGAAACGATTATTCTGTGGGACTGACCGAGAACTTTGTCGCGGCCTTCCAGAAACAGGGAGGGGCGGTAGTTGCCCGGGAATCGTATATTACCGGCGATGTGGATTTCAACGCCCAGCTTACCAAGATCAAGAATGCGAACCCTGATGTGGTGTATCTTCCCGATTACTATTCCACTGTGTCCCTCATTGCCAAACAGCTTCGCGCCCAAGGCATTGAGACCCCGATTGTGGGCGCCGACGGTTGGGACGGCCTCACGGAACACGCGGGAGACGAGGTACTGAACGGCTTCTATTCCAATCATTATGCCGCGGATTCCACCGACTCCAAGGTTATCAATTTTGTCAAAGCCTATCAGTCGAAATACAAGTCTGTGCCGGTTTCCTTTGCCGGTTTGGGCTATGATTCCCTGTACCTGATCAAGGACGCGATTGAAAAGGCCGGTTCAACCGACGCCGCCGCGGTCAGAGACGCCTTGGCGAAAACCAACGGCAGCTACGTTACGGGAAACCTCACCTTTGACGGGAAGAGAAATCCCATCAAATCAGCGGTAATGGTAGAAATCGTTAAAAGCGGCGGCAAACTCGTTACGGTGTATAAAACTACGGTAAACCCTTAAAGCTGTTATACATGGAAGCCGGCGCTATTTTCTTTCAGCAGTTGATTAACGGTATATCCCTAGGCAGTATTTACGCGCTTATTGCCCTGGGGTATACCATGGTGTACGGCATTGTGATGCTTATCAACTTTGCTCATGGGGACGTGCTTATGGTAGGGGCCTATACAGGGTATTTTGTACTCACCGCCCTGGGGGTATCCCCCTGGTCGCTGACGCTGGCATTTGTGATTGCCATGACGGTCTGCGGCGGTCTGGGAATGTGTATCGAACGCTTTGCCTACCGGCCCCTGCGAAGCGCTCCGCGGCTTAATTCACTGATTACCGCTATTGCGGTTTCCCTAATCCTGCAAAACGGCGCACGGGTGCTGCGCTTCATCGGCCCCAATCCCCGGCAGTTTCCCAGGCCCCCGATCGGTACCGTAAACCTGGGAAATTTTTCTATTTCCAATATTCAGATCATTGTTATTATCCTTTCCGCAGCGTTGATGCTGGCTTTGAATTATATTATCAGCTATACCAAACGGGGCAAGGCTATGCGGGCGGTTTCTTACGATATGCAGGCCGCAAGCCTCATGGGTATTCCGGTAAACGGTACGATTTCCTTCACCTTTGCCCTGGGTTCCGTGTTGGCCGCGGCAGGAGGAATTCTCTTTGCCTGCGCGTACCCCCAGATTTCGCCCACCATGGGAACCATGCCGGGCCTCAAGGCGTTTGTGGCCGCGGTGCTGGGAGGTATCGGCTCGGTTCCCGGAGCCATGCTGGGGGGGTTTATCTTAGGGATAGCCGAAACCATGACCAAAGGGTATCTGTCTTCTCAGTATGCCGACGCCATATCCTTTTCGGTGCTGATCATCATCCTCTTGGTGAAGCCTACCGGTATTCTCGGTAAAAAGATGAGGGTAAAAGTATAGATATGAAACTTTCTGTTCGGAATACGCTTATCCCCGGTATAGCCGCTTTTGGGGCGGTGTGTATTCCCGCGGCGCTCATAAAGCTCACCGTCATCGACGCCTACACAGCCCAGATTATAACCCTGGGAGGGGTAAACGCGATCCTGGCCATAAGCGTGAATACCATCACAGGAATCACCGGACAGCTTTCCATAGGCCAAGCCGGGTTTATGGCTATAGGCGCGTACTCTTGTATTTTTTTTACCCTGGATGCGGGTATTCCTTTGCCCGTAGCGGTTCTTCTTGCCGCGCTGGTAACCGCTTTTTTCGGTTTTCTCATCGGGTTTCCCACGCTGAAACTGTCGGGAGATTATCTTGCCATCGTTACCTTGGGATTTGGAGAGATTATCCGGGTGTTTCTTATCAATCTCAAGGAGGTTTCCGGCGGCGCCAACGGCAGGCGTTTTACCACCTTGCTGGCCATTTATCCCGGCCTTTCGTATTTTACCGTAACCGCGTGTCTGGGGGCCATACTTATTCTGCTGCAGAATTTTCTCCGTTCCACCTACGGCAGGGCGATCCTTGCGGTTCGGGAAGATGAGATTGCGGCCAATGCCAGCGGCATCGGCGTGTTCCGCTACAAAATGATTGGGTTTGTGATTGCTTCTTTTATTGCGGGAATCGGAGGCTGTCTCTTTGCTATGGTGGTGGGCTTTGTCAAGCCCGATATAGCTTCTTTCAATAAAAGCATCGACTATCTGATCTTCGTAGTCTTGGGAGGCATGGGTTCCATGACCGGATCCATAGTGGCGGCCTATGTATTAACCTATCTCCAAGAATTCTTGAGGTTTTTGCAGGATTACCGCCTCCTCATCTACCCGCTGATCCTTATCTTTGTGATGCTCTTCCGCCCTCAAGGGCTTTTAGGCATGAAGGAGCTTTCCTTTATACGGCTTTGGGAGCGGGGAATCGCCTTCATACGCCGGAAGGGGAAGCGTGATGGATAAGGGCGCCCTGCTGCTCAAAGCGGTGGATATTTCTATTGTATTCGGGGGACTCCGGGCGGTAAGCGATTTCTCTTGTGAATTGTACCGGGGAGAACTGGTAGGGCTGATCGGTCCTAACGGCGCGGGGAAAACCACGGTGTTCAATATGCTTTCCGGTCTGTATATCCCTACGCGGGGGCAGATCAGCCTGTGGGACCGCCGGGGGAAGGTGCATATTGCCGGGAAAATGGGTCCCGCCAGGCTCAACCGGATCGGGGTGGCCCGGACATTCCAAAATATCCGGCTTTTCAGCAATCTGACGGTAGAGGATAATGTGCGGATTGCGCTTCACGGAAGCCGCAGCGGAACCCCTGCGGATGTACTGTTCCGGCTTAAGGGATTTCGTATTGATGAAGAGAGGATGATTAGGCGGACCGGAGAATTGCTCGAGCTGTTCAAAATCGATCATAAAAAGCATGAATTGGCCCGGAACCTTCCCTACGGGGAACAGCGGAAACTGGAAATTGCCCGCGCTTTAGCCGCGAATCCTATGCTGCTGCTCCTGGATGAACCTGCGGCGGGTATGAATCCCCAGGAAACCCAGGAACTGATGAAGCTCATTTCCTTTGTTCGGGAGGATTTTCACCTCACGATTCTCTTAATCGAACATGATATGCATTTGGTAATGGGGATTTGTGAACGGCTGCTGGTTTTGGATTACGGACGCATCATTGCCGCGGGACCTCCCGCGGATATCCGTAAAGATCCCGCAGTGATCAAAGCCTACTTAGGAGCCGAGGCGGTGGGCCATGGATGAGCCGGTTTCTCAATCAATGCTGAAGGTTTCGGATATGACCGTTCATTACGGAGCCATCCAAGCCTTGAGGGGTATTTCCTTTGAGGTTGCCCAAGGGGAGATCATCACCCTTATCGGCTCAAACGGCGCGGGAAAAACAACCACCCTTCATGGGGTTTCCAACATCATTAAGAAAACCGGGGGAACGGTTATATTTGACGGCCGGGATATTTCGGGTCTCCCGCCGGATCGTATTGTTACCGCCGGGCTTATCCAAGTTCCCGAGGGCCGCCGGATCTTTGCCAACCTTACGGTAAAGGATAATCTGGAAATAGGCGCGTATACCCGGCGGGATCATCCCGGGATTCGGCAGGATATGGAGATGGTCTACGGGCTTTTTCCCCGCCTCAAGGAGCGGACCCGGCAGACCGCAGGAACCCTCTCAGGAGGTGAACAGCAGATGCTCGCTATCGGGCGGGCGCTTATGGCCAGGCCCCGGCTGCTCCTGCTGGATGAACCTTCTATGGGGCTTGCCCCTATCCTGGTGGATGAAATCTTCGCCATTATCCGGCGCATCAATGAGTCAGGAACAACGATACTTTTGGTGGAACAAAATGCGTTCAAAGCCCTGGGGCTTGCAATACGGGGCTATATTCTCGAAACCGGAGAAGTGATAAAAAGCGGTTTTGCCCGGGACCTTATGAAAGATGATGCGGTCAAGGCCGCATATTTAGGAGCCTAATCATTGTTTTAGATTGCTTTTATTAAAGGAGGCGTATGATGATAATAAACCGAGTTATGACCAAGAATCCTATATTCGTCCATCCCGATCTGCCGGTGAACGATGCCAGGGCATTGATGGATAAGGAACGGATAAGCCGTCTGCCTGTGCTGGACAAGCACCTGAAACTCGCCGGGATTGTGACCAAAAAAGATATGCTTAAGGCAGGCCCTTCTCCGGCCACCAGTCTGGATATGTATGAAATCAGCTATCTGCTTTCCAAGCTGAAAATCGAGAAAATCATGGAAAAAAAGGTAATCACCGTTCAGGAAAACGAAGTGGTTGAAGAGGCCGCCCGGATTATGGCGGATCATGATATTAGCTGTCTTCCGGTAATGAAAGGCGAACTGCTGGTGGGCATTATCACCGGAACCGATCTGTTCCGGGTATTTGTCAATGCCTTCGGCGCCCGCCATCCCGGAGTGCGCATTACCCTGTCCCTGCCGGAACGTCCCGGGCAATTAGCCAAACTGGCCGGGGCTATTGCGGAAAAAGGGGGCAACATCGTCTCCTTTGTGTCTTCCGAGGGAGATGATCTGTCCTTCCGCCGGGGAACCTATAAGATAGCCGGTATAAGCTGCGCCGAGGTGAAAGCCGTTGTCGATAATCTTCATGATACCAAATTAGAAGACATTCGGGAAGTATAACCGGTTCTAAAACCGAAGGTCACGTCAAAAAATACCCGCCCATGCGCCGTTGTCCGGGGGATGACCGGCGCAAAGCCGATCCGTATCTCCGGCCTTTTCCCTGCCATCTATAAATACTGGCAAAGCAGCATAATACGGCCTTATCTTGCAGTCAAGATATCTTCTTGTTTTATATCAAATCTTTTTCCAAATTTTTTATCAAATTCTAAAAATTGTTGTTGACTTATTGTACTAGTTCATTTATTGTTGTATTATATGAATAGTACAATAATACGGTATAACTAGTACAATTCATACCGAACTGTGAAAAATGTAATGAAGTATATTAAGGAGGATTCAAATGACGGTAGTAAAAGCGGTTAATGTGGTGAAAGATTATACCTTAAACGGTATTGGAGTAAAGGCCCTGCGGGACCTGTCCCTGAGTTTTGAAGGCGGCGAGTTC
>JAITHW010000184.1 GCA_031279815.1 Treponema sp. | reverse complement strand
TAAGGAGAATATTTCAAGGAACCGACGGTTACTATAGACCTTTTCCGGCGCTATGTACCCAAATCCCTGTTGATCTGCGGACTTTTTATACCCTTCAAAAGTTAAATGCTTTTGCCCTGGGTAATAACAGAAGAGGTTGATAAGAAGCTGAGAGAGGTAGAGATAGAGAAACGCTATGAGATAGGATTTTTGTAAATAGGGACAGAAAAGGATCATGCGCATTTTCTGGCGCAGCCGGTTCGGCCATATAGCCCTGCCGGTATAGTTCAGAAGATAAAAAATATAACCGCAAGGAAAATATTTGAGGGATGCCCTGAAGCCAGGAGAACACGGAGATGAAGAAACAATATGCAAGGAATCAAGGGCGTAATCCGGCGGAGCATGAAAAGATATACCAGCATAAACAGTTGGGAATTATTTGGTCGGACCTAAGCCTTCAAAGCAAACCATACCCACGACTTGCCCCTGGGTTATTGGTTCCGGCCGCCGTAAACCCCCTGCCTTTAAGAATGGGGGGTAACCAGCTACCGTATATGCTTCTTCCCTTCCTCTAAAAAGTCCCATAGATCCCGATGGGTGCTCCGATCTTCCGCATCCCGAATATCCACCGGTAATGAGACGGTCTCGCTGCCATAGCAGTCACAGCGGCCCGGCGGGATATGTAAGCCCAGAATAGTATGTTCCCGGATTGCCTTTACATAATCCTGGATGGAGTTCATCTTCTTATCCAGATATACCCCGAATACCTCACCCTGTTGTACATCCTCCGCGCTGTGGATATCCGAGCCTGCGGCTACCGGCAGTCCCAGTCTTTCCGCATACCGCATGGCTAAGGCGTCATAGGATTGGCTATGATTGCCCGCATTGGCGGCCTCCACTCCGTCCACACAGCCGGCAGATAAATGGACTGTTTCTATATAATAGTGCTGCCGGAAAGGATGAGCCTGAACCACACATCCGCCGTACCGCCGCACCGTTTCATACTGCTCCCGCCTGGTCCAATGGGCTGCCTCGGGATGTTCCAGAAGCCACTCCTTATCCAGCCCATAGACCAGATAATCATCCCCATCAAAGGTCTCTTCCCAGCCGAAAAAGACATCCAGCCCGCGTTTTGTTCCTTCATTCCAAGCATCCTCATAGCCCTGATAAAAACGGTCTACCCATGTTGGCCAAGGCAGATTCCTGCGTATCGAGGAATTGCCGTTATAGAAATGATCCGTAATGATGATCCCGGCATAACCTAAAGACTGGTAACGCCGGATATAGTCCCGTCCGTAAGACACCGCGCAACTGCTGGCTTGAACCGTATGCAGATGAGTTTCGTATAAATAGCTCAAAACCGTTTTCCCTTTCCGGAAGCATTAGGCCGCGTTTTTTTCATCGGTCTTATCTTACCACACGATACAATAACGCCGCAATACCAGGGCCGTTTCTTTTTATACGCGCTTTGCAGGAATTCTCTATTCGGCTTCCCTTTACAGTTTTCAGGCTTTCCCCTATAATTTGCATTAATTCGCGTAATTCATGTAATTTTTGGTTTTCACCGCAGTACGAGGTTTTTGAGTGAAGCAGGAACATCATTCTTTTCTCGCCTTTGATTCGGTGGAATTTTCCTACCCTGATTCTGTTTTTCCGGTTTTGAAAGATCTGTCCTTTGACCTGCGTTCAGGCTGGACCGGTATATGCGGAGAAAACGGGGCGGGGAAAACTACGCTCCTCCGCTTGGCCGCGGGCCTGCTCAAACCAAGCCGCGGGATCATCAAGAGGCCGGAACAGGTCTGGTATTGTCCTCAGCGTACCGATGAACCACCGGATTCTTGGGAAGATTTTTTCTTTTCCCCGGACAATGAAGCCGGACGGCTCATGGATATCCTGAAAATCGGCTATACTTGGACGGAACGATGGGATACCCTGAGTCATGGGGAACGGAAGCGGCTACAGATCGCCCTTGCGCTCTGGCGCAATCCGGCCATGCTGGGTATAGATGAACCGGCCAACCACCTGGATCGGGATGCGAAAGCCCTCATAGGAGCGGCTTTGAGCCGATACGGAGGGATCGGTCTTTTGGTAAGCCATGACCGGCAGCTTCTGGACCGGCTTTGTACCCGGTGTCTGTTCCTGCAAGACAGAGGCCGGGCTGTAATAAGGCCCGGCGGGGTTTCCAAAGGGCTTGAGGAAGATCAGCGGGAACAGCTTGAAAAAGCACGAACCAGGAACCGTATCCAAAACGAACGGGATCGGCTCGCCGCAGAAGCGGACAAACGGCGGCGGCTCGCCGAAAGCGCCCGTAACCGCCTATCTAAGAAACGCATCGGCCCGCAAGACCGGGATGCCAGAGCCAAGATCAATCTGGCTAAACTATCCGGGAAGGATGCTGTGGGCGCCAATCTGTACAAACGCATAGAAAACCGTATTGATAAGATTGAAGCGTCTCTTGATAGGGCCGGAACCCGCCATGAAAGTCCCGCCGGAATCACCTTACGGGGAACCGTCTCGCAGAAGGGCTGGATTTTTTCCCTGGAAGAGGGCTGCCTGTATTTGGGGGAAGAGCGGCGGCTTTGTTTTCCCGCGCTGGTGATGACTCCTCAAGACCGGATCGCCCTAACGGGACCGAACGGTTCGGGAAAATCAACCTTGATCCGCCATATCCTGCAAAACGCCGGCATCCCCTATTTGTATCTGCCTCAAGAACCGGACATAAACGAAAGCAAAGCCGTTTTGAGAGAAGTTCTGGGAGAACAAGAAAAAATAAAGGGAGAAATCCTTTCCCGGTTTTCCAGGCTCGGATCGGATCCCCGGAGCCTGCTGCAATCCGCGCTGCCGAGTCCCGGAGAAGTGCGCAAGCTCCTGATCGCCCGGGGCGTGTTTCAGAATCCGGCATTCATCGTCATGGACGAACCGACCAATCATCTGGATTTGCGGTCGGTACGCCTTTTGGAAGAAACTATGAAAGAATACCTTGGCGCATTGCTTCTAGTGAGCCATGACGAACAGTTTCTCGCCCAACTCACGGAAAAAGAATGGCGGATACCTGCGGGGGACGGACGATTGCAGGTGATCTGCCGGCCCTCTTTGGCGCGTTCTCGTAAGTGAACCCCCCGCAGCGGCCCTGCTGCGGGGGACGCTTGTTATCTCGGGGAGTAAAGATATCTGAAATAATCCATACCGGTAGAAAGGGTCTTGTCGAACTTGGGCAAGGTCGTCTGATAAGACTCCATAGCCCGCCAGAACTCAAAGAAACTCCGGTCTTTGCTGTAAGCATCCGCATAGATCCGGGTGGCATCCGCGTCCGCCGCGCCGCGGATGCTCTCGGCTTTCTGGTATGCTGCGGAAAGAATCGAGCGGCGCTCGTTATCCATTCTGCCGAGCCATTCCGCCTTTTTTCCTTCTCCGTCGGATCTGAACGCCTGAGCAATCTGGTTCCGTTCTTTGATCATACGGGCATACACGCTCTGGGTCAGTTCGTCGGAATACCGAATCTGCCGGGCCACCACATCAATAAGTTCAATCCCGTATTCGGGAACCATTTTTCGGGAGCGGGTGAGGATTTCTTCCGCAAGCCTCCGCCTGCCCTGCCGAATCGGTTCATAGCCTGCGCCGGTTTGTATCAAGGCGGGGACCCGGGATGCGTCTATGCTGTCCCCGATCCCCAGGCTGCCCACAGTACTGAGGCGCTCCAGAATGATATTGGAATTCCGTACTGTTTCCCGCAGATAGTTCTCGGCAACTACGGTTCTCACCTCGGAATCAATGATTTCTCCCAATTTGGAATAAGCCGCATTAATGGTGGATATGGACTCGTAAAATTTCTGGGGATCAGAAATTCGCCAGCGTGCGGTAATGTCCACCCAAATATACTGCTTCTCCCGGGTAGGCATACTCTTCTGCTCCCCGTCCCAGGCCATGATGCGTTTAGGATACCGGACCACCTCATCAATAAAGGGAATCCGTATATACGGTCCCGCATCGGTAACGGTCCGCACAATGCGCCCTATCTGGACAACCACCGCTTGTTCCCCTTCATCAATAATATACACAGGTCCTATCATCAAAATACCCGCGATGACGGCTGCAACCGCCGGTAATAGAATAATAGGCCGTTTCACTGCCGGCTCCTTTGGGTTCCCGAGGAGGAGCCGAGGTCTTTTAAGGGAAGAAAATTATTGAAATTCCGGTCGATTATCGCGGTTTCCTTATCATCCTTAAAAACTTTCTCAACCATTTCATAGTACAGCCGCTGCCGGGTAACCTCCGGGGCTTTCCGGTATTCCTCATATACCAGATTAAACCGCGCCACCTCCCCGTTTGCGTTGTTCACCCGTTCAGTCGCGTACCCCTGAGCTTCCAGAATATGCCGCTCCGCCTCGCCTTTAGCCCTGGGAATCTCCGCGTTATACGTCTGCTGCCCCTCATTGATCAGCCGGTTCATGTCCTGTTCCGCTTTGTTCACGTCGTCAAAGGCTTCCTGCACTCCCGCAGGGGGGTCTATGTTCTGAAGTTTCACCGCAATCACATCGATTCCCAGCCCATAACCCCTAAAGGTCTCGTTCATAAATTCCGCTCCGGCAGTTTCAATGGCGCTCCGTTCCGGCCCCATGATGTCCATAATCGCCCGGTCTCCTACCAGCATATTGATAGCCGACCGGGACACGTCTCTGATGGTGGAGGTCCTTTCCAGCACATTAAAAGTCCACGCCTTGGAGTCTGCGATACGGTACTGGATAATCCATTCCACCTCCGCAATATTGAGGTCCCCTGTGAGCATGGTGGATTCGCCGGTCTGGTTGGCGTAAACCGATGAAACGCCGCTTTTTAGAGTACGGAATCCGAACTGCTCGGTCTGGACGGCCTTCACATTGACCACATAATGCCTGTCAATACCCAAAGGGAGCTTGAAATGCAGTCCGGGACCGGTGGTGGCGATATATTTACCAAGCCGGGTAACCACCCCTTCTTCGGTTTGGTCGATGATATAAAAACTCGTCCCCAGCAAAGTGAGTATCACAATCCCGGCAATCACCAATAGGATAATTCCCTGATTGAACAGCCCGCTAAACATTGAGGGGGTAACATTCCGCATAGGCAAGCCTCCTGGACCTTGTTTCATTTTATGCTACAACAATATATGATCCCGGCTGATAAGTCAAATGAGTAAACCGCAGGCGGCCGGGGCAAAGCATGTAGCTTTTGAAGGATATAAAGAGGGCCGCGGGATATGGTCAATAGTAAATGGTAAATGATTGCACGCTTACCGGTTCCCTGACTCTGCGGGGGGGTTTCACGATAAGGGTCCGCGGATTAGCACGGATTCGGTTCTTCTATTAATCCGTGAAAATCCGTGTAATCCTATGTTTTTTGTCAAAGGATAAAGATAATTTTTCACAAAAATCTTTTCCCCGGCAGCTCCCGGCCCGTTACGCGCTTAACGCCAACTTGGC
>JAITHW010000152.1 GCA_031279815.1 Treponema sp. | reverse complement strand
CCCCGGTCTTATAGTATCTCCATAGACGTTACGTTCCCACGCCGCGTGGGTAGGTCTTTCAACACGTTTATTCTAACCTATCTTTTCGTACATGTCAAATGATTTCCAACCTATCTTTTACCGCTGTGCCGCCTTATATCCCCAGCCCTAAAGGGCGGGGTTTTACGGCGGTTGTGATAATAGCTCAACAAGAAGCTTTCCATTCGGCAATAAAATGTTCATACGCGGCAATGGTGGCCGCCATAGTAATATCTTGCACCTCGCCGCGGCCTACCCAATCGGCTCCGTCCATGTGATAGAGATGCTGTAAAATCCCCTCCATATCCCCTACGGTACAGTTTTGATCCGATGCTCTGCGGCGTTCCAGCCCTCGCAGCTCCTGCTCAAAAGTTTCTTGGTATTTTATATCCCGCCAGTCAATAGACGATAGGCCCATGTTATGCTCCTGTTCTATAGGTAATTACTCGTTTCACGGTTAAACCCGGACTTGACACCAGAACTCCAAGACGGCGGATCATCCGTATTTCCCGGCGTTCTATCCAATTTCCTCGACTATCAAGGGTATACTCATATCGAAAATCTGCCGCATCGCTATCATCCCTACCGGAAATACCGGCCATGCGGACCAGCAATCCCTGTTCATCCCATTGCAAGGTATAATTTTCAAGGAGAGCCGGAACATCAGGATTCGACGCATCAAAGATCCGGCGTTTCCAATACCTGGGATGCTGTTCCCGGGAATACAAAACCGAAAATACGGCTCCCGGAGCTTGAATCTCCGAAATATTGCCGAAACTATCATAATAATACCATTCGCTTGTTTCCTTTCCCTCATAACGGCTTTCCAGGGTCAGGATGTTCGGATACCCGCGGGTATAGCGAGAACGGGAGATAAAACCGGCAAGAGCGGTTCCCTCTTGATCATACCAGGTCTCAGCAATATCGACCGGATCATACCGTAAAGCCACGAAACAGACCGTACCATCCTGAGTAACCCGCGCAAGGGACAGAGGAACCTCTTTCCCGATAAAATCAATCTGCCGGGGCGGCTCCGCTCCGGTGATGATCAGGCTCTGCATGGCGCCGGAAGAACGGAAAACAGCCTGTACCTGGACAAATACCCCGTTTAGCGCAAGGGGAAATTCCAGGAGGGCCCCCTTTCTGTCCCAGAGAACCCGGTATTTTTCTTCGTTAATGGTAAGGGTAATAGACAGAGGCCGTCCCGATACAAGCCTAAAAGCATCCGGAGGCATAGCTAAACCCCAATCCGGCCGCCAGGGAACCCCTTTTTGCAGGGCGCTTACCAGAATCGGCCCCAAAGGAAAGGGAGCGGGCTTATCTGCGGTTTCCTGGTTTTCGGATTCTACCGCATCCTCCGGCACTCCGGTTTCCTGATCCTCCTGTCCCGGCAACAAGGAGAGGGAAATAAAAAAAACAAACGCAAGCAGTGAAAACCGACGCATAATACCAGTATAACAGGATTATCCGATCCTGCGCAAGTTCTCTGTCCGTACTCTGTCAATGCAAAACAGCAATGTCTCTCTAGAGGCGGTAAGGCCGCTCTGACAGGACTGCACAGACCGGCTTCAAAGCCGGCCCGGCATTGTTCTATAGATCTCTCTGCTCAAACTATTTATCCCGATTTATAGATCCGCCTTCTTTGTTTTCAGCTTCTTTCGGGTTTTTTCTTCCAAAAGCCGGCATTTTTCCACAATGAAATCCGCCATTTCACCGGGCTTGTCCTCGTTAGCGATTGAGAATTTTTTTGCAAGCCAATGATCCGGATCGTCCCAATCAGTGACAGCCGGATCAAAACACTTTTCAGTGGTTACGCTGTTCAGGGTTTCTTCCAACTGCTCTTTGAGACCGTCCTTTATGTGGCCGTCCGACCAAAAGCCGAACCAACATAAAAGCTCTTGGGGAACTACTGAAAAATACAAGCCGGCCATGCCATTGATGTCTTTGTACCTCTCGTATGTATCCCACGCTTCAAATCCCAACTCATTGATAAGCCTTTCCCGGATGGTTTCCCCTAACGAGATAGCATCTAAATAGGCCTGCACCTTTTCCTTTAATAACCGGCATTTTTCCACAATGAAATCCGCCATTTCATCAGGCTTGTCCTTGAAATTCTGGGCTTGTAAAGATTTACCAAGCCAATATTCTTTGACATTATTTACCGTTTCTCCAAAATTGTCTTGAAATTCCGGCTGATTGAGTATCTGCATTAATGCGTCTCGCGTATCCCTCATACCCCTCATTTTATCGAAGACAAAACCAAGCCAATTTGATCCCCGCTCATACCCCATAAATATTACATCATTGACGGCTTCGCCTATCACCGCCCTATTCCACTTATATTCATGCCAGTTTAACTGTGTAGTAAGCGCTTCCTTGATCATAAGGGTGTCTCTTCCTAGATAGGTTTTAAGAAAGTCTTTTATAGAACGCCCTTCAATCCGGCCGTGCCACAACCAATAATCCGCTCTTTTCCCAAGGATATTCGCCGCTTTCTGATAATCACTACGATAGGTCTCTAGCGAGCCGGGATCATCAAAGTACAACCCTCCCCAATCTTCCTTACCGGGCCGCTTAAATTCGCCCAGTTTAGTATAGGATTCATCTGCCGTAGGGTTGCGTCCGGTAAGCTCCGCCCATTTTTTATTTTTATCCCAGATTTCTATGAGCGATGCATTCTCGCTATACCGAAAACGGTCGATTTCATGGATATTCCGATCTACAAGAAGCCACATCCACAATCCGCCCATATCAGGACAATATTTGCTGAAAGGACCCAGAATCAATTTACAGCCCTTAAAGCGTCTAAAATCAAAACTAAGGTATTCGCCAGCCCATCCAGCATCTTCAACCAAGTCTTCCCCTTTACAATAGGCTCCCTCGTTCAATTCCTGGGATTTTAATGCCCGGTTAAATTCATTCAAAACCACCTGTTTGAACAATATGGGGAAAATCGGCTTTTCAAGCTCTTTATCTATGTTCAGATCTATCCTGCCCCCAAGATTCAGTTCATCGCTTAATACGTTAATAATGCCGAACACGTGTTCTTTTATCCGGTTATATTCATTTTCGAGACTGTCAACACAGGTTCCCAGGGCTTTGAGATGTTCCGCTATCTGCCTGCTTGATTGTTCCTTCAAATATATCATTAAACGGACGGAATAATCTTTCCGTAAAGCTTCATATTCTTCGGCGGTCAGGGTTTGGTCTTCCGTAGCTTCCCAAAGCGCGTCGATATACTTCAAAAATAGTTCCGACTTCTTCTCGAAGACCTTGACGTTGCGTTCCTTGATCTCTTCTGCGGCGGATTGTCCGGTCAGCAGCACCACGGTGATGACCGCCGTAATAACCGCTTCCAAGAATGCGGCGACGAAATTCAAGGGCAATTCTTCCAGTGAAAATATACGCATGCTTGTTGCCACTTGGCTGAAAACCACTACGCACAACAGCGAAAGAAGGATAATCAAAACCCATCTTTGTTTCATCATGTTCTCCTTTAGTGAATCCTTGTTAAAGTTTAGTCCATTGATGGGTATTATAGGTACATCCTAGTTCTCCATAATAATGAAACATAACCGGCGCCCGGTAATTCCCGGGCAACCCAAATAATACTTTTTTCAGCGTCCGAAAGTCAAGCGCTTTGTCCGTATTCGCTGCCTATAGAATATGCAGCCGTTGCGGAGGGCCGGCAGACCGGCCAAAGCGGTTCCGCTATGGGTTAGTCCGCGGGATAGGGCCAGAGTCTTCCGCCGGGGCCCTGCAATAGATAGAACCGGCCCTTTGGGTCATCCCGTATGCCGGCTATCACTCCATCGTGAAGGGTGATTTTGCCGCCCCCGCCGGGGAGATCCGCTGCATACATAGGCAGGCCAAGTCCTGAAATTCGGGCTTTGAGTTCCCGGTATATGTCCAGCCCTTGTTTCAGGGGCACTCTGAAATGAGCCGTGCCTGATGCAAGGTCCAATTGAAACAGGTAATAGGGAGAAAGCCCCAGATCAAGACATTCCCGGAAGAGGGATCCCAGGGTTTCTGCATCATTGTTGACGCCCTTGAGCAGTACGGTCTGCACATGAACCGGAATCCCGCTATGCACACAAGCGGCAAGCGCATCCCCGGCTGCCGGGGTAAGTTCCCTGGGGTGATTGATGTGAACCGCCATTCGCAGGGGCCGGTAAACTTGCAAAATCCTGATAAGATCAGGGGTAATACGATGGGGATCGGTGATCGGCGCCCTGGTGCAGAGCCGCAGCAGAATTCCCGGCCGTGAGTCCCGCAGTTTCTTGAACAGCCGGGCCAATCTTCCGTCAAGGGCCGTCAGGGGGTCTCCGCCGGAAATGAGCGCTTCCCGGATTTCGCTATGCCCCTTGAGGTAGGCGAGAATCGGGGACAGATCCGTTTCACTGATAAAGCCCTGGGGACGAGTTATCCAGTGCCGGCGGAAACAATAACGGCAGTACCCGGCGCAGCTTCCCCCCGCAAGGACCAGTACCCGATCCCGGTATTGGTGAACCAAGCGGGGGGCCTTCCGGTACAGGGCTTCCCCCAAAGGATCGGTCAAGGCAAAGGGATCATCCTGTTTTTCCCTGGGATCGGGGAAAAACTGCCGCCGGATGGGATCATCCTGATCCGGGCCGGCCAGGGACGCGAAATAGGGAGTTACCCCAAAGGGGAGAAGTCCTTGGGATTGGATGGTTTCCATATACGCGGTTTCTTCGGCTTTCACAGAAGCACGTAAAAGGGGCGGCAGTCCTTCGATCGCGGTAATGAGGGTATTGTTAGATTGCACAGTTCCTTCTATCGTTTTTACGGCTCTTATCGTTCCTCCAGCATAAGCAGCGCCATGACCTTTGCATCCCCCAAAATATGGTCGATTACTGCATATTCGTTGGGCTGGTGGGCGGTGTCATTCAGGCGGGCCCACACCGCCGCGGCGATGCCTTTATTACGGAGCGGCGCGCCCACAGTCCCGCCTCCGATGCCGATAGGCCGGGTATTCACCTGATAGACTTCTTTGATTGCTTTGGACAGAAGCGTAACCAGCGGAGCATCCTGGGGAGTGGGCTTGGATTCCATTGCTTGAGGAGTGACATACTTGACGGTTACTCTGTGTTTAGCTTCTATCTGCGCTTTGATCCGGTCAATCTCCGCCAGTACGGTCTTGAGCGGATACCTTGGGAGAATCCGCATATCCATATAAAATACATCTTCTCCAGGAATGGTATTGATATTAGGGACATTATTCTCTTTCTTCGTAGGCTGGAACGTAGAATAATCAGGCTCAAAAAGAGGGTCATGATCGGGGAAGCGTTCCGAGAGTCCATAGTGCAGGGCAACCGCAAGGTCCGCTCCCGCGAGGTGGGCGTTAGCCCCTTGATTAGGCCGGGAACCGTGTGCCTGGACTCCTGTGGTGGTGAATTTTATCCAGAGTATATTCTTTTCCGCAATCTCTATGGTTTCTCCCTGGGGATCCCCGCTGTCGGGAATGAGAACCATATCGTCCCCGCGGAAGAGGTCCCTGTTTGCCAGGAGCCAGTTAATGCCGTACACGCTGCCTGTTTCCTCATCCGCGACAAAGAGCAGTTTTACCGTATGGGGCGGGGTTATACCCTGGTCAACCAGGGCCAGAGCCGCCAGTACCGACGAGGTAAGTCCCTGCTGGTTGTCCTCTACGCCCCGGCCAATCAAACGCCCGTCCTGCCGGATTACGGTCCAGGGATCGCTGTTCCAAAGAGACGCCTCCCCGGGAGGCACCACATCAAGATGGCTCATGATCCACAGACGCTTTGTGTCCGCCCTGCCGGGGATGGCAGCCACCACATTAGGCCGGACGCCGCCTTTAGCTCGCGGGTCCGGGGCGTCATGGCGCTCCAATAAGGTAATGCCTTTGGTTTTAAGCCAGGTTTCCAGAAATAGAGCTTTGTCCAGTTCCCCCTCCCCTCCTGATTCAGGGGAAACCGCAGGCCGTTTGGTTAGTTCCGTTTCAAGTTCCGCCGCCAAAGGAGCGGATTTTCCGATGTAATTAAAAATGCGGGTCTTCATGGTTATATACTAAAGCATTTCAGAAGAAAAGATAAGAGCAGGCGGCCAAAGCCGGCAAAAAGAAAGCTATATGCCGGCAATCGGAGGGAAAACTCTTTCAAGCCTCTTCCGTCCTCCGGGTTCCTCCGCCTTTGAGACAGGGACAGGATCGGGAACCCGCGGGAAGGTGAAGCCCTCAAGAACGTTTGCGCTTAGTCCGGTTTATCTCATACACAATGTCTACGGTTAAGTGTATGCCCGCGGTAGGTATGGGGTATTTCCCGGCTTCTCCATACACATACATCATAGGCAGAAAATCAACCCCCACCCCATAGGCCAGGGCTATGTCTTTCATAAAGAAATGAATTTTGATGCCGCCGGTGGCGGATATTCCCAGGGCCTCAAAGTTGTGCATAAATAGATTGGGCTTCACATACCATACAAAATACTGGCCCAAGGATAATCCTAAGCTGAACTTGAGGCTTGAAAAGTCGTAAAGTGTGCTGTAGTGCTGGTAATACCCGCCTTCTATAAAAAAGCCCAGGTTGTACGACCCGAATCCGCTCCCCCAATAGTCTTCCAGGTTGTTGGGGATGAGTCCGTGCCAGCCGAAGTTGCCGCCGTGATAGGTGCAGTACACGTCTTCTTTGGCCATGTACGATATGCCCCATAAGCCGTTCAGATATAATCGGCTGCTTAACCCGTATCCTGTTGCCGTACTTGCCGCTAATAACACTACCGCTATACCGTATCGCATAGGTTCACTCCTTTGTACCTCGTTCTATAATGATCGGTTTTTCTATGGTTCCGTTCCATCCGGCCTTTGACCCTTGGTTTCACCGGCATGCTCAAGGGCCTGAGATCGCGGCTAAAAACGCTGGCGCATTACCCGGAACCCTACGTCCCGATAGCGTTTCCCTGGCTCCCCTATGTTCCGGTAGGTTGACCGCAGCCATTCGTCGCTGCTGTTCCAGCTTCCTCCCCGGACCACCCGGTACACGCCTGAACCGGGGCCTTGGGGGTTGAACTGGGCCTTGTCTTCGTAGGGGCCGTACCAATCCCAACACCACTCCCACACGTTCCCGGCCATGTCGTAAAGCCCAAGGCTGTTGGGTTTTTTGGTCCCCACCGGGCGGGTGGTTCCATTGCTGTTCCCCTCATACCACCCTACCGCGGCGGCTTCGTTGCCTCCGGCCCGGTCAAAGGTGAGGCTGTCCTGGTTCCCGCCGCGGGCCGCATACTCCCATTCGGCCTCTGTGGGCAGGCGATACCCATTAGCGGAAAAATCGCAGAATATGAGGTCGTTGGTACCGTAATACGCGGGGATAAGCCCCTCTTTCTGACTCAGCTTGTTGCAGTACTCTATGGCTTCATACCAGGTTACGCGCTCTACAGGCCCCGTGCGGCTGGGGAATCCGCTGGGATTGCTTCCCATAACGGCCTGATATTCCCGCTGGGTTACTTGGGTCTTGCCCATGAAAAAACTGTTCACCTGGACTGTATGAACCGGTTTTTCATCGCCCTCATAGATGCGGTTTCCCATGAGAAATGATCCCCCGGGCACCCAAACCATGTTGCCGGGGATGAATATGCTGGGCATCCCTCCTTCTTGTATGCCGGTGAGGCGGTATGCAAGCTCGGACATGAGCCGCACGCCGTCGCCGATATTCCGGTACTGGACTTCTGCGCCCCGGTTGAGCGCGTTGATACCGCTCTCTATGATTTGCCCGAGAAAATACCGGTTCCCCTCCCCGAGGTGGGCTACGTTTCCGGTCAGCATATACGGCGCGTTCAGCATGGCCCCCAAGGTCTGAATTCCGGGAGTTTCCCCGGTCCTGTCCGGCCCGGTCCGGCGCACTATCTTATACTTGCCGGTGTTGGCGATTTCTATGATCAAAAGGTGGGCCAATACATTGATGTCTTCGATACCGGCTTCGGACGGAGGGGTACTGAAAGGGAAAACCCCCAGATTCGGCGCTTGAGAAGTATCGATTTCGGTAACGAGGATCATCTTTTTTATGATATTCGGCATGAGGAGGGTGATGTCGGTAACTTCCCGGATTTCCCGGTATCCGCCCGCTACCAGCCTGCCTGCGGCGGCGCCGATTAAGGTGAGGATCATGATTTGATGATCCCCCAACCGAGTGATTTCAACGGGCATCACATACTCCGCGTGATGTTTCCTGCCCAGGGCCAGGATCCCCTGATCGGTAACATCCGCTGCGGGAAACCGGATGTCGGGGAGGTTCTGCTCCTGATTCAAAATTCTGGGGTTGAGGACCTTAAAAACCGTGTTGAGTTCGGGTATGTTGGAGATGAACAGAGCCGCGCTTTCCCGTTCGGTTTTTGAAAACCCGGTAAGGGGCAGAATAAGGAGCCTGGGAGGGCCGTTATAGGGGGGTTCCGGCGGGAGGGCCGGTTCCCCGGTTTGGGCCGAAAGGTTTTTGCCGCCAGGGGACGCGGGGTACCCGGAAGAAGAAGTTCCGGGGTTTTCCTGTGAGGGCCCCGGGCTTTGCGTGTTTTGGGATGAAGGGCTGCCGGAACCGGACCGGTTCCGGGCGGAACCTGCGGGAGCTTCCTGCTGCGGCCCGGTATCAAGCTCTCCTGCGGGGTAGAGCCGGAGGGGAACGAACAGGCATATAAACAGCGCAAACCATGTACGGAGCTTCATCCCTTTTTACCTCCTGTTTCAGTATCAGCGTCTGAAGTCTCTGCTCCAGATCACCCCAAGGGTAAAATCGTAGAATAGGGGATTCGGCGGGGTCAATGCTTTGACCTCTTGCTTGGTTATCCAACTGTACATAGGAATAAGCCCTCCTATGGCGATTGTTATCCCCGGCATGAGCCGGCAGCTTAAGTGTACGGCTCCGTATATGGAGTTGAGCTGATACACGACAGTCTGTTCAGGCGCGTAAACGGTCCATCCAAGTTCCTGATATCCCAGGGCAAGATGAATGGTATATGCTTCTTGGGGGCCTGCGGCATCCAGGAAAAGGCCGTACCGGGTCTGTTTCCTTCCCACAGTATACCCGATTTCCCGGCGTTCTGTATAGATAATGTCCATAGAAAGGGAGGGAACTATGCCGGGGAGGAGGGCTCCCAATTTTAGTTCCCCATGATTTTGGGTATGGCCGTCGATGCTGGTGAGAATCGTGGTTTCCGCTTCCATAGAGCCGAACATCAGGCCGGGCACACGGGCCCCTATGAACACGGACATTCCGGGAGTTATCAGAGAGTCCGCGGTGTTGACGATGCCCAGGAAAGGCCCGGCTTTCAGGGTGAGCCATTCATAGGTAAAGTTAAGGCGTCCCAGGATCCGCCTTTGGAGCAGAGGGTCTTGGAGCAGCCGGACGCTTAGGCTCAAGCTATGGTTTAAGGGCTGGTCAAGCTGGAGGGTTCCCCGAAAGTGGTAGTCTATGGTTCCGTCTTCGAGAACTTCGGTTTCTCCGTTGAATCCGATATGGGGTATCTCTGTAATCGCGGAATCCAGGGCGCTTATGCCCGCCTGAAAAGAAACCTCCGTACCGTGAACAGAGAAGAGGCTCCGGAGGAGGAAACAGCATATCCATAGGGTTCGCGGATACGCATATAAGCCGCAACTCCTCCCCGATATTCCCGGACTCATGGCGCGGAGGCTTCCTTCGTTACCAGGTGATCACTACATCCAGGCCGGAACCGTCGCCGCCCGCGTTGGGATCGGAGCCGTTGGGCGGGGTTTCCGTACCCGGAACCGAGGGGGTGACGGCCTTTTCCGGATCGGGGGTAATGGAAGAAAAATACTCTTCACAGGAAGAAAACCCCAGGATCGCGGCCAGAAGCAGTGCGCGGCCGGCTGCTTTACTTAATGTGCTCATTCAATACTCCTTTTTGTTTTTGCCTTTCGGCCTTTGGACTGCATCGGGGGGACTAAGACTTATCAGCCGTATATTCCCCGAATCATTCGGGACCATTCTACAAGTCTCTTAGAACATTTTACAAGCCTCCTGGGCCATTCCGCAAATGATTAAAAACATTCCCGGAAAGGCTCTCAACAAGGGGCTTTTGACCGGAGGCCCGGAGAAAATCCCGCGGACCTGCGGAAAAGCCGGACCGGGGCCGGTCAAAAATCCACGGATTTATCGGGCCCGGTTTACAAAATCCGCGGACATTATCGAACCCTGAACTCCCGCGGTTCAGGGACTGGCTTTTAATTCCCGGAGGAATCAGTTTGATCCCTCTTTATAATAATTGGATTTGAAGCGCGGACAGAGCGCGAACCGGTACGGATACGCCGCTGTTCCCGCAGTCTGACCGCCCTTATCCGGCGGTTAAGATCAGTATACACCCTTCCTTCAAAAAGTCAAGTTATTTTTTAGCTGTTTTCCCTAAAAATTCCCGTATTTAGACAAGGGGATATGCGGATTTTCCGCGTTTATTTCACCGTGGAGCAAGGGCGCGGCAGGTTAAAAGCATTTAACTTCTGAAGGGTATAAAAATTCCACGGATTAACACGGATTTTAACGGATTCCGGTACAGAGCGCGAGAAAAAGTCTATAGTAATACCGGTTTTTTTGAAATATTTCCCTAAGCTCTTGACAAATTTTGTATTTTGATATAATATTAATATAATAAAGTAAAGAGTTTTGGCATGGAAATTGCGGGAGTCACCTTGGACGGTCCAAATAACTATACCTGAAGGAATTAGAGAGAAAATACCCTTGAAAAGAGGGGGCAAAATAATTTTTTTGAAGAAAACGGCAGGTTTTTTCTGGAGAATTCAAATTCTGCCGCATTGTCAGCATTTCAAAAAAATATGACCAGGGCTGCTCAAGAAGCCGGATTTAATAGCCCTGATGATGCGGAAGAATATATAAAACAATTACGGAAAAGCAAACGTAATTAATATGCGTATATCACAGTGGATACAAATATTATAATATCCGCAGGGTTATTTCCCGAATCAAATATTGGGAAGGCTCTCAAACACATAATGCAGATATTGGCATTTGCGATTGAGGCAAATATTGATGTATTGATTACGGGAGATAAAGATTTTGATGAAATAAAAATACAGAAACCAAAAACAATGAAGGCAAGAAATTATATAGATGAATATATGAAATAAAAGCAGGCCCAACTGCACATAACAGGACTGTTTACGTTGAGCCGCCAGTAGGCGCCTTGGCCTCCATTCGGCTAGGTCATGGTTGCGCCATTCCCACGCCTCATTGCGGCACATTTTTCCGGGCCGGAAAAATGTCGTAAACAGAGACGGAACGTTATGTGCTGTTTCGGCCGATTTATGTTTTTATTAATTTTGTACACGCCGTCCGCTTGCCCATTTAGTTTTTGTTTTAATTGAAATTTTTCTACTTCTGAACTTCCACTAACATTATTTATAATACTTTGTGTGATTAGCTTTATTAATGAGCAATAATAACGGTCGCCAGAAAAAAACGGCCGCATGAAAATAATTGATTTTCATATTTTATCTCCAAATAATGTTTATATTTTTAAATTTTTTATGAATATTATATGGACGGTTATACGTTATGAAGACACGGGGCGGATTATTGCTCTTACGCCCCGCAATCTATTCGGTAACGGATCACCGTCCATGATTAAGTGTTTAGGGTAGAGCCGTAACTTTTGATTTTAGTTTATCGGTCCAGTTTTCTTTATCCGTCTCCTTATAGGTTTCAACCGCGTTGACCGGCACATAGATTGCAAAACTTTTAGAGGCGGTAAAAGTATTATCTTCTATTGCCGGAGGCGTAGCTCCTAAAGTGACGGAGGTAAGATTAGAACAACCCTGAAGTGTCTGGTTACCTATAGAAACGGCCTCGGGCAATGAAATCGAAACAAGCCCATCGCAACTAAAAAACGCGCGATTACCTATATAACGTGCTGTAGGCAAGGAAATTGCGGCAAGTCCGTCACAATTATTGAATGCGCTAAGCCCTAGGGATTCAGCCTTTGGTATGGATAACATTGACAAGGAACTGCAATTTGAAAAAGCATAACTGCCTATAGATGTTGCGTTAGGCAGAGATACCGAAGTAAGAGCGGTACATTTAGCGAATGCGCCGCTGCCGGCAGCATTACCGTCTTCTATAGACTGTACTTCAGGCATATAGACCGATTCAAGTTTTGCTAATGCATTAAACGCTTCCTGCGCTATGAATGTTACCCTAGGCATCTGTACCGACTTTAAGGCGATGTAGTTGGTGAAGGCATTATTTCCAATGCCGGTTACCGTTTCAGGCAGTATAAGGGACACTATATATGCTTTGCTGTTGTTGGCTGATTTACCGGTAATGTTGGAGATACTTTCCCCGGTACAACTGCTGAGGTCTAGGTCTACATAACGGCTCAATGCGTCATACATGGTTTTGAGCGTATCCCCTGATCCTTCGGTACTTGCCAGATTAATACCGCTTAACTTAATCCGGTAAGGTGTGGTTTCCGTATTTTCCGGCATACCTGACAGGTAGGATTTGAGATCCGCCACGCTATTAAACTCTCCTTTGCCGGTATTATCGGGATTATCCGGTTTAGCGGGACTGTCCGGTTTAGCGGGTTCATCCGGTTTGGCAGGACTATCCGGTTTAGCGGGACTATCCGGTTTGGCAGGGCTATCCGGTTTGGCAGGGCTATCCGGTTTGGCAGGGCTGTCCGGTTTAGCGGGACTGTCCGGTTTGGCGGGACTGTCCGGTTTGGCGGGACTGTCCGGTTTAGCGGGTTCATCCGGTTTGGCGGGACTGTCCGGTTTGGCGGGGCTATCCGGTTTGGCAGGTTCATCCGGTTTGGCGGGGCTGTCCGGTTTGGCAGGTTCATCCGGTTTGGCAGGGCTGTCCGGTTTGGCAGGGCTGTCCGGTTTGGCAGGGCTGTCCGGTTTAGCGGGACTGTCCGGTTTGGCGGGACTGTCCGGTTTGGCTGTTTCTTCTATTTTAGCCGGCTCATCGGTATCATCAACCGAATCTTGGCAGCCTGCCAAAGATAGAACCATGGCGCTTAAAAGGGTACAGCATACATATGCGAAACCCAAAAGTTTGACGCGATTCAAGACGGCGGTGCAGCCTGTCTTGCCAAAATACCGCTTTAACATAAAAACCTCCTGGTTTTTGGAAATCAAATTTTCCATATAATCCTAATAAGGCGCGGAATAGCGAATTTGCTTCAATACCAGGAAAATTTTTATGTTTTTAGTTTGGAACAGGATTCCCAATCTCTCTGGTTATCTTATAAATTCCTTTTTAATAAACCCTCATGCGCTAACCGGCGCAAAAGCGCATCGGCGCCTGCTCTGATCCAGAAAGGAAGGCTTAAAACTCGCAGCGTTCTTTTATACGCTTGCATCCTGTTTCCATCCGGCTTTTCGCGGGATCCGGGCTGTTTCTCTATCTTCTGGAAGCAGCCCGGTTTTAAGTTTCGTAGTAGGAATCTACGCAATTTAAGATGCGAGTATTTTACTGAGATTCTTCGGGTGGATTCTACGGCGTTTTCAGGATGTTACCGATCCCGCCTCCTGTCCATACCGCGCCATAAACCCCGTTCAGCCTGCATGGCAAGCCGTTCCAGGGCCTCGAATTCATCCTTAAACTGAAAAACGTAGGAGCTGTAGGCATAACCATAGCCTTCGTGAATGAGCGCGGCATTGAAACAGAGGCCGTCCCCGGTGTAGATGTAGGCGAGGAGCCGTCCGTACCGGTCCCGCAGGTCCCAATCAAAGGCCAGATACACCTGTTTACCCAAAAGCCGTTCCTTGGTAAAATCTCCGGCTTCCCTGCCGAAGTGCTCCACAGGCCTATTGGGATGCACTGTTTCCGGAGTATCTACGCCAATCATACGGATAGTCTCCACAGTATTTATGTCCGGCGGAGGATTCCGTATTCGCACCCGCACTGTATCGCCGTCTATATGCCCCACCACTTCCGCAGGAAGCATTTGAGAAATTTGCACATCCCCGGTCTTGGCCGGATTTACCTGATTTGCCCGGTATAATTCTCTTGAGCGTACCGGTTTGCGGGGATCCGGCGGCGCCGAACTACCGGCTGAACGCGCCGGGGGATTGCAGGCCGTACACGGCTCATAGCCGGAATACAGCGCATCCTCCAAGGTTACCGGGATCTTTGAACGGCTGAGAAACCTGCAATCCTCCCGGTGATACCTTTTTCCCGAATTGGTAACATAAACGGTGCCATCCTCTGCTCCTAGGAACAGCAGAGAACTTATTATGATGCAGGTAAAATACAATGTTTTACGTTTCAATTTTCTCATACCTTTTCGGCTGTTTGGAAGATGCTTGCGCGCCCCGATCCGCCGTATAATTATAATAGATTTATTTAATAACATCATTAAAGGCGCAATTCAAAATTAATGATGCCGCAGATAAGGAATATTCTTATTTTGACGTTGATGTGTTCGATGACAGCCCGCTTCCGCGCAAGCCGTTTGTTGTACTTGTTACCTTTGGCCAACAGATGGTTTTTATTCGCCTTTTGGCTATCCGGCAGTTCGGATGCAGGGGCTGTAATCTTTGGCAGCCCCTGCCGAGTCTGTCGGAATGTAAGGGTTTACAGAAGTCCCGATGGGTGTCTTTATACGCCTTGAAGTCATGTACGCTTCCTTTCACCGTCTGAACGTCTAAAATCCGCTTGGCGCCCCGCAACGCCGGAGGCGGGCCGGGAAAAAACCTTGCCGGAGCCGCTACCGGTTTATGAATCAGAGCGGTTTTATCTGCATAGCAATATCCGTCTTTACGGATACCGGCAAATCCTGTATGACTAGGGGGCAAGATTCTACGCATATCTTGATTATCCTATATGAGCCGTGAAAGTCAATGAGCGGGCAGATCTGCGGCATTTACTTTTTCTCCAGCAGGTTCCTCTCCGGAATAAGCCGCCGCGGCTTCGGCGGCCAAGAATTCCCCTGCACTTGATCCGGCAGCGGTATAGCCGTCGCCTTCACCGGCTAAACGCTTTTTACCGGCCCGCTGATCCTCCAAGGCAAGGGCCGCCGCAGCCCGGACCGCCCCGGCCGCGGCCTCGTTTATCTTGCCCTGTTTCATAAGATCCGCAATGCCCGCGGCCGCGATCCCGGCAAGATCCCCAAAGGCTTTCATAATCCACGCGGCCCGTTTGGGGCCAATACCCTCCACCGATTCCAAAACAGGAAACGCGAGGTCCCCCGACCGGAGCCGCCGATTGAAAGAGGTGGCAAACCGGTGGGTTTCATCCCGGAGGAACTGCAATACCTTGAGAGCTTCCGAGCGTTTGGAAAGACGTACCGGTTCGGAGGTATGGGGAAGCCAGAGTTCCTCGTCCCGTTTGGCAAGGCCCACCACATCACAGTCTAGTCCCAGTTCGTCCAATACTCCCTTGGCAACATTCACTTGACCAATACCCCCGTCTATGAGAACCAAATCCGGCGGTTCCTTCCCTTCCCGAAGAATCCGAGAATAGCGGCGGCGTACCGCCTCCCGCATGGCGGCAAAGTCGTCCACCACCCCTACTACGGTGCGCAGCTTAAAATAACGGTAATTCTTCCGGTCTGGCGCCCCGTTCTTAAAGGAAATAAGAGAGGCTACCGGATGTTTGCCCCCAAGCTGGGCAATGTCAAAGCCTTCGATCCGTTCCGGTCTGGAGTGAAGGCCCAGCGCCCGGGCCAGTTCGTCCAGGGCTGGTCCGGCTCCCCGGTCTTTGAGCCTCCGGCGGAGGTCTTCCAGGGCATTTTGCCGGGCCATAGCCAGTACGGCTTCATGCCGTTTTTCATCAGGAGGAAGCAGGGCCGGCTCATACCCAAACCGCTCTGCAAACCATTGCTTGAGACCGGAAAAACCGTTCCCTGAAAGGCCGCTCGCGGACAAGTAAATCTGAGGGGGCGGAGGCCGTTCCGAAGTGTAATACGCAGCAGCAAAGGTTTCCAAGGATTCATCCTCTTCCGCGGCAGAGCAGGTACGGAAGAGTTCCCGGCCTATCAGCTTGCCCTCCCGCATGGAAAACACCGTAAAGGTGCTGAGAACTCCCTCGGTAGCCCAGGCAATATAATCCCGGCCTTTTGGATCAAAGTCCACCGCACAGGTACTCTCGGAGATATCTTCTATGGCTTTGACCGCGTCCCGAAGCAGGACAGCCCGTTCAAAGCGTAGGGCTTCGGCCTCGGCGTGCATAAGCGCGGTCAGCTCCATGACGAGAGACCCGGTTTCCCCAGAGAGGAGCCGCCGTATGTGAAGAATCTGAGCTTCATAGGCTTCCTTATCGATTTTATTGCAGCAGGGGGCCATACAGCGGTTAATATGGTAATATATACAGGGAGCGTCCCGTTTCCTAAGGGTACGGCATTTCCGTAAGGGGAACAGCTTGTCGATAAGTTCCAATAAAGCGTCCACTGCGGACACATTGGGAAAAGGCCCGAAGTAACGGGAATTATCTTCGATGATATGCCGGGTTTTGAATACCCGCGGGAAGGTTTCAGCGGTGATCCGTATCAGCGGATAGGTTTTGCCGTCTTTAAGGCTGATATTGTATTTGGGGGAATGTTGTTTGATCAGGGTGTTTTCCAGGAGTAACGCCTCGTATTCATTAGAGGTAATGATGGTTTCAATACTCTTGGCATGTTTGAGCAGCGCCTTGGTTTTGAGATCCCGATCCCTGGAAAAGTAGGAATTGAGCCGGTTCCGCAGGGCCTTGGCTTTTCCCACATAGATGATGCGGTTTTCATCATCCCGCCAGAGATATACTCCCGGCTCCAAAGGGGCGCCGCGGGCGGTTGCTTTAAGATCCTCATAATTTTCTGAAAACCCCGCTAGGTTCATAGGCATTTCTTCCGATAAAGAATAGGGAAACTATAAATGAAAAAAGAAACAACCATCATAGCAGCATTGTACCTTTTTTTTCTGATTTCCGGTAGTCCCGCCAGGGTGTATGGAATAGGGGAGAAGACCCTGATCATCGGTGCGGATGCAACCTGGAATACCATAGAAAGCCGGAACGGAATTACGGAAATATTCTCTATACGGCCTTATCCGGTGCTGGTCCTTTCCTCCGCCCTGCGAAGCGGCAATGATCCTTCCCTGGATATGGCTCTGTCGTTTGATGAAGCTAGGCCGGAGGTTTTTACCGATCAAACCGGCCATTACCAATTGTCGGTGTCCGAAGGGGTTTCCGCGGCCGACCGGCGTTTAGCCCGGATCGGGATGGGCGCGGCGCTGTTTTCAGGAGCCATAGTGTATAATCCGGGAGCGGAAGATCCGGGGATCCTGGGGCCTTTACGCATCACTCCTCAAGAGAAAAACGCGCTCTTTTTTCCGGGCCGGGTACTTAGAGATTTTTCAATAGAATTCTGGCTCTTTCCCATGAACATGGAAAATGGGGAACATATTCTTTCGTGGACCGCCTCGGAACGTAACAATCAGGGGGAGTTCATCATTCAGCGGATCCAATGTACTTCCTCCAAAAACCGGCTGCAATGGAGTTTTTTTGATTTTTTTGATTTCAATGCCGGCGCGCGGCGGATCGCCGTCTCCCTGGGCGGTTCCACCCCCTTGGTTCCGAAAACCTGGAGCCATCATCTTATCCGTTTTGATTCCGATACAGGGCTTTTGGAATACCTGGTCAATGGCCGGCTTGAAGATATAACCTATGCCACTTCCCTAGGCAGGGAAGGAGGGCAGGTGTATTACCCCTTCATCGGCCAAGAGGGCAGCTTTGTCCTGGGAGGCCGGTTCATGGGAATGTTGGATGAATTTAAGCTCTATGGCCGTTTTGTTTCAAATCCTGAGATCCGCAAATATCCCCGGCAGGGCGGAAGGGTGGAAACCCGATCCATAGACCTGGGTGAAAGCAACAGCCATATCCTCAAGGTTGAGGTTGCCGGGGGCAGGACCTCCAATTCAGGAGGGATAATTCATAACGAATATACCGGGAACGGGACCTTTCGTTTTGCCGACAATTCGATGATTCAGTTTTTTATCCGCGCCGCAGAATCCCCCTACCGCTGGACCGGCGTGGAATGGCGGCCCTTTATTCCGGGGGCCGAACTGCCCGATATCCGGGGCAGGTATGTACAAATAGCCGCGCTGTTCTATCCCAGCGGGGACGGGGAGACCACTCCCTACTTAGATGAAATCCGCATAATCTACCGGCCTGATGAGCCTCCCCGTCCTCCGTCCTTAATCGCCGCCATTGCCGGAGACGGAGCGGTGGATCTGTCCTGGCGGAGCAGTTCCGATAGGGATGTGGCGGGGTATCTGGTGTACTACGGCACGTCCCCAGAGGAATATTTCGGCGAAGGGGCGCTGCTCGGAGCGTCCCCTATCAATGTGGGAAAGCGCACCTCTGTGCACATTGACGGACTGCAAAATGGAACCCTTTACTATTTCACGGTGGCCGCCTATGACCGCATAGAGCCGCTTCATATCGGGCCGTTTTCCAGGGAAGTAACGGCCCGGCCTTTAAGGACGATTGAATGAGTGTTGAAGATCCGCAGGATACGCTAAAGCGCGCCGAAACGGATGCCCTGGCCGGAGATTACCAAAAGGCCGAAAGCCTGTTGAAAAACCTTATTGCGGAAAACCCACGTAACCGGGATGCTCGCCTGCTTTTGGGAACCCTTTTAAGTAAAACCGGGAGGTTGAGCGATGCGGAATCCGAACTGAATATTCTGGTGTCGGAGAATCCTAGGGATTTGGAAGCCCTCGTTCTGGCGGCCCATATCTACCACCACCAGGGGAAACTCAGGGACGCTCTGGGACTATTTACCGATGCGGCAGAAATCAACCCTCACCAGACTGATTTGTATTATTATATCGGCAATATCCAAAAACAGCTGGGAAACTTTCGATCCGCTTCCATGGCGTACGCCAGGGCAATTGAATTGGACGACCGGTATGTACCGGCTTACAATAATCTGGGGGTTGTCCATAACGCCCTACAGGAAAAAACCAAGACCCTCTATATGCTCCAGCAGGGCCTTGCGCTGGATCCTGACAACCCAATCCTGCTATTCAACTATGGGGTGGCCTTGGATGCGGAAGGACGGTTTCAGGATGCCGCGGATGCCTACTATAAAGCTCTCCGGCATAAACCGGACTGGTATGAACCTAAGCATAACCTGGGGATCGCGCTTTGTAAGGGGGATCGGCCTGAGAAAGCTCTGGAAATCTTTACCGGTATTCAGGCTGCTGATCCCGGCAACCCCAAGATACAGAATAATACGGGAGTAGCGCTGCTGAGTCAGGGGCGTACACAAGAGGCGATTCAGTATTTTAAGCAGGCTCTGCAATCAGATCCCCGGTATAAAAAGGCATCGGAGAACCTTGAACGCGCCATGATGTATGCCGCGGGAACCGCGGGTTTGGAGAATATGTGGCGATCCTTTGACGGGTCCGCTATGATCCTGATGGCGGATCAGGACTGTGAGGTCTTTGAAAGCCCGAAAAAACCGCGTACCGGAGGCACCCTTTTGGGAAAAGTTCTTCAAGAAAAAAAAGACCGGTTTCCGGTAACTGACGAGGAAGACCAGGAACCCGATGCATCCGGCAATACCGTTTCAAAAGCCCTTGCCGAAGTCCCGGGCCATGATGAAAAGCGTATCCCCTGGGATTTTAAGCAGGTTAACAAACCCGCCGTAATCGAGCTTTTGAAATATCTGCTCCGGTTGATCGATTGCCTTCCCGATGAAGATAAAAAAAAGTTCACCCAAGGTACTGTCCAAGCGGATTTGCTATACCTCATCGACATTCTGGAACAATAGCCGTCGGCCGCCCAAGTCTAAAGTCCTGCGTTTGCGGTTTGGGCATCCTGAGTACTCGGTTCCGCCGCGGTCCACGTTTCCGCTACCCGCTATAAGGTGAAATCCCGGGCTTGTTCAAGAAAGGACGCGATGCTTCCGCTTGCCAGCTTCACTTCCTGGGCCCGTTTCGTTACCTCTTCGGAAATCCGGCAGAGCTTTTCCATTTCCTCCCGGATAGAACCGCTGCGGCGGTGTATGGACCC
>JAITHW010000039.1 GCA_031279815.1 Treponema sp. | reverse complement strand
TGCTTGAAATCCCCAGCCGGGGCGATTTCAAGGGTAGTCCCTCCGTAGAAAACCGCGACGCGGTCCGCGTATTCAAAGGCAAGGTCAATATCATGGGTAATGAGCAGCACCCCGGCGCCGGTTCGCCCGCGATAATCAGCCGGGCATCCCCTATCACCGCGGCGGACGCGAGAACCGCCGGGCCATGCCCCCGGAAAGCTGATTCATATATAGTTCCTTCTTGAGCCAGCGGCAAAACAGACCCGGCGCCCGGTATGCTTGCTAAGAAAATAATAACCGGGTAAGATACAGTTTCAGAATATTTCTAAAATTGTAAGGAGATTATGATGAATAGCAGTCAGCGGTCATGCCTTATCCGGTTAGAAGGCGCTGTATTGGCAAATGTGGCGGTGGTGTTTGCTTCTGTTTTTATTTTCAGAGGCCCCGCCTCTCAGGGTTGGGCGTTGCTTGCCCTTGCCGGAGTAAGTCTTGTTTTTATAACCCTCATTACGTGTATATTTATAAAAATGATCGGCGTATTTGGGGAAGATTTTCATGCCGGACAAACCAATAAAGACTTAAACGCTCCTATTTTGCAGCGTATCGGCAAGGTTCCTTTAATTACGCTAGGTATATATGTCCTTTTATCAATAGGGTATAGTTTCGCCCTGCTCCCTATCGGGCCGTCCCTGGGATTGCGGGAACAGCAAAAAATCTCCTTTTTGCTGTTCCAGATAGGTTTCGGGTTTTTGTATGCAGGCGCTTTGTATAGCAACCTTGATAAACAGGTAACGATGTTCCTCATGTCCCAGTCTATTATTCAGTATCCCCGGATCATCAGGGTACAACGGCAAAGCCACAAGTCCTTTATTATTCCAACGTTTGTCTGCATTATGACCATAATCCTCGCGGTTTCATGCATGATGCTGCTGTTTGAAGCGAAAACCCTGGAGGATGCAAGATTATTTGACAGAACCCTTATTACGACTGTACTCAGCGCCCTGCTGTTTTTTTTGATAGTGACGATCTTAACTTCCGATTTGAGCAAAACGAACGGCGTTATATACGAATCGATTATCAAACAGCTTGAGCATATTTCCTCCGAGGACAAGAACCTCAGCCAACGTATTGCAATCAGTTCAGTGGACGAATTGGGATTAATATCGGGAACCATCAATTATATCTGTCACAGTTTTGCGATGAGCATTAGAGAGATTACGCGGATCCAAGAGGATTTTGTCGAATTAGGGAAAGAACTGCAGCAAAGCGCTCAGGCCAGCGCGGGCGCGGTCGCTCAGATTGCTTCAAACCTCGGTAATATCAAGAAAAAAGTCCTGGTACAGGCGGATAATGTAAGCGAATCTTCCGGCGCGATGGAAGAGGTGACCGGCGTCATTGCGGCTATGGAGAAAATGATAAATGAACAGACGAACAGCGTAACCTCGGCTTCATCCGCCATAGAAGAGATGATCGGCAATATCGGGTCGGTCAGTAATTCCATCAATATTATGGCGGATCAGTTTACCGGGCTTATCTCCCTAGCCGAACAGGGTCAGAAAACGCAGATAGAGTCGAGAAAAAAAATAGAACTTATTGCAGAACATTCTGCTGCGCTTCTGGAAGCCAACAAAGTTATTGCCGTTATAGCAAGCCAGACCAACTTGCTGGCTATGAATGCCGCGATTGAAGCGGCCCATGCGGGATCGATGGGTCAGGGCTTTGCCGTGGTGGCGGATGAAATCCGCAAGCTGGCGGAGACTTCGGCGGCTCAGTCAAAGAATATCCGGAAAGAGATCAATCTGGTACAGAGCGCGATTGCGGAGGTGGTGACCGCTTCCAAAGACTCGGAAAACGCCTTCTCAAGGGTATCGGATCGGATTGGAGAAACCGACGCCATTGTGAGGGAAGTCAAGGCGGCCATGAATGAGCAGAAAACCGGGTCTTCTCAGATCCTCACCACGCTTCAGGCCATGAAAGATGTTACCTTCAAGGTACAAAGCGGCTCAAAGGAGATGAACCGAGGAAATCAGACGATTCTTGCCACCATAAGCAACCTGAAAGAGTCGTCCGGTGAAATTCAGCAAAACATCGAAAAAATCGTATCGGGTTTCCAAATAGTAGAAGACAATACCAAAAACGTTTCAGCCGTGGCCGGAAAAACCGTAAAGAATATTCAATGTATGGAAACCGTGGTGGGACATTTCAAAACCTGAGAATCCGGGGGTGCGGCTCTCAAAGGCGGATTGTTGTCTCAAGCTCAACCGGAAAAACCGTAAAGAAGGTTTCCCATCGCGGAAGGGTAATCCGTGGCGGTACAGCCATAGGGCTTAAAAGCCTAACCCCCCGTTGTTTTCTATACCCGGGTATCTAATCCTTTCGTCTTCAGGACAGTGCGGTTTCAAGAGCGATTTCCATCATCTGGGTAAATGTGGTCTGCCGTTCTTCGGCGGTGGTCGTCTCCCGGCTTATAAGGCTGTCGGAAATGGTCAGCAGCGCCAAGGCTTCCCTATGATATTTGGCGGCTAAAGTATAAAGTTCCGCGGTTTCCATTTCTACCGCAAGACAGCCGAACGCGGCCCAGAGTTTCCATTCCTCAGGATCCTCGGTATAGAACATATCCGAAGAAACCACCGCCCCGACTTTGGGCCGCCTGCCTTTGGACACGGCCGTATCAAAAGCGGTTTTAACCAGTGAAAAGGAAGCGGTAGGGGCAAAATTCCGGCCTCCAAAACGGATACGGTTAGCCCCGGAGTCGGTGGACGCGGACATGGCAATCACCAGATCCCTAATATGTATGTCCTCTTGGAGCGCGCCGGCGGTCCCGATCCTTATGGCCCGCTTCACCCCATACTCGCGGAATAATTCATTCACATAGATAGAAATTGATGGAATTCCCATTCCCGTACCCTGGACCGAAATCCGTTTCCCTTTATATGTGCCGGTATATCCAAACATATTTCTTACCGCATTGTATTGCATAGGATGTTCAAGAAAGGTTTCGGCAATGAATTGAGCCCGCAGAGGATCCCCGGGTAATAAAATCGTCTCCGCAATATCTCCAGGTTGCGCCGCAATATGAATAGACATGATTTCTCCTTGATTTAAATAAATGTAACCTATATCTCCTATTCCTGCAATAGCCATATCCGTCATACCTTGTTGTTCATATTCAGGTATGATATAATTATTTAATTTTTATCTATGAAAATCTAATTACGTCTGACCTTTAGGAGGGGCTTATGGCTTTTGCTTTAAATAGTTATCCCGTGGTTTACCGGGCTAAATTTGGACAGGACGGCTGGAAAGGGGCATATATAGAAAAACCTCATAAAACCCCCCAGGAAGAAGCGGCTATGGGAAAAGCCGAACAGGAGGCTCTGGCGGCTTCCCGCAATGTTTACGATGATATGCCCTTGGTGAACTATACCACCCAATACGGTCTTTCCTGCTTTGAGGGCCTCAAAGCCTTGCCTCAAAAGGATGGAGGGCTTGCCCTATTCAGACCCGACCGGAACGCAGCCCGGTTTTACAAGTCTATGGAAGGGCTTTATATGCCCCCATTCCCGGAAAAAGACTTTGTTGCGGTTTGTGTGGAAATCGTAAAACAGAACGCGGCGCTCGGTTTCCGGCCCCAATATAGAGAAGTATGGGAAAAAGACTCCTTTGCAAGCGCGGATTCCGTCTATATACGCCCCTTCAGCATGGCCGAAGGAGGGATTGGGGTGAATATTTCCCATGAACCCTGGGTGGTGGTGGTCACCTCCCCGGTAAGCGCCTATTTTTCCGGGGAAAATTCCGATGCGGTAGTTACCGAGCGGATCAGGGCTACCCCTAAAGGCACAGGCTGGATAAAGGCGGCTTCCAACTACGTGATTTCCGCGCTTGCCAAGCACGAGGCGCAAAAAGCAGGCTATATGGAGTGCATCTATCTGGATGCGGCCCGCCGGAAATATGTGGAGGAAGGCTCTTCCTGCAATATTTTCTTTTATCTGAAATCCGGGGAATTGGTAACTCCCGAATTGGGAGACACCATACTGCCGGGCATTACCAGGGCAAGCATCATCGAATTGGCCCGGGACCGGCATATCAACGTATCGGAGCGGAAGATATCCATCGACGAAGTCCTTACCGAAACGCGGGAATGTTTTGTCAGCGGCACCGCGGCCGGAGCGACTCCCATCGCCTCCATCACCTATCAGGCCGGGAAGGTGATCTTCAACAATGGAAAAACCGGAGACCTCACTGCGGAAATCAGGGATACCCTCAAGGGAATTCAGTACGGAACCCTGCCGGACGCCAAAGGCTGGATGGTAAAAGTTCTCTAACATCAGGTGCCCCATGCCTAAAGGCATGGGGCTTGTTCCGGTTGCCCGCCTTACTCCTCAAGTGTACTACCAGTCATGCTCCCCGGGCTTAGGGTCTCTCCATAGACGTTACTTCCCCGCGCTGCGCGGGTAGGTTTATCCGATTTTTTTACCATACCACAAAATAGGGAGGGCTGTCAAGGATGTTGTTGCAAAACTTTTTCGTTGCGCCTTACGCCTAAAGACGGGAGTTTTACGGAAGCCCTGGTGAACCGGAGGCATATGGATAACCTGTGGATAACTTTGTGGATAACTTTGAACAATTATGAATAACCTGTGGATAACCTGTGGATAACCTGTGGATAACTTAACTCTATGTGGATATGTGGAAAGTTATCCACAAGTTATGCATATAGTAATTCCTTATTGCATAAAGAATTAAGTGAGTTATCCACATATCCACAGCCCCTACTACTACTACTAATTTATATATAATATAATATATAGAAGAGCAATTACCTAAAATCGAAATATATTCCTTGATATGCATATTGCCGGTTTGGTATAATTTTTATATATTGATAAAACGCTTATGAAAAACAGCATAGGATCAGGTATTTTTGCGGTTCACCTCGTGATAATAGGGCTAATAGGCTGTGAGCTGGAGCCGATACCTCCGGCAATCAAAAACAAGAGAGAATTTTATGTACCCCAGGTAACGGACAGCCAATGGTATACTATAACCGCGGTAAAACTTGCGGAAAGCGAGCATTGTATCGTATACGCGGATATCGATCGAAACATTACGGTTTCCGTTGCGGAGGCAATTACCGTGGAATATGAAACCAGGATATATCCCGATATAACCCGGGTTTTCGGGACTATCGCGGATGTCGATGGAAACGGAAAGGTCATTCTGTTGCTTCTGGATATAGCGGACGGGTATACCGGAAGCGGAGGCTATGTGGCGGGATACTTTCATCCTGCCAATATGTATAAAAAATCTTCCGCATATCCCTATTCCAATGAAGCGGATATGCTCTATCTTGACGTATCGCCGTTGATACCGGGAAGCAAAAATTTTTATGTTACCATTGCGCACGAGCTGCAACATCTCATCAATTTTTCAAATACGGTGACCAAAAACGGGAAGGCCCAGGACATCTGGATTGATGAAGGGCTTGCCACAGGCGCGGAATATATCTACGGAGGGGATCCCCATGGAAGGGTGGCTTATTTTAATGCCGATCCCTATCAAAGCATTCGTTATGGAAATAATTTCTTTATCTGGAATGGATATTGGGAAGACCCTTCGCGGTCCGGCGCTTATTATGATTCCCTGGCGAATTATGCCACGGCGTATCTTTTTTTTCAGTGGCTGAGGATCCATGCCCATAACGGCGCGGGTATTTATAAGGAAATTATCGATTCTCCCCACCGGGACTACCGGGCGCTTACTGCTGCGGCGGAGCAGCGGATTGCTTCGGAATTTCATAACTGGGAGACCTTACTGGGGAACTGGATGCTGGCAAACGCCTATAACGCGCCTAATGGGTTTTGGGGATACAAGGGTGAAATCAAAACGGAACTGCATTCTCTTAATCCGGCCTGCGGCAGGGATTGGGGGTTTTCCCCGGGGGAGGGAATATTCAGCGCCCTTGATGAAAGCGGCGAATTCACCCCGGACAGCGATTCGGGCCCCCATATACGGTATATCGGTTTTTCAAAAACCGGTTCTCCGGCTTTTGCCGCCCCTTACGCCGGAACTTATCTGCTTACCTTTAATATCAATGTTGACCAGAAAGGAGGCGATGAGAAGGGATACCTGGCAAATAGCGTCATAGCGGATATACAGGCCGGTACCGAGTCGGCACGGAACGCTGCGGAGGTTTTGACCGCTTTTGAACGGCCTTTGCCCGCCAGTTATCCTATAGATATCCGTTTTAACTTGGACGGCGCTTCATCTGCCGATCCCCAAGCTCCTATACAGGTTAAACCGGACCGGTTCAAATAACATGAAAATCACCGCAGCCTGCATCGGCGTTCTGTTTCTCTTATTGGTATTGTTTGCTTGGGGTACAAAAGCGGAATCCAAACCGGCAAGCCAGCCTGGGAAACCTCCGGCCCCGGCCGCAAACCGCGAACCCGATTATGCCCTTGTTTCAGGGCAAGTAGTGGAAATTACCGGAAAGGTACGGCTGGTGGGCAATATGCCCTTTCCCCAGTTGGTAATCACCGATAGTGAGAACCTGGACTGGCATATTGATGAAGGGGAAAAGAAAACCCTTGCAGGATTTGAACAGCAAACCGTGAAGGTACGCGGAACCGTGGAACTTTTGGAAATAAGGCTTGCGGACAACCAGTATATGGGAGTCCGCAGGCTCCTGCGGCATATAACCTTGCCTGAACAGGACTTTTAAGAGGATGCGCGGCGGTGCATAGGATCATTATACCCCCGATAAAAAACCGGGGCATAAAGACCAAGCCGGCGGCAAAATCAACAATAGAAATAGTATGGCAGAAGCATTGGCCTATAATTTTTAACCGTGAAGAAAGCGCCTGTTTTGTCCGGACCTTTTGCAGTGACGCCTTGACAACACTTCCGGGGTTGGATATTCTGAGTATACGTTCAGTATGAGGCGTTGGGCTATAACTGCCGGTGAAGAAAAAGAGAGTTGCGCTTATCGGGCGCGCTCAAGGGGCGTAAGTTTTGTCTGTGAAAAAGGATGCCCCTTGCTACGGCGGATGGTAGCTCATCAGCTTCAAAAACGGATCATGTGTCCCGTATTTTTTGAGAAGGTTAATCTATGAAGACGGTATTCGTAAAGCCCGCGTATGTAGAGCGGAAATGGTTTATGATTGATGCCGGGGGCAAGGTCCTCGGCAGGGTCGCGGCTAAGGCGGCGTCCATTGTCAGGGGAAAAGAAAAGACGGTATATGCCCCCCATCAGGAAATCGGTGATTTTGTGGTGGTGGTGAATGCGGATAAAATCCTGGTTACCGGCCGTAAGGCTCAGCAAAAGCTCTATTATCGCCATTCCGGGTATGTAGGCGGGCTTAAGTCCCAAACCTTTGAACGGCTCATTGCCCGCCACCCTGCGTCTCCCCTGGAATTGGCGATTAAAGGTATGCTGCCCAAAGGTCCTCTGGGCAGGAAACTTTTAAAGAATGTGAAAGTGTATGCGGGTTCGGTTCATCCCCATGCGGCTCAGCATCCAGAAGCTATTGAGTTATAAAACCATTAATCAAGAGGTGAGAAGGTGATTAAAAATCTTGGTATTGGAACCGGCAGACGAAAGACTGCGGTTGCACGGGTATACATCCGGGATGGAGAGGGGAAAATCTCGGTCAACGGTAAAGATTTGGTCCGGTATTTTCCCCAAGGGGAACACGCAATGATGGTGCGGCAGCCCTTGGTTGTTACCGCCAGCGAGAACAAATTCGATATTTTGATAAATGTATACGGCGGCGGCTCTCATGGGCAGGCCGGCGCGTGCCGCCATGGGCTTGCCCGGGCCCTTTGTCAGATCGATCAGGGAAATTATACCGCCCTGCGGGGTAACGGCTACCTTACCCGGGATCCCCGTATGGTTGAACGCAAGAAATACGGGCAAGCCGGCGCGCGAAGACGTTTTCAGTTTTCTAAGCGTTAGGTACAGCTCCAAGGCTTGGCGTAGCCCCGGCGATTCGTCCGTCTATGACGGTAATATCCCTGCAATTACAAACCGATCCGGAAGTTGAAGTTGCGGTGTATAAAATCGGGCTTTCGGACGGTTCTTTATTCTCTATAAAGACCTCCTATTTATCCTCGATATATCAAGACAAGATACAGGGGGTTTGTAATAAAGTATTGCCGGTTGAGGAAGAAGAGGCGTTTCGCTTTGCCGGAGCCTGTTTTCAAGCCGAACAAACCGCCCTGCGTCTCATTACGCGGGCGGAACAAACGAGTTTCGGCTTATCCGCCAAACTTGAACGCCGGGGTCATAGCCCGTCCAGTGTACGGGCGGTGATTTCACACTTAACCGAAAGGAAAATGATAAACGATAGGCGGTACGCCGAGTTATGGCTTCAATCAAGGCTGTCCCGGAAGGCGGAAAGCCCTCGCCGGCTCATCACGGCTCTTTGCAGCCGGGGCATCGACCGAACCGTTGCCGCCGAAACCCTTACATCGGTTCTGCATTTTGAAGGAGAATCGGGGTTACTCAAGAAATATATGGAAAAAAATCATCTTTCCATAGAAAACACCTTGAAATCAAAGTTAAAATACGAGGGATTTTCCGCGGCTGTGATTGAATCCTTCCGGGAAAAGGCGGGATTATGAAAATACAACCTGCCCTGTATTAGGAGCGCCCATGCATCGGGCAAAGAATAAGCCGGAAGAGGGGATTTCTGCGTTTTCCGCGCTCATCCGAGGGCGAGTACAGGGGGTGGGGTTTCGATATTCCTGTCTTAATGAGGCCCGGCGCAGAGGTCTTTCAGGCTGGGTGAAGAATACCGGAGACGGAGCGGTGGAAGTCTGGTCTGAAGGCCCTCAAAAAGAGCAGGCTCAGTTTCTCAAGTGGCTTCACCGGGGCCCGCCTCATGCGCGGGTGGATTCGGTTCAAACCATGTCCCGGACGCCTGCCGGACAATATCACGATTTTTCAGTTCAATACTAGGGGGTTAAAATCCTAATCTTGTATAAGATATCCTGCTTATACCGGGTTATTTTTTTGTTTTTTGCCATAGACGTATTGACAAAGATTATTTATATTAAATATAATAAAAGATATAAAAAGGTCTGTTTAAGCGGCCGTCATATAACGGTATTATCCAAGCTTCCCAAGCTTGTGACGCGGGTTCGACTCCCGTCGGCCGCTCAGGGATAAGCCATTACAGGCATAAATAATTATGCGGAATGCGGCACAAAATGATTTTATGATATATAATGACAATACTTGGAAGATTATATGGTTTTCAACGAATTTATCTGGAATAATTTTAAGGAATCTCAATATGGGCAAAAAATAATAAACTTTTTTTCAAATTATGAAAATAACGTGCTTAATAACAATATGGAAGTCTACTACCAAATAGTGAAACTCATTGATTTTGATACAAGTGAATGGGAAGGAGAGGAGGACAAGGAATATCCACAAACTTATGGGGAAAAAGTAAAAGACTTATGCCGGGCTGTTAAAGAATTTGGAGAAGATGGGTTTATGATTTTGTCCCATAAAATTCATGGCATTGCATCAATTGATGATGCTGAATATTTGTATCGTGTTGTTTTTGATGAGCAAAAACGTTGTGGGCTTGACCCTTTTGAAGGCGATGATATTCAGTTTCTTGCAGATTGTTTCTATATAACATATCCAGATTATTTCTTCCCGTATTATTTTAATAGATATTATTATCATCTTGTTGCTATATTTAATGAGTTTGGCATATATTTACCCCCTGTCCCTCCCAGAAACGATTTGGAAAAACGGATGCTGCATTATGTTGAACTGTGTAAATCGTTATATAATTTTAGGAAAATCAATAACTTAACCGGTTTTGAATTAGCGGCTTTTTTATACGGTTTCGCTCTGAGCATAGTGAAAAAGCCTGAAATTGGCGGCGCACTGCCGGAACCACGAAAAGCCTTTTTTGTTGGCGGGGGAATACACAATAACGGTGATTTTGCTTATCTGGATAAAGCCGATGAAAATTCAGTAACGTGTTGGAATGGGAATCCAGACACAGAGCCGGGTGATATAATCATAATGTATTGTTTATCGCCAAGAAGCTGTATACATTCAATCTGGAGAGCTGTAGCGCCGGGAACGCTTGAGCCCTTCTTTTACTTTTATAAGGTCATTTATATAGGGACGCCGATACTGGTAAAACCGATTACTATTGCCGAGCTAAAGAAAGACGACATTTTATCTGAAATGCCGTTAGTAAAAGGAAATATGCAAGGCATTAATGGGCGGTTAATTCAAAAGAAATATTATGACAGGATTCTTCAAATGCTTGAAGAAAAAGGGCAGGATATTTCAGTGTTACCAAAATTATTCGATGATGCCATGCCGGATATTGAAATAAAAGATGAAAAAGATGTAGAAAAGCACCTGCTTGAACCGTTGCTGTATAAGTTGGGGTTTATGGAACATCACTGGAGAAGGCAGTTTAAATTAAGAATGGGACGCGGCGATAGAGTTTTTCCAGATTATGTTATTTTCCCCAAAGAAGAACGCAATAATGAATCAGGGTATTGGGTATGGGAAGCAAAATATTCAATACTTGATAGTAAGCAGCTTAAAGAAGATTTTGGGCAAGCAAAATCATACGCGTTAAGACTAAATTGTAAAGGTTTAGGTTTAATATCAAAAGAAGGTATATGGTTAAGTGTACCCGATTTTTCTTTTGAGAAAATAAAATTCTGGTCATGGAAACAAATTCACGAACATGATTATTTTAATGAAATATTTGATATTGCAGGTAATAAAAAAAGAAATTGGAATGTGCCGCACGGCGTATAACAGGACTGTTTACGCTGCGCCGCCGGTAGGCGGTTTGGCCTCCGGTCAGTCGCTTCGCTCCTTCCCACGCCTCATTCCGGCTGTTTACGGCATCTGAATCCGTAACAAGGTTAAAAGGTTGCTTCACGCGGATCCCAACAAATATCTTTATCATTAATTAAGATGGGTTCCAGCGGAAAAACCGGCAGCGGGTATGCCGCAGGCAAGGGTTCCGAAAAACAGCTTCCAGCGCGCCACAGCCTGTAGCCCATTGCTTTCATCTGTGGTATACTATACTTTGCCATTTCCGCTTCTGTACGTCCTTTTCGATTCGGTGTAAAAGTATGAGGCGGGGGTTACGCCTGCGGTGCAGGGAGGAGAGGAATGAGGCTGTTTCGCGGGCTATAAGTACCCGTTTACAAGGAAATTCCCGGTTCCTAATTTCTAAACATGAGGTTTAAGGATGCTTGATTTTAAAGAGGCTTGGAAAATCCGGATTGCCGGGGCTTTAAATAAACTTATTTCCGAATCTAATATTAACGGCTTAATTGAAGGATCTCAGATAATCGTTGAAATTCCCCCCAAACCGGAAATGGGGGATCTGGGCTTTCCTATGTTCAGTTTTGCTAAGACTCTGAGGAAAGGGCCGCCCCAGATAGCCCGTGATGTGGCGGCAATGCTGGCCGGGGATGGGAACGGGTTTTCAGACCTGGCGGCCGCGGAGGGTCCTTATGTGAATGTCCGTCTCAACCGCGGGGAAGTTGCCGCGGCCCTGCTTGCCCGGATCTTCGACGATCGGATCCCCTACGGCAGGCCCGAAACTCTGAAAGACTCCCGGATTATGGTGGAGTTTTCCAGTCCCAATACCAATAAACCCCTGCATTTAGGGCATCTCCGCAACGACGCGCTGGGGGAGAGCATCTCCCGGATACTCAAAGCCTGCGGCGCGGATGTAAAGAAGGTCTGCATCATCAATGACCGGGGGATTCATATCTGCAAGTCCATGCTTGCCTATCAGAAATACGGGGAAGGCAAAACCCCCGAATCCCAGGGCGTCAAAAGCGATCATTTTGTGGGAGACTGGTACGTTACATTCCACCGGATGAGCCGGGAAGACCCCAATGCCGAAGAGCAGGCTCAGGAAATGCTTCGCAAATGGGAAGCCGGAGACCGGGAAACCGTGGAACTCTGGGAACTGATGAACCGCTGGACCGTGGAAGGTATGAAGGAAACCTACCGGCGTACCCAAGTCTCCTTTGATCAATACTACTTTGAAAGCCGGACCTATCTCAAGGGAAAGGGCGAGATTTTGAAAGGTCTGGAACAAGGGCTTTTCTATCAGGAGGAAGACGGGTCAATCTGGGTTGACTTGACCGGGGAACAGCTTGATAAAAAGGTTCTGCTCCGCAAGGACGGAACATCTCTCTACATTACCCAAGACATCGGCACCGCGATTTTCCGGCATCATGACTGGCCCTTTGATCGGCTTGTGTATGTGGTGGGGTCCGAACAGCAGTACCATTTCAAGGTACTGTTCACGATCCTGGATAAACTGGGCTTTAGGTGGGCAAAAAATCTCTGCCATCTTTCCTACGGCATGGTGAATCTTCCTGAAGGCAAAATGAAGAGCCGGGAGGGTACGGTGGTGGACGCGGACGATCTCATAGACAGCCTCAGAGATTTGGCTCTCAAAGAGATCCATGAAAAGGAGCGGGAAGAACTCGTGGGGAACCCCAGGGCAACCGCGGAAAAGATCGCCCTGGGGGCGCTTCACTATTACCTTCTACAGGTGTCCCCGGTCCGGGATATGCTCTTTAACCCCCAGGAGTCCCTTGCCTTTAACGGGAATACCGGGCCATACCTTCAGTACATGGGCGCCCGGATTTCGTCTTTACTGCGCAAGGACGCTCAACGCCAGGAAGCGGACGCTCCTGCAAGAACCCTTACGCCGGAACTGCTCACCTCTGACCAGGAATGGGAACTGCTCAAAGTCCTGGAAGCCTATCCTGAAAAAATAGCCGAAGCCGCGGCCAAGATGGATCCCTCCCTTGTGGCGGGCTACCTGTACGAACTGTCCAAGGCGTTCAGCCGTTTCTACCATGATTGTCCCATTCTGAGCGCGGAAAATCCCGGCCTGGCGGCTGCACGGCTCTATCTTGCTCAAGCCGTCCTCCTGGTTCTTAAAGACGCCCTGGAATTGATCTGTATACCTTTCCTGGAGACCATGTAGCGGAACCCGGCCGCAGCAAACCCTTTCCGGCATCATACCCTGCGCGGACGCGCCTTCATGTGAATATCAAAAACCAGATCATTCATGGGCAGAAGTTTTAAGTTCCGCTATTGTATAGGTAACAAACCGGCCTGCTTTTGCTTGGCGCCGTAAAACAGCCTAATCTTGAACCTGTGGTATTATTTTAGGGTAAAAATACCCCGCCTTTGTTTCTGATCTTGTATAAGATATCATCGCCGTTATATATTGTTATTAGTATTCCTAGAAAATATCCGTACCGGGCATAGCGCTAGGAATCATAGTGATAATCTAGGAATTGTATTATGAAATATCCTGTTTCGGTTTCTTCTTTTCTCATCCTGCCGGTATTGCTTATAGCCGCTTCTTCGCTTGAAGCGCAGGCAGGGGATAAGGTTATACCCGCACAGATAGGGTCCGCTTTTTCCAAGGCGGGTATTCCGGTATTGCGGGAACGGTCCCAAAGCATTGATTTTTCACTCCCCTTGCTGGACGGCGGCGCTTTAACGCTGAGCAGCCTCAAGGGAAAAGTCGTGTTATTGAATTTTTGGGCTACCTGGTGTCCTCCATGCCGGCAGGAAATGCCCTCTATGGAAGCCTTATACCGGCGTTTCAAGGACATGGGATTGGCGTTTCTGGCGGTGGATATTCAGGAAAGCAACCGTCAAGTCGGCGGGTTTATGAAAGATTTTGGTTTGACTTTCCCTGTGGCGCTGGATGCCTCAGGCAGTATCAGCAATAAATACGGAATTCGCGGGATTCCAACCACTTTTGTAATAGACAGGGACGGCGGTATTATTATTTCTGCTGTAGGAGGCAGAGATTGGAGTAATCCCGCGGTGGTTTCGGCTTTTGAGGTACTGCTTCAATATGGTAAATGATCTGTCTATTCTGGCGGCCTTTATCGCCGGCCTGCTTTCCTTTTTATCTCCCTGTGTATTGCCCCTGATTTCCTCCTATTTAATGTTTATAAGCGGAACACAATTACAACAAGGAGAAGAATATGGAAAAACAATACGGTATCTTTCTCCGTATCAATTCAGGCTTTTGGGAGGGACCGCCTTTTTTGTCCTGGGTTTCAGCTGCGTCTTTATCATATTAAGCATACTATTTTCCGGTATTTTTTTTATCCTAGGGGGAGCGAATAAAATAATAGACGCCGCTGCCGGAATAGTGGTGGTTATCCTAGGATTAAATATCCTGTTTGATTTTATACCGTTCTTAAATTATGAAAAACGGATCCATCCGGCCAAACGTCCCCGGGGGGTTCTTGATTCCTTTATAGTAGGCGTGGCTTTCGGGGCAGGCTGGACTCCCTGCATCGGTCCGATTCTGGGAAGCATCTTGCTGATGGCCGGGCAAAGCGGAAAACTGGCGTTTTCTATAGGGTACCTGCTGGTATATTCCATAGGACTGGGACTGCCTTTTCTGATAGCCGCTCTATGTTTCGGTTCTTTTTTTAAATACCTTGAAAAATTAAAACCCTGGCGTTCCTGTATGCATAAAATCAGCGGTATTTTTATTATAGGTATAGGCGTTTTTATCATGCTTGGACGGTTTAAGTATTTAAACGCCTTCTTTTTAAGAACCGGCTATGCCCTTGGCGAATGGGCCGGGAACGGCGCCGTCAGATTGATACCGGCAATCATTTTTTTTATCGCCGCGCTGATCCCCTTAGTGTACCGGATGGTGAGAAACATAAAGGCGTTTTCTTGGGTTTCCGTGGTTTTCTGCGGAATATGTATGTTTCTTTCCATGGCCCAGATCGTGGGCCTTATTAATTGCGTTGAAATTCTTTCCCGCTGGTTTACGTTTATAGGCGTATAGGGGAACCAAAAACCTTTTAGGTAAAAAATAAACACACCCCATAAACTTTTTCCGCGCCCCCCTCTTTGAGCGCCGCGGCGCAGGCATCCAGGGTAGAACCTGTGGTGATTACGTCGTCAAATAAGATGGCTTCCTTGGGAACCTTGCGGGTACAGCGGATACGGCCCAGCAGGTTGGTTTTCCGGTTCTCTTTGGTTAGTTCTTTTTGGCTTTTTGAAGGAAGCCGTTTGAGGCATCGGTATACCGGCAGACGAGGCGGGACCTTTCTCCGGTATGCTTTTGAAAGAAGCGCCGCTATATAGGCAATCTGATCCCAGCCGGTATGTTTCAGTTTTCCCGGTCTTGGAGGAACCGGTACCAAGACCGGAGCGCCGGGTATAGGAGCCAAGAAGCGGAGGATTCCCTCAAGAATTTTCTCCCCCAAGAGATTTCCTAAAGCCAGGCGCCGGTCGAATTTGTAGGCCCTAAGCAGTTTTCTATAATTTCCCGTATAGGGAAAGAGAACCGCCAGCCTGTCAAAGTAATGGGTTTCCCCGGTTCTGCACTGCAGGCAGCGGTTTATTTCAGAAATCAGGGGTTTGCCGCATAATGAACAGCGGTTTCCTTGTTCAATGGTGAAGAGGTTTCGGCAATCCCCGCATAAGCCGTACCAGGTTTCCTCGGTATCCAGAAGCATACCGCCGCAGATACCGCAGCCGGCAGGGAAAAGATACTCCCCCATTAAGGAGAGGAGCCGTTCTATTTGTTCCATACTCTATAAATAGGGATTAAGCCGGGCGGCGCTTTAATCCCTATCTGTATTTTTATACCTATATATCCGCCAGTTTATCCCGTAATGATGCACCCGAAGCCCTATCTGCCGTTCCGTAATTCCCAGCCGGCGGGCGGCGGATGCCATATTGCCCCTGCTTATCTTCAATGCCTCCACGATGAGTTCCTTTTCAACCCGGGAAAGAGCCGCCTCTAAGGTAGTGGTAGGTTCGGTCCTTGTTGAAGCCGCGGATTGTAAGCTGGGAGGCAGGTTATAGGAATGGATTACCATATCGGTGGAGAGGATCACCGCCCGTTCAATGCAGTTCTCCAGTTCCCGGACATTGCCCGGCCAAGAATAGCTGGTAAGCAGATCAATGGCGGGGGTGGAGATACGCTTTATCAATTTGCCGTTCTTTTCAGCGTACTTTTCCGCAAAATGATCCGCCAGAAGCATAATGTCGCTTTTCCGTTCCCTAAGAGGGGGGATGTGCAAAGGAAACACATTGAGCCTATAGTAGAGGTCTTCCCGAAACTTTCCGGCCTTAACTTGTTCTTCAAGATTCCGGTTTGTAGCCGTAATGAGGCGAACATCAACCTTGATGGTGGCGGTTCCCCCCACCCGCTCCAGTTCCCGTTCTTGCAGTACCCGCAGGAGTTTTACCTGTATCCGGGGAGAAAGCTCCCCGATTTCGTCAAGAAAAATCGTTCCCCGGTGAGCCATCTCAAACCGGCCTTTGTGCCGGCCGGTAGCGCCGGTAAAAGCCCCTTTTTCATGGCCGAACAGTTCGCTTTCAATGATCGATTCCGGCAGGGCGGCGCAGTTTATCTTAACCAGCGCTTCCCCCGCGCGCTTTGAAAGGCGATGCAGTTCTGCGGCCACAAGCTCCTTACCGGTACCGCTTTCTCCGGCGATGAGTACGGTGGCATCGCTGGGGGCCACCTGGGCGAGCAGCGTGTAGACTCCCCGCATGGCGTTACCGGTTCCGATTATGGCGCTTCCCTCCATAATCCGGCCTCCCTGCCTCAGACCGTTCCCGCCGCCTTCGGCATAAAGGCCTGTGCCTGAACGTTCATGTTCCCGGAAATGTTCTTGCCTGCGGAACCGGAACTGCTCTTCTAAAATCCGTTCCCGAAGTTTGGCGGAATCCGCAATTATGGAAGAAACCTTTTCCAGCAGGGAACGATCCCTTGCCATCTGGGTCTCTGCCATATCCTGCCGGATCCGGCGTTCCGCGCCGAGGGTTCCGATAATGTTCCCTCCGGATCGAATGGGGACGCAGTAGTAGGTAAGTCCCGCCATATCCGCCTTGGTACGGTTCTTGGCTCTGTTGAGGAAACGGGTCTCCTTGGCAAGATCCGGAACAATAATCGCCTGTCCCGATTCAAAAACCCGGCCTACCAGCCCTTCACCCAACCGGTAAATCCCTCGTTCCTTTTCCTCTGTGGTAAGTCCGTAGGCCTCTTCTATTTTCAGGAGTCCCGTAGACCGGTCCAGTAAAGTTACCATCCCCCAGGTGAGACCCGCCCGGATTTCAAGGAGGCTCAAAAGAGGCCCTAGCGCGGTCCTGAGTTCCACATATTTATCAAACGTCCGGACTATATCAAAAAGCAGTTCTAATTCGGCCCGTTCCCGGTCGCTTGTTTCAGAGGGCGTACCTGTATGCTCAGAAACAATGGTCGCATCCATGAAAGAATAATACTACGTTTATGTAGCATATTCTAGGGAGGGCAAGGTGATGATGCGGCTCGTCAGTCGGCGGCTCCGCCCCTTGATTCCCCGGTCCCTATCCCTTTGATTAGCCGCTCCGATTCCTCTAGGGAGATTCTCCGTTCACAGGCTATACGGGCCCGATCGTCGTATTCAATCTTGGAGCGCAAAGGCTTTTCTCCCAAAAATACGGTTTTTTGTTTTGCCTCCCCGAAAGCGCCGGTTATGGAACTCTCCTTACGCGGCAGCGAAAGCCGGCGGACCGGAATCTCCCGAAAGCCGATGGCGGTAGAGTGTTGAAACATGGCATCGCACAAAGCGGAACGTCTTGCCGGAGAGCCTAAAACCGAGACAATCGTTCCCGGACGGGATTTCTTCATAACACAGGGGGTAAAGGTAACGTCCAGCGCGCCGGCTTCAAAGAGGCGCTCCATGAGAAAGCCCAGAGCTTCGCCGTTCATATCGTCGATATTCGTTTCTAGCAGCGCCAGTTCCTCTGTTTTCCATGGTCCTTCCGGCTTTTCCGCTGAAGGCTCCTCCCGCCAAGAAACCCGAAGCACATTGGGTTTCTTCATTTTCCGGGTTCCAATGCCGTAACCGGTCTTGATTTCCGTAAAACTGCTGCTACTCACAAAGGCATCCACCGAAGCGGCTAGGATCGCCGCTCCGGTGGGGGTTGTCATCTCCTTATCGAAGCCTCCGGTCTTTACCGGCAGCCCGCGAACCAGGATCAGGGTTGCCGGCGCCGGAACCGGCAGTACTCCGTGGGCGCACCTAACCGTACCGCTTCCAAGCTCAATCTCCCCGCCTGTGATCCGGTCGGGCTTCAGGATGTCCAAACAGATCGCCGTTCCCACAATATCGATGATTGAATCCAGCGCTCCTACTTCATGGAACGCGATGTCCTCTGCCGCCGCCCCATGAACCTGAGCTTCCGCTTCAGCGATCCGCTGAAAAATATCCAAAGCCCGTTTTTTCGCGCTTTCGGCGATGTCTGAACCGGCAATCAGACTGCGGATCTCTTTCCAAGACGTATGCTTTTTGGAACCGTGTTCATGATGATGATCCTGAGATTCTTCGTGATTATGTTCGGCATCATGGGCACTAGGATCGGCCTGCGGATCTAGATCAACCACCGCATGGATCCCGGTAATACCTCCCCGTTCGTCCCGGTGAAAGGTTAATTTCCAGCCGTCTATCCCAAGTTTACCCAGTTCCCTGCATAACAGGTCCGGATCGACCCCCAGATCCACCAATGCCCCCAGCGTCATATCTCCCGATATTCCGGCAAAACAATCAAAATGTAACGTTTTCACCAGTTTTACCCTCCTGTCTACCGTAACGCTCGATTCATGCTGCCCATAGCATAGCCTTCAAGTTCAAGGGCAACAAAGAGAAAACCGCAGGACTTGAGGGAACGGGAAACCGCATCCATGAATGCTTCATCAAAGAAACGCCGCCGCTCTTCCGGGGCGACTTCAATACGGGCGATGGCTTCGTGAGACCGTACCCGGAACTGACGAAACCCTGCGGCTCTTAGGGCGTCCTCCGCTTTTTCGATTCTGGCTAACTTTTCCCGGTCTATCCGCTCTCCGTAGGGAATTCTGGATGCAAGACAGGCAAACGCCGGTTTGTCCCAGGTGGGCAGATCAAAACGCCGGGAAAGCTCCCGTATATCCGCTTTGGTCAAGCCCGCTTCCCGCAGAGGGCTCAGAATATTCAGTTCCTCCAGGGCTTGTAATCCCGGACGGTAATCCCCTAGATCGTCCATGTTGGAGCCGTCCAAGACGGCGTTGATCCCCCGTTTCTTTGCCGCAGCCAAGATGTTTCCAAACTCGATCTTCTTACAAAAATAGCAGCGTTCCTTGGGATTAGCCGCCACTGCCTCATCAATCTCCGATTCCTCTATCAAGATATGCTCAATACCGACTTTCCGGGCAACCGCCGCGGCGCAGTCAATTTCACTTCCCGGAAGCATAGGAGACACAATGGTTACCGCTATGGCCTTGTTGCCTAAAGCCGCTGTCGCGGCATGGCAGAGGAAGGAACTGTCCACTCCCCCTGAAAAAGCAACCGCCGCGCTCCCCTGAGCGGCAATAACCGCCAACAGGCGCCGATACTTTTCATCAATAGATATATTATTTCCAGTCACAGAAACCTCCAACATTAAACTAGAACCGTAGGAGTTCATCTCCGGAAGAACGGCTTCATGCGGTGGTTTTATTATACTCTTTCACAGGTACTTTGTCAACTGAAACCAGTAACTCCCACAGGGCAAAAGCATTTAAACACGGGTCCGCAGATTACACGGATTTTCACGGGTTAAAAAGGATATAAGCAATTGAATAGCGCGGATAAGGAGAATATTTCAAGGAACCGACGATTACTATAGACCTTTTCCGGCGCTATTTA
>JAITHW010000121.1 GCA_031279815.1 Treponema sp. | reverse complement strand
GATATTCAAAGACCCGTTAAAAAAATTACCAAAAGCGCCGTAAAGCCCCTGCCTTTAGGCATAAGGCGCAAAAAATCCGCAAGGATTTTTTAGTTAGTGACTTGCATAATACCTGAATATAAGATATAATTGCTGAAAAATACCGTGGGGCACACGGGAATCTACGCTTATAGATATACTGTAAGACCGGGGAGCATGACTACTACCGGTACTGCTACTACCGGTAGTAGTTGGAACCGCCGTAAAAGCTCCCTGAAGGGAGTTTTTGCGAAAACCAAGCTTATATCCCTTGGCAATATCGTTGAAGTAAGAATCCCCGCCTTTAGGCGCGGGGAGTTGTCAAATATATAAAACAACGGCAAGGAAGGTAAAATTATGGCTGTGTTATCCATTCAGTCCCATGTGGTGTACGGTTATGCGGGGAATACCGCCGCAGTGTTTCCGCTTCAGCGGCTTGGACGGGAGGTCTGGGCGGTGAATACGGTGGAATTCTCCAACCATACCGGTTACGGCGCGTGGCGGGGGCAGGTGTTGGATGCCGGGCTTGCGGAAGACCTGGTTGAAGGGCTGGAAGAACGGGGCGTGTTGGGAAAATGCGAAGCGGTTCTTTCAGGATACATGGGAGACCCCGCGGTAGGTCATGCGGTAATGAACGCGGTCCGCAAGGTGCGAAGCGCAGGACCCGGCGCGCTGTACTGCTGTGATCCTGTGATGGGAGACCTCGGCAGGGGCTTTTATGTTAAACCCGGAATCCCTGAGATTTTTAAGCAGGAGGTGATCGCTCTGGCGGACATTGTCACGCCGAATCAGTTTGAACTGGAAGCCCTCACCGGCATGGATACCTCGTCCCTTGCCAACGCGCGGAAAGCCGTAGCCGCAATCCACGACCGAGGACCCAAGGTGGTGCTGGTTACCAGTTTTCGGGACGGCGTAAGCCCCATGACCCAAGAGAAAGCGCCCCCGGGGGATCACATCGAGATGCTGGTATCCGACGGGAACAGGCTTTACCGGATCCGCACGCCGGAACTTCCCTTTGAAGCGGGCATGGCCGGTTCAGGCGATCTGACCGCCTCGGTGTTCCTCTCCCGCTACCTGGAAACTGAGGATATCAAACGGGCATTGGAACTAACCACCGCTTCGGTATACGGGATCATGGAAGCCACTTTTCAGGCGAAAAGCAGGGAACTGCACATTATACAAGCCCAACCCGAGCTGGCCGCTCCCTCCCGGCCCTTTGAAGCGGCCCTAACTTAGCGGACCCGGTATTGAAGGCGAAGGCGCTTTCAATACCGGGTCATAGCCTTTGGCTGCGCTGTTTTTGTCCATCATACTTTGTCAATAGCCTCTTTGTTTTTTACCGCCGAATTCTATATTTCAAATTGAAAAAGCGGTATATTATAAAATAGGTGGCAAAATGACTAGGAAATTTTTCAGCGCCGTAACGATTACCGTCTTTATTCTTACCGCTTTGGGGATCAGCGCGCTGGTGTGGTTTCCCCGGGAGGCTTCAAACCCGCAGATAAAGAAACCTCAAAGACAGACTCAGGTCATTACCCCTCAAAAACTCGTGGCGGAACGTATAATCCCGGAAGATATCGGAACGGAGCCTGTAGCCTACAAAGAGCGGATAACCGCAAAAGCAGCTCTGGACACCGGAGAAATCCTGGTAAGCCTCATCACCGATAATTTCGACGAAGACCCGGAAGAAGAGCAGATCATTGCCTACCGGAATCTCACCGAAGAGGACAGCCCTATTTATATCACCTATATTGATTTTGACGAAACCCTTCAGGAGTATAAACGGCTCTGGAAAGCCCCTGCCGCCGCAACCCGTCCGGGGGCTATAAGCCTCTATACCCAGGATTTAATCGGAGACCGCACCGCCTGTGTTGTTCTTTCAGGCATGAACAGCGCCGGGGAATATACCTTGACAGTGTTCAGAAAAGATAGTTCCCAAGAGAATGGGTTTCCCTTCAATAAAATAGCGGAACTACAGGTAAACGGGACCATTTCCATTCAAGAAACCCGGCGTACTCAAGCATATCAGCAGGGTTATACTAAAGGACAGAGTTTTTCCATTGTTGCCCGAAGCAGGGACAATACATCCGCCAATCCCCTGGATCAGCAGGAAATGACCTACACCTACCAAGAGGCAAAAGGGGTCTATGAGCAGAGCAGCCTTACCCAGATACCGGGAAAACAGATAGAAGAACACCGTCTCCAGGAGCTGTTAAGCAGTCCAAAGGCATTTGAAGGGTTCATCGACGGTCTTTGGTATTATGCCGGTTCCCAGGGAACCCTGGATAATCGCCAATATATCTATTTTGATCCCCGGCATAGGGAACTCATTTTTTATGGAGATGAATCTCAGCAGGTGTTTACTTGGCAGCATTCCGGCGCAACTCGTTACGGGCTTTACATAGCAAGCCAGAATATTTCCGTTACCAATCTCCGGCGTTCTCTTGATATAGAGATTGAATCTTTGGAAAGTATACGGGTGAGAGTTTCCGAAGATGTCCGGCTGAGGATTGGGGTTAATGCGTCCTGGGACGGTTCCTACCGCAAGGCAACCGTGCTGGAAAATCGTCTTCCGAAGCCGGCGGGATCCATACCGTCCTACATTGAGGCTCAGTATAACGGTTCTATCGGGAGGTTTCGGTTTTCCGAGGATGGGGCCTATACCTTATCTTCAGAGGGAACAAACCAAAAGGGGAAATACGCTTTTTTCCTCTTCAACGATCAGGAGCTGCTGGAATTTCGTCCTGAAAAGGGAACCTTAAACGGTCAAACTCAGGGTTCCAAATCTGAAGTTTCCAGAGATGTCTATCTTGTGGAGTATACAAAAAAAACGGAAGTATCTTCCGATAAAGAACCGGCCATACCGGAGAACCTTACCCTTTCCCCTGTTCGGGTGGGTACTCGGGGTATACAGAAACTGCATAAACCGGCTATTTTCTTGGCCGCCTATAACCCCGAAGAGGAAGTGATCCCCCAAGCCGTTGAGGAACCGAATATCGTTATAGAAGAGGAACAGCCTGTTCCGGTTCTCAGTTTCTCTTCTCAGCCGGACTATTTCAGTCCCGATGGAGACGGCGTGGATGATGAACTCACCATATTCCTCGGGGCTCAGTCGGTCTTCCCCATTGTATCTTGGACCTTTGAAATACGGGAACCGCAGCCTCCTTATCAGGTATTCTATCAAGTTGAGGGCAAGGGTAAGCCTGCGGAACGGATTGTCTGGAACGGCAAAAACAGCAAAGGAGAACTGGTACAAGCGGCTACGGATTATCCCTTTACCTTCAAAGCGGAAGACACTCAGGGCGGAGCCGGCTCCTTGGAAGGCCATATCGGGGTTGATGTATTGGTCATACGGGAAGGAAGCGGACTGCGGATACAAGTCCCGTCTATTATATTCCGGGCGGGATATGCGGACTTTGCGGGGCTTCCCAAAGAAACCGTGGATAACAACAACCGGGTTTTGAGGCGTATTGCGGAGATCCTGAATAAATTCCGGGATTACAAAGTCCTTATTGAGGGCCATGCAAACCGCACCAAGTCCAATGCAGCGGAAGCCGAAGAAGAGGAACGGACCGAACTGCAACCGCTTAGTGAATCCCGCGCCCGGGCGGTGGTGAACTATCTGGTGGAATTCGGGGTGAACCGCAACCGTTTAAGTTCCGTAGGTATGGGCAGTACCAAACCGGTAGCCCGTGTAGCGGATCAGAACGACTGGTGGAAAAACCGCCGGGTTGAGTTTAGTCCGATCCAGTAACCGCCGTTTATTTATCCAGTCCGCCGTACAATCCCCGCCTGTAGGCGCGGGACAGCCCACGGAAAACTTCCTCCCCAAAGGGGATGGGCTCCATTGCTCCTTTGCGGGAAACCGCGATGGATGCAGCAGTGCCGGCAATCTTCAGGGATTCAGCTAGGGTATACCCTTTTATCCGGGCGGCTGAGAAAAAGCCGGTGAAGGTATCTCCCGATCCGGTGGTATCCGTCACAGGCATGTCTGCAATCTCCCCTTTTTTACGGAGGCTCCCAAAGCCGTAATAAGCTCCTTCCCTGCCCGCGGTGAGAATTATTTCGGCCTTGGGAAAGCGTTTTACCAGATTGTCCAGAACCGGCGGAGCCGGGGTTTCCGCGGGTAATTGCGCCAGACCGGCCCTCTCAATCTCATTAACAAAAAAGTTATCCGCCGCGTCCAGCGGCAGGTCTTCAATGCTCCGATTATACGGCGAAGGATTGAAGCATATTCTCAGTTCCTTTTTCCGCGCCTGTTCCAGGATATCTTTGGTATGCGCTATTTCATTTTTCAATACCAGCATATCCCCGGCATCAAAATGAGCCATAACCTTGTTGATTTCATCCGGAGTTATAGCTCCGTTACCTCCCGAGTACAGCACAATAGCATTACGGCTGTTTTTATCCAGTTAAATTGAGGCTTGTCCTACAGCGCCCTGGTATACCGTCACATACTCCGTATGCACCTTATATGATTCAGCAGAAAATGCCCATCCTGTCCGATTTTCCCTGCCATATACACATCTATGCCTGCCTTTGCCAGTGCCGCGGCCTGATTAGCTCCCTTCCCGCCTGCACTTTTTATCAGGGCGGCGCTGCCGATCGTTTCTCCGGGACATACGATATGGTCAACTGAGAACACCAGATCAATATTAAGAGAACCAAATACCAGTATTTTCATATTCTTATAACTTTTTTAAACGCTCCTTTATAGTTTTGATTCTAAAACAATCCGTTTTCTCTCTTCAAGAACCATTATCCGGTCTTAAAAACATCGAAATTGACTCTTTGAGACCCAATTTCGATGTTTTTTGTCCAAAACCGTAAGTATTACACCAAACGCATTAGGGTATCTTTTCTTGCCCGATTTCAATCAGACGATTCCTCCGGCTTGGAATCTTGATCGGGAACAATCAGCCCGCGCCGTTCCATCGCTTCTATCAGCCGAACGGCCCGGTTAGACCCTATTTTCAGCCGCCGCTGGATATAACCGGCGCTGGCCTTACCCTGCTGTATGACGATTTCCGCAGCCCGCTCATAGAGGGGGTCTTCTCCTTCCGCAAAGATAGATGAAGCGGGATCTTCATCATCAATAAAAAATTCATCATCAATATAATCGGGGTCTCCCAGAGTTTTAACGTATTCCACCACCCGTTCAACCTCTTCCTCCGAAACAAACGCCCCCTGCATACGGATGGGAACCGGATCCGCGGTTCCCGCATAGAGCATATCCCCCTTGCCGAGCAGTTTCTCCGCCCCCGCCATATCCATGATGATCCTGCTGTCCATCTTACCGGCCACCATGAAGGCGATCCTGCTGGAAATATTGGCCTTGATACGTCCGGTAATCACATCAATGGACGGACGCTGGGTAGCCATAACCAGATGGATGCCCACAGCACGGCTCATAGCCGCTAAACGGGCCAGGATGGATTCAAGTTCTCTTCCGGCAACGGCTATGAGGTCCGCAAATTCATCAATCACCACCACAATATAGGGCAGATGATCCACGCCGATCCCCCGTTCCCTGATCCGTTGGTTATAGCTCCGTATGTCCCTGACCCCCAGGGAATCTAGGCAGGCATAACGCCGTTCCATCTCAAAGATGCAGTACTGGAGCGCCTGAAAAGCCCGTTTAGGGTCTGCGATCACCGGAGTCAGCAGATGAGGAATATCGTTGTAGCGTTTTAACGCCGCTATCTTGGGATCGATCAGAATGAGCCGGCATTCCGCAGGGGATCGCCGGTACAGGATAGAGAGAATCAGCCCATTGATGCAGACCGATTTTCCCGAACCGGCGGCGCCGGCCATGAGGAGGTGGGGCATCTGCACCAAATCCATCACTTGAGCTTCTCCGGTAATATCCCTCCCCAATATGACCGGTATTTCCGGTTTTTTGCCTTCCCGGTGGAGTTCCTCTTCGATGATCTCCATGAAGGATACAATGTTTCGTTTGGCATTGGGAATCTCAATGCCCACCGCTTGTTTTCCCGGCAGGGGAGCCACGATCCGTATAGAAGCCGCCGCCAGTCTGAGGGCGATATTATCCTGGAGATTGACGATCTTGGAGAGTTTTACTCCCGGGGCAGGAAGAATTTCAAACAGGGTGATTACCGGTCCCTGGCGGATCCCGGCGACCTCCGCCTGAATGTTGAATTCCCGAAGAGTTTCTTTAAGAATCACCGAGGTATCTTCGGCGGCCTGATCGATGAGCCGGTAGCGGCCGCCGGGATACTGGTTGAGGATCCCCTTAACCGGTATCCGGTACGGGTCCCATGAGGAAGGGAATTCCGGGGATAGGACCGCGTTTTTATCAATGCCCTGAGAAGGGGAATCATAGGCGGCTTTCCCATGCCTCTCCCTTTCGGAGCCGCCGGTATTTTCTATGATAATATCCGTCTCGTCGTCGCGATACACGGCTCTTCGGGGGCTATACCGCGGCTCTCCGGATTCGATTTTTGGGGCCGCCTTATACATAGACGGGGAGGACAGGGATTCAAGTTCATGAAAGACCGTTACCGTGGCTAATGGTTTTATGTCCGGCAGCCGAATGTTCTCTATATCGAACTCTTCGATGCCGTATTCATTAGGGAAGGGATCCTCATGCCCAGGGCCCCCCGGCGCAGAATCTTCAAACTTCCCGGAGGAGCTTCGTTTCGGTACGGGGGGAAGCAATATGGCAGCCCTCCCTTTGGAGGGTTTCCAGGCGCTCCAGAAGGATTCGGAGCTTTGCCGGGACCCTTCCTCCGATGAGCCGTGAAGGTCCATCGCTTCGGAGTTACTCCGGTTGTCTTCCGGGCCGTACCGGAAAAAGAACAGAGAGGTAAATGCCGCGATAATAAGCCCTTCTATAACGGTTAAAAGGATGACAAAGAAGTTAAATCCCCCTTTCCCGACCCAGTTGAAGAAGGCAAAGTGTTCGGCCCAATAATCAAAGTCTCGGATAAAAACAAAACCTATGGCCAAGGTCAAAAAAGGAACCAGAGAGCAACTGAGAACAAAAATACGATCCGGACGATATATAGGACTCGCTAATAAAAACGCGGCATAGAAAAGGTAGGCGGGAATACCGAAGGCTAGGAATCCCAGGGAATCCACGAAAAAATCCCCCACGCCGAAGAGGATCCCGCTTCCATTAAAAAGCGCCCCGGCTATAGAAATGCTCATAATAATAGAAAGAATTCCCAACAATACCGCTCCCGTGAGTTCCATCACACGGAATTTGGTTATCAGATGAGAGCCTATATCTTTCAGCAACACCGATGTAAAATCCTCCTGGTTGATCTTTTGTAAGGATCATATCTTTATCCTCCAAAAGCGAGTTATTCCCCTTCCATAAGCTGCTGTTAAATCAACGATGTATGTCCAGAAAAACGTATCCGTGTAAAGTTCTCCTGTGGTTCATAATAATTTTCTGAATACCCTTTCCTCAAGATTTCCCTTACGAAGATCCCATACATCTACTTTAGACAGGATTTTGTATTATAGCAAGAGGGATACGTGTAGTTTATCAAACCTGCCGCCGCAGCCCGGGATGCTCATCTGAATATATCACCCGCCACCGCTTCCATGGTCATATCGAAGTACAGATACCCGTAAGCCGCGGCCGCGGCCAGCACCCGTTTGCCGTATTCCCTGGTTTCAATCAGCTCGATGGTTTCCAGAAACAGGTCTTCAGGCAGGTCCGGTTCCGCGGCGCGCCAGCGCCGGACTCTATTATACCCGCCGTTATAAGAAAGCAGAGCCTGCATGGGGCTTTTCATAAGATTGAGAAGGTAGCTCAGGTACGAAGCGCCGATATGGACATTAATAGCCGGTTCCCGAAGGTCCAGATTATCCAGATAATCCGGACCGCCCCGCTTCTTGATACGCCCCGCTTCCTCCCTGGCGGTATCGGGCATGAGCTGGGAAAGTCCGATTGCGCCTACATGGGATCTGATATTCGAGTCAAACGCGCTTTCGGTACGGATAAGGCCGTAGAGTATTTCCGGGGGGATCCCCGCTTCCCGGGCGTTTTTTTCTATGATATCCATAAAGGCTTTGGGATAGTACAGGTACATGTCCGCATAGGTTATTTCATAGTCATCCCGATCCATATAGGCGTTCACCAGCCTGATGGATTCTATCCATTCTCCCCGGTCGGCGAGGGTTTGCGCCAGAACCCTCAGTTCCCAAACGGCGAGATCCTCCTGTACATTACTAAGATAGGGCAGGATATATGCGGCTGCGCCGAATTCAAAGAAGCCCAGCAGCAGATCCATTTCATCCTTATGAGGGAAATCCTGGGGGTTAAGAGGTTCTCCGTTGTCTTGGGTTTGGGTAATCTCTGCGGGCAGGGGCAGGACCGTATCCCCTAAACGGGCGGCGCTCAAGGCGCGGTAGTAAAATGAGGCGCCGCCTTCCTCAAAGGCGATCCGAAAAAACGACTGAGCCATGACGGTCTTGAGGTCTTTTCCCCGGCCCGCGGCTTCCATACCCACCGCATTCAACCCGGCCGTGGCTTGCGGTTCCGGAATATAACCCTCGGAAACCGCCCGGCCCAGGATGTAGGCATACTTGGCCGCGGTAGGTCCTAGTGAACGAAACCGAATCTGAGAAAAAAGCTCCAGCATACTCTTCCATTGCCGGTTTGCCGTAAGATAGCAGCAGAGCAAGTCCAGCATATCCGCGAAATAAGACGGGTCATGCCAGCGGGACAGATAGGCGTATACCAAAGGGAGCAGATCCTGCCGCTTGTTCAGCCATGCAGCGTTCAAAATATACCACATACAGGCGTCTTCTTGCAGATTATCCGGCGCAAAAGTCAGGGCGGCCTTAAAATACGCCGCGGCTTGCAGGTAATTCCCCCGCTGCCGTTCTATTCTTCCTGTGAAGTAGAGCAGCCGATACCGGATAGCGGGTACGTCAATATAGGGATTACCTCTGGTAACCCCGTCGTCTAGGCGTATTTTGCCGCCGCTCTGTAATTGCTTGTCCCATTCAAGAAACAGCTTTATCCCCTCCTCTTGAGCGCCGGTATACTGAAAACCGCGCCCCAGATCGCCGGTTAATTCGGGGTATTGAAAGAAAAGGGAAGGATCCCGATCCAACACAAGCCGGAAGTACCGGAGCGCTTCCGGGTATGTAGTTTCAGAAACGGCAAAGCGTCCAAGGACCGCGGCGGCTTCGGCTTCGGTAAAAAAGTCCGGCGCCTGCCGGAGGATCTTTTTGAATGACCAGGTATACGCTTTATCGGGCGCGCCGCGCAGAAAAAAACCGAGTAAGTTCCCGCGAAGAATATTCTGCTCCGGGGCATACTTTTCATGGTGGGTATCCCGTTGCTGTAGGCCCATTGTTGACAGCATGGCGATGGCCTTATCCCAAGAAGATGAATTTTGTTGGGTTCCCAGAAGGTTCACCGCCTCATTAAAACGTCCCAAGGTATATAACGATGCGGCTTGGAGGCTTACCACCGGATTATCCCGGGACAGGCCGGTACTTTCCCCCGCCTCTTTAGATTTTGATTTAGATGCCGGCGGGGTATTTTTTATATAGGTCAACAGGAGGGCGGCGGAAATCTCACCCTCTAATACCGGGATCAGCAGTTCTCTGGCGGCTTCTTCCCGGATTCTGATTGCGGGACTGCCTAAAGCGGCCTGAAAAAGAGGAAGACTCCGGTGTACCGGATCGGCTTCAGGCTCATCACCGGTTTTGAGGGAAGCGGCTCGTTCCCGGGAACGCACCAGGAGCCCTACATAAAAAGAAGCGGAAGGATTAACTTTCGCTATTTCCTGTACGTTTTTGACGTCCGTTTCCATAATAAAAGCGATATTGCCGTTTTTAAGTTTTGCGATTACTTCTTCCCGGGGTATATCTAAAACCGGTTCGCCTTTGCAGGATACCAGGTTACAGAGAATCAAGAAGACAAAGGAAATTAGTACGCTCCTACCGTCTGGGAGGAACACGGATGGTTGTTCCTGAAATAATAAGATCCGGATTACGGATCCTATTAAACCGGGCAATACGAGGATAAAGCCAAGGATTACGATAGAAAGCCTCCGATATATCCCAAAGGGTATCTCCCCAGCGAATTTTATAGGCGACTCCTCCACGGGGAATGGCGGTAGGCGCTTTGTAAGAGGCCACCGGCGGACTAGGCCGGGTACGCTTGATCGCGGCCTGCCGGGCCGGCGGCGAAGCGGGCGCTTCAATAAGCGGCGGTCCCGCCAAAGAAGGAGGAACCGCAGGAACTTCGGAAGCCGCGGATTCAGGCGGCGGTCCCGCCGCCTGCGGCTCCGGCGAAGGTTCCTCTGCCGCTGCAGTTTCCGGCTCCGGCTCCGCATCCGGCGTTACGATTTGTGTTGCGTCGGGTTCCGGTTCCGGCGCGGTTTCCCGCGTTACAGCCTGTGTTGCGGCTGTTTCCGGTTCTTCTTCGGGAGCAACGGAAGCCGCCGGAATCTCCGGCTTAGGAATAAACGCCGGTTCCGCAGGTGTTACAGGTTCGGCGGCTTTTACCGGTGTGGGGTCCGAAGCGGTTACGATTGACCGGAAGAGCGTGCCATTATAACCTCTAAAAAGAAAAAACCACAGGACAAAACAAATCAAGATAAGGCATATAAAAATAAAGACAAGTACCGGCCAAGGGGTACTCTTTTTATTCGATACCGGTTCATACAGCCCCAACGGAGGTATAGCCGGATAGCTCACCTTAAAATCAGGAACCTCTGGGACATCTTCCTCTAAGGATTTAAGGGAAACATTCAGGTAAGGAGGCTCCTTCTTTGAAAAGGTATCTAAGTCCACCGCATTTGCTGAAATTTCTCCATCCTTATTAGAAGAAATTACCAATTCTATAGAAGGCTCTCCTTTGGGCTTTGATTTAATATTTTCAACCACCAGACTGCCGATATAGAGAGCATCGGTTAAAGTTTGCATATTGCTTTTATACAGATCAATATGTACGCTTGCCTGCTTATTATGAACCGTAGTAAGAATAAGTCTTTTTTTAACAGCCGAATACTCCTCAAGAATAGGATAAAATTCACCGTTTGCAATTTTAATACCAATAGTTGATGCCATTGGCCACTCCTTCTTAAAACACCTACAAGTTAGACTTTAGACAGGGAACAGGGATTTGTCAATGCAGGATAACCGCACCATATAAAGAAAAGAAACCCATACCGTTTTTATAGGGGTTTCCTATTCATTACCTATAAAAAATATATAAAATTCGTGTAAGATGCCCTATGCATATCTATCGGCATTGCCGTCTCTGTCCCCGGAACTGCGGAGCGGATCGCTTAAACGGATATAAAGGGTATTGCGGAGAGACCGGAGAGCTTCGGATTGCCGCGGCGTCCATACACCGGGGGGAAGAACCCCCTGTTACCGGAACCGGCGGTTCGGGAACGATCTTTATAACCGGTTGTAATCTGGGCTGTACTTTTTGTCAAAATCACCAGATTTCCCAAAACGGTATGGGAAAAACGGTAAGCCAAGACGAATTTGTCAGGATTTGTCTTGCTTTACAGGAACAGAAAGCTGAGAATATCAACATCGTCACCGGAAGCCATGCTGTTCCCGCTCTTGTTGAAGGAATTGCGCTGGCCCGGTCCCAAGGGCTTGCGCTTCCGGTACTGTGGAATTCCTCCGGCTATGAAAGCCTTGAAGCGCTATCCCTTTTGGAAGATACGATAGACATATACCTGCCGGACCTCAAAACCCTGGACAAAGTAATTGCGGGACGTTTTTTCAACGCGCCGGATTATCCCGAACACGCTCAAAAGGCGATAATACGGATGATGGAGACTCGCCGGCTTAGGTTCAAACCGGTTCGGGGGACGCATACGGCGCCGGCGGTTTCCGGGGTTATTATCCGTCATTTGGTACTGCCCGCGTACCTGGAGGCTACCAGGGATGTGCTTTGCTGGTTTGCGGAGTACGCCCGAGATCGGGCGCTGCTTTCCCTTATGACCCAGTATACGCCGGTCAAACAAGCGGGAATCGACCGGCATTTAAATGAGAAAGAATACAAGCGGATTTTGCAGTGGCTTGAGGAATTTGGTATTGAAGACGGTTTTTATCAGGAATTGACGCCGGATACCGGTTGGCTCCCGGATTTTAACCGGCAGAATCCTTTTTCCTCAGAACTTTCCACTCCAATCTGGCACTGGAAAACCCCGGAAGGCGCGATCCCGGTACACAATACGGGCAACGATTAACCCCCGGTGAGATGAGATTGGTACAAGGGCTTATACCAAGGCGTTTCTCTAATGCCCTGGACCGGAAGCCCTTTCCGAGACTCATACCTGCCGGTATGAAAAAGAGGGGAGAAGCGAAAAACGCGTTCCCCGTTGCTACCGGTTCCGGCGTTCTTCCGCGGTTTTACACTCTATGCACATGAGCGCATAGGGAATCGCCTCAAGCCTGTCATGAGGTATGCGTTTGCCGCATTTCATACAAAGACCGTATTTTCCCTGCTGAATCCTGGTCAAGGCGGATTCTATTAGCTTGAGCCGTTTCAATTCCTGAGAACCAATCGCTTCAATCATCTTACGGTCGATGTCATCGGAAGCAATATCCGCCAAATCCTTCGGATCCATACCTTCTACAATTTCCTTAAAATTCTCGTTACTGACGATCAGATTCGAGATGATCTCCATTTTAAGATCCGCAAGGGATTTATGTATCCGTTCTACAAAATTCTGCTCCAAAAGAAGTCCCCCTTTGGTTTTATAAAATATACCCAATAATATAAGTATTTAAAGTGGTTTTTAAATTTTTTTATGAAAATATAATAATTAATTTGCGTACATTGCCGTATGTTGAGAGTTTTGTCAAGAGTATATTGCAATACCTATAGGTTTTTGAATCGTAAAAAATGTATATATTTTCATAAAAAACACAAATTTTTTAAATTACCGGCGATTTAAAACTACACGCTGCTGTCAATGGCTGCCACTTCCAAATCGAAGCCCGCCCGGGCGCATACATTGCCCCGGATCAGAGTTCCAGGCTCTAATGGAACGGCGGAACGAATAACCGCGGAACCGTCCACTTCCGGGGCATGACAGAAAAGGCGTCCCAGATAAAGCCCGTTTTCACCGGCTGCCTGCTCTTCCACCAGTACGTCCAGGATCCGGCCGATGAAACGGTTCATCTGTTTTTCGGTGATAGGGACCTGCTGTTCCTCGATAATCCGTTTGCGTTTTGCCGCCAAAATTTTGGGAATCCGGGGCTTCATGGAATAAGCCGGGGTGTCCTCCTCTCTGGAATAGGTGAAACATCCCACCCAGTCAAGGCGCGCCTTATTCTGAAAATCCAAGAGGGCTTGAAAATCCTCTTCGGTCTCGCCGGGGAAGCCGGTTAAAAAGGTGGAACGCAGGACCGCATCCGGAAGCATAGTTCTGATCCGGTCGATTAGGGCAAGATACGATTCCGCAGTACCTCGGCGGTTCATGGCTTTTAGTATTCTGTGAGATCCGTGCTGGAAGGGAAGGTCAAAATAGGGGACAAACCGGGAATCCCGGCGGATTATATCGAGAATGGGCAGGGGGAAATGGTCCGGATGTATGTAAAGCAGCCGTACCCAAAACCGTCCTTCCAGCTTAGACAGCGCTTCCAGCAGTTCAGGAAGCCGGCTTTCTCCAGAACCGGCGATCCTATCGGTCCAATATGATCCGATATCCTGGCCAATGAGGCAAAGTTCCCGAATACCCCGATCAAGAAGTTCCCGGCATTCCTCCAGCGCTTGGGGAACCGGGCGGCTTACCAGAGGGCCTCGTATCCGGGGAATAGCGCAGAAGGTACAGCGGTTATTACAGCCTTCGCTGATTTTGATATACGCCGAACCGGGAAGCGAGAGCAGAGGGCGTTTTCCTGAAAAGGAATATGCGGCGGTCTTCGGAATCAGAATGTTGCCGGAACCTTCTTTTACCGGGGAATCTTCTAGGATTATGGAAACCGCTTCAAGGATTTTTGAAAGGTCCTGGTTGCCAAAGAGCAGATCCGCTTCTGGAAGGGCTTTGGAGAGTTCCTGGGCATACCGCTGGGCCAGGCAGCCGGCAAGGACTATTTTTGTATCGGGATAAGTTTTACGGTAGGCAAGCACCGCATTGATGGATTCCTGCTTGGCGCTTTCAATAAAACCGCAAGAATTGATGATGATCAGATCCGCTTCCGCCGGATCCTCTGCGGCAGCCCAATGCGCCCCGTTAAGGAAGGCCATCATGGTTTCCGCATCCACCTGATTCTTTACACACCCAAAGGGATCAAGATAATAGCGCACGGTTATTACAGTCTTACCATTACCAGCCGATAGCGGCTTTCATCATCCCGTACCCAACGAACCTCCGCCACCACCACTTCCCCGGCGCCCCCTAATTCTAAAGGCACAGTGCGTCCGCCTCCTATAACCTGAATTTTTACCGTAGCGGCATTGGATACCCAAATACGGATCCCGTTCTGGGCTTGAATATTCAGTTCATCCGCCCTCTGATAATACCGCTCGGTCCTGTCCCGGCGGTTTTGTTCCGCCAGAATCTCCCAGCGAAACATACAGTAGCCCTGAAAAACCGCTTGCAGGGTAAAGGGATACGCAGAGGGGGAAGAAAATATAATCGTAGCGTTGGCAAGACCGCTATTGCTCATCAGGGGAGGAGTAACGGGCGCGGCGGATGTTCCTGTTCCCGCGGCAGGCCCTTCACCGGGAGTTCCCTCGTTAGAACGGGGAAGAGGGCTATCCAGTTCAAAACGCAATAAAGCGCCGGCGCCGCTTTCGTTTTTGGCGAAATCCGCCGCGGTAATCCGCAGTTCCTCAACCCCATCCTCGTTAAGGTCCAAAGTCACTTCTTGACTCAAATCCAGAATCACTTCCCTGTCGGGGGTGTTGATGGTAATCGCGTCCCCCAAATTGATCAGTTGTAAGGTATATTGGGCATCTTCATAGGGGATGATAATGGAATCCCCCTGATAGAAACGCCGTTCCAGAGATCCTTCGGTTAAGGTATATTCCACAGGTTCCCGGGGCCTGACCGCTGCCGAAGGTTTTTTCCACGAATAGTTGAGGAAGAAGTACAACCCGCCCGCTATAACTCCTAGAAGGATAAGCCCCGCCAGCACCGCCAGTACCAATTTGAAAGGGAAAAGAGGCGCGGGCTTTTTTAAAAGCTGCTCTACCGGAACCGGTTCTTCCTGAATTTTCATAGCCCAGTACAAAGAGAGGAGTTCCTGCACGTCAAGCCCAAGAAATTCGCCGTAGTTCTTCAAAAACCCTAAAAGAAAAGGCTCCCCGGGAAATCCGGAAAAATCCTCCTCTTCAAGGGCTTTGAGATAACGGCTGGAAATGTGGGTTTCTTGACTTACCTGATCATGGGTATACCCCTTGCTTTCACGAGCGGCTTTTAATTTATTACCCAGGGATTCCACCGCATGCCCCCGATATGCCTAACCGTGAACGTCCCGGTTGGTTGGTCTGTTTTTCCCTAATTATCATTATTCCTCTTTAATCGGTATCTCGAAATAGAAAGTTGTTATACATATTGGCCGACGCGGGGGAATCATAGATAAACCGCTGTTCCGGTATCCCCTGGTTGATTTTGACATTGGAAAAATCGAACCGGACGAGCCTTTCGTCGATGGTTCGCCCTTCAATGCGCCGTATCAGCTTAGTATCGGGATTGACGCTCATAATGATCTCTCTGAATCCCTCTGAAAGAGAACGCCTGGTAAGCCGTAATTTAACCGCCTTTTCTGAAGCGCCGCTGTCCAGGGGTTCCGGCGTAGGACTGGTAACAAAGACCGGCACATAATTCCGCCTGAGCAGGGTAAGCCCCTGAGCCGTTGCCAGGGAGGTTCCGGAAGCTCCCCGGTTTGAAGATACGCTCTGGTTCAGCACCGCCTGATATTCGGGCAGATAAATGGTCAGCTGTTCCCCGTTAAACACGATCACCTGATTTGCCGGGCTGGTAAAATCTATCCTCATAAAAGAGGGAACCAGGTGAATGACCGTCCCGGACATAGCGGTATTCCCTGAACGGATAACAATCCGTGCTTCATAGTCCCTCATCCCTCCATATCGTTCAGATACCATGGCCAGATACCGTTCGGCGGTAACAATTTCCTGAGTATGCAGGTAAAAAACACTCTTTATTACTAGAAAAAAAACAACGCTCCATAATCTCATATAATCCTCTTACTAATGTTATTAATAATAGCTTAGAGAAGTCAATAAACGCAAGAGGGCGCAGCGCCTCACATACAATCACCCGTAGAGTGGGCGGAATATCGGGCAACAAGCCGGCTATGACTCTTATTAATTTGATTTTTCCGGAAAAATGCTTGACATTTTTGTTAGATTAAATTAACATATAGTTTATTAGTATAAACTAACTAAGATCAATTCAGGAGTATAGTATGTGTGCGGTATTGGTCGGCGGCATGGACCGCCTGCATAGAGCGTATATTGAAACGGCGAAATCTTTCGGGATTGCTTTAAAGGTGTTTAACGGGCAGGAGCGAAGTATCGAGAAACAACTTGGCGGCGCGGATATGCTGATTCTGTGTACCGGCAAGGTTTCTCACAGCGCCCAACGGGAAGTTGTCAAATATGCCTGTGCGAAAAATATCCCGGTTTCTAGGATTCACTCCGCGGGAGTTTCCGCTTTGCGCGGTTGTATCGAAACGTGCCCCCTCCGAGGGCTTTGCAAATGAAAAAATACGGAGGGTTCGATTTGCCGCACCTTCCGTATTTTGTTTTATCCGGTTTGCCGTAAAACCCAAGCCTTTTCAAGAGGGTTTTACGAAAACCAAGGGTCTATTCCTCCGGCAGACTCAGTGAAATAGAATACGGAAGAGGCGCATAAAGTGAAGCGTAGCGGCGGAAACGCTGCGTTATTTCTGGAAAACGCGAAAGAGCTTACCGGTAATCTTTTATATTAAGAGAAGCGGGCGCTTCTTCAAAAACATCCAATAAAAAAGGATCCAGAAAGAGGATCCCTTGTGCGGTGAGCGCCGGCTTTCCGGCTTGCAGAAGTCCCCGGTCTTGCCATACGGCGAGGGTGTGGGGGATACACGCTCGGATAGGCAAACCGAATCTTCGTTGAAACAGCTTCTCATCCGGCCCTTCGATATACCGGAAGCCCATAAGAAACGTTTCTTTCATAAGGGTAAGCCGGCCCAGCTCTTCAACGATCGGGGACAGGCTTCCCCGGATATAGGCGTCCATATCCGGCTTAATAGTAATCCGCCGGCCTGTACCGGTTTCATCATCAACAATGGTGGAAGATGCCGCGGTTCCCAGACCAAGCCAGTTTTCCATACGCCAATACCGGATGTTATGGGCGGCCCGTTTCCCGTTTAGAGCAAAATTGGAAACCTCGTACTGCCCGTATCCCGCTTGTTCCAAAGCATCCCGTCCCGCAATCCAAAGATCATCCGCCGTATCCGGATCAGGGAGCGGCGTTTTATTATGAGATATTCTCTGTTCTAAGGGTGTTCCGGGTTCTAAGGTCAAAGCATACAGAGAAATGTGATCCGGCTTATACGCGAGAACCCGCTCAATATCTCCTAAGAGGATACGCTCATCCTGAAAGGGCAGTCCGGCAATGAGGTCCACCGAGAAGGCCCTGCCGAAGATAGCCGAAACCAGGCCAAGCCGTTCCGCCAGAACCTTTTCCGTCCCCACCCTATGCACCGCTTGACGGGAAGGACCATGAAAACTCTGCACTCCCAGACTGATCCGGGTAACCCCTCCTTCCCGGCATGCCAGCAGAAAAGCCTCCTCCGCGGATTCAGGATTTGCCTCCACGGTGATCTCCTCCGGTTTTGCCCGCCAAAGCCCTGCCAGTCCTGAAAGAAGCCGCCGGATTCCGGAAGCCCCCAGCATCGAAGGGGTTCCTCCCCCGATATACACGGTGGGAATGCAGGACACGCCGAAATCCCGGATAAACCGTTCCCCATCCCTCAGAAGGGTATCGGCATATACCCCTATTCGCCTGTCATGAGGATCAACCGGAATCGAGTAAAAGTCGCAGTAATCGCACGCACCCGCGCAGAAAGGAATATGCAGATACAGCGAAGCCTTCATTTATTTAAGGTTTGCCCAGCCGTGTAATAGGCCAATAGCGGAATGAGGCTTTCCCTATGATGTAATCCAACGGCACGGGGCCCCAGGTGCGGGAATCGTTGGTATTGCTCCGATCATCGGAAAGCACAAAACATTCATCATCCCCCAGCACAAAGGTTTCTATATTGCCCGAAAAGGGAATCGAGGCATCCCACAAGGCCGGAACTTGGGGAATCGTAACATCATAGGGTTTATCCCATAGTTCAAATTCCGTAAGGGTATAGGAGCCGCCTTTGGGTTTCACTCTGAACACATAGTTGGTCATGGTAATTTCATCCCCCGGCAGCCCTATAACCCGTTTCATGTAGAACTGTTCCCCCCTGGCCCCAATGCTTACCCTCTGGGCGGTAAAAAAACGGATCCCCCCATCCAGAAGAGTCGCAAAAAAGTTCCGCTTCTCCTTTAAGGACATATCCACCAGCACCACATTCCCCCGGCGGATGGGAGGCGCGGCGTTCAGCCATGAAAAATCCGGCAGCAGCCTATAGAACATATAGGACGAGCAGATGAATCTATCCCCGGATCGGAGATTGGGCTGCATGGTATTGCTTTCTAATAATCTGGTCGAAAACATAAAGCCCGTAAGAAAGGTATAGGCCGCATAAAACACGAGAAAACCCAACAGAATCCAGCGGACCCGATGCTGTTTATTTTTTTGGTCTTTATATGAATATTTACGCCATTTTTCAAACATGTAACGTTCCCTTACCGGATGAGACCTATACGTCCCAAAGGCCAATAGATAATAGAACCCTTGCCCAGAACCTTGGCTTCCCGAATAGGGCCGAAATAACGCCCGTCCCGGGAATTATCCCGGTTATCCCCCAAGGGCAGCATCCTGCCTTCAGGCACATACCAGCCTTGAACATACCGGGAGAGAAATATACCGTACCGGATATTCTGGGGATACGCCGCCCGCAATACCTCAAGACGGGCGCGATCATGGGCAAGCTGATCCGGATAACGCATAGCATTGACCGAAGCGGCCGCGTTTACCAGTCCGGCGGGGGGATTAAGCCCCAGTTCCAGGTATGCGGCAGCCTTTCCCGCAGCTTCCAAAGCCGGATACCCCCCGGGATCCATCAAACGGCTGATCCGGTGGTTGAATCGCCGGCCCATATTAAATTCCCCTTCCGTTACCCACCGGGTTTCACCGGCAAAACGGATTCGGAATTCCCCTTTCTCCAGAACAAACCGATCGCCTCCCCAGCCGACCGCGCGTTTTATCAGGAAGTGAGCTTTAGGCTCCCCGGATTCCTCCCGGTCAATGTCTACCAGAGAAAGGGTAAGCATATAGATGATACGCTGAGCAATATCAAAGGCCGGCCCCCGGGAAATATAAGAAGGATTCTCAAAAATAATCACATCGTTCCGTTCCGGCTTAATGGGGCTGGGCAGTTTGGCCACTCCCGGCAGCAGTTCCGGGCCGAAGATAATCTTATTGACAAAGATCCGGTCTCCGATGAGAAGGGTATCGATCATGGAGCCTGAGGGAATCTGATACGCCTGAAAAAGGTACTGGTTGATGAGAAGCACCACGCCGGCGGCCCATATAAACGACTCAAACCAATCCAGAATAGGGTTCTTGGCTTTTTGTTTTTCCTTTTTAATCCGCCGAATTCTTCGCGTCCTGGTAAGGTGCCTTTCGGTGATCTCCTGTAGATGGTCGAAGAAATCCGTCTTTGCGGTCTTATGTTTTTCAATCATCTAACAAACCCATTGCTGCTGATATAGTAGAGAAAAATTAAACTATAAAGAGAACTGTCCATATATGAAAAACCTAGCATGAAGCGCCGTTGTTGACAAGATACGAAGGGGGGGCCTATACTTTTGGCATGTTCGGAAAAAAGAATGTCCCGGAGGAGACCCTTCCTGAAGACCGGGTACGGTTAAAACCCATCCTCGGTATCAGGCCGGGGGTATATCTGGCATGGCTTTATGCGTTAATAGCGGTTATTATACTCTTTTGTACCCTCCTCTATCCAGGGCTTGCCAATCCCGGTACGGTTCTGGCGCTGACTTCAGAACCCTCAGGCGCGGCGGTACGGGCGGATGATGTGTACATGGGGACCACTCCCTGCAAGGTTTTCATTCCCCGGGGAACCAGCCGGATTGACATGGCCCTCCCGGGGTTTGCCCCCTATCAGGAAACGCTGGATGTCGAAGGCCGTCTCTTCGGTTCAACCCTGTTCCCCCGCGGGGAACCGCTTCACGGAACCCTGGAGGAGACCGCAGCAGGAGCCGCCCTCCTCCGGGCCGCTTCGGATTATGCGGTTTGGTCATTTACCGGGGAACCGACCGCGACTTACCAGATACCCCAAAGCCTTTCCGAAGGGGCCTACCGTTCGGGACTAAAGGCATCGGATCCCCGCCATTATCGAACCCTAGAGGATACGCTGAAAGGGGCCGCTCGGTTTGCCTCCACCAAGGCGGGGCTTAGGGATCTGATCCGGGCAAAACATATCATCGATAACGGCGGACTTTCCGCTTCACCTGTGAGCCTGCTCCGTTCCCTGGAGGATATCCTGGTTTACCTCTCTGAGGCGCCGGGAACCGCGCTTTGGCTTGAGGAACTGCTTCCGCCGGAAACAGCCTCCGTAGTTACCGGTTCGGCTTGGTATGAAAAACAAAACCAAGCGGCTTCAGCCCTCCTTGCTGTAGACCGGTCCGTCCCCCCTCGTTTTGGGGAGACCATAAGCCTCGGCTTGCTTAACTTCCGGGAAATTTCCGGAGGAACCCTAATCCAGGGAGGCGCCGTCCCCCATGAGGTTTCTATAAACCCTTTCAGCATCGCTGAAACAGAGGTATCCTCTACCGCCTGGGATGTCTTTCTTCAAGCCAATCCTGAATGGGGGCCCGAACATACCGGCGTTCTGGCTGCCCGGGGATTAGTAAGCGGAGACTACCTTGCGCCGGCAGGGACCGGTGATTCCGCTTCTGTTTCGGGGGTTTCCTGGTATGCGGCTCAAGCCTATTGCCAATGGCTCACCGGTCTTTTGCCTCCAGCCTTGGCGGGTTATGAAGTGCGGCTTCCCACCGAAGCGGAATGGGAATACGCCGCCAAAGGATCCGCTGCTCCGAATAACGCAGGTTCCGGTTTTAACGATCTCCTAGGGGGCATGTGGGAATGGTGCGCGGACCCCTATGCTCCGAACAACTTCCTGCCTGTAGGCCGGGAAATCATACTGGCGATTGGTTCGCCTGAACGGGCGGTTCGGGGAAATTCCTGGGTAAACGTATTATCTTCGATTAATGAAGAAACGAGAGGTTCCCTTTTCCCCGCATCCTGTTCCCCTTTTGGTTCTTTTCGTCCTGTGATAGCTAAAAAGGAGTCTTTCCATGAGTGAGGGTACAAAAATAATTGCGGTAAACCGCAAGGCGCGGCACGATTATACGGTGGATGATCGCTGCGAGTGCGGTATTGAACTGCTGGGCACAGAGGTAAAATCTTTTCGGGATGGGAAGATATCCTTTCCCGATGCCTGGGCGGAGGCGGCACAGGGTGAAATATGGCTGCGTTCCCTGCACGTTGCGGAAAATCCTTTTTCATCAATCTTCAACCATGACTCGGATCGGAAAAAGCGCCTTCTCCTGCACAAGCAGGAGATAAAGCGCCTGATCCGGAAAGTAGAAGAAAAGGGCTATACCCTGATTCCCCTTTCTTTTTATTTCAAGAAAGGCCGGGTTAAAGTCGAGTTGGGCCTTTGTAAGGGGAAAAAGCTCTATGATAAACGGGCGGATATCCGGGATCGGGACCTGAAACGGGATATATCCAGGGAATTCCGGCACGGCCTCCATTGAATCATCCTGATTAACGCAGAAACGATCCGCCGCCGGGGAGCGGAAGGCGCAAAAATCCAACTGAGGGCCTTAGAGTACCAAAACTTTATCTTCAGGATTCAAGGCCGGTTGTATCCTGTTTTGCCGGACACCGGGTAAAGCGTAAACGGATCTGTTATGTGCAATACGCCTTAACATTATTGTAAAAATATTACACAATAAAAAAATGGAAATAATAATAGATAAACGAATTGAATTAATAACGGTTATTCAAACTCTTTGTAATTATTGGGACAATTTATCATTAAATTCTACAAAGAAATACCTTTTCAAATATAAAGATAATGTAACGGAATATTTTAAAAAATATAAAACCCATGAAATCATAAAATAGACATATTTAATAACCGCTTAAACCCCTCCTGTCATAATTTATAATGCCGCGGATCAAAGCCGTTCTCAGAGAATGACGGTTACAGTAATGACCCCGGTAAGGGTATGGCATGCTTTTAAATGTTTTTATTTTGGCGTTAATGTGTTCAGCGGCAACCCGCCTTCCCGCAAGCCGCTTGTTATACGCCTTCTCCCGTTTACTCAGTTGATGCTTTTTACTTGATTTTACCGGGATAAAGCTGTTTGCGTGATATGCTTCTATTCCAAGGCGCCCGGGATCAGCGTCAAGCGGAATAGCGTTACTGATACCGTTTCCAACGGCACCTTTACATACCTTAAAATCATGCCCGCCGCCTTTGGCTTCCTGTACATCAATGATCCGCAGGCTGTCCCGCTCAACGACGGCCCGCGCCTTCAGCGCGCGCCGTTTTTTTCCTGAATAATACACTTTTTGGTCCTTTTTATGGCGGTTTATCGGGCTTTCGGTAACATCTACCACGACGTATTGAACGGGGCCCGGTTTTCTTTTAAGCTTTTTTTCCCCGGGCGGGGCGAATGTACGGCCTTCCTTCAGGGCGCTTTCCGCCCGCAGGGGGCCGTACCCTTGCAGGCACGGTATTCCGCCGCGATACTGCCTGCGGCCCGGTACTCCCGCAGATATTTCAGGGTAATGTTTTCAGCCGCCAGTTTTGGCAGTTTCCCGCCGTTCCGGTGTAAAGCGCCGTATCCCCCCCCCTTGGAGAATCGGCCGCATTTTTTCAAATGTACCGGGTTTTACCCCGTACAGCCGTTTAACATGAAAATATCTTTGGATTCGTCCAATAACCTATTCCCCAAAACGGCAATAAACTCAGGTATAACACTGCTGAAAATAAAAGTATAATTTTCATGTGTTTGACAATCAGATGATAATTATTTTTCACCAGTATTCCAGCCATGAAATATGGCAGGAACACCCGCCGCTGGTTCATCCACAATGTGTCAAACGGTAAAAAATATACCGCTATACAAGCGGATATTGAAACAAAAATCCATTTTTTGAATATTTTATAGCAGACGTATGTTATACAATAACTTATAAATATTTCACGGAGAAACCAAAACCAGCTATTAGTGCCGCTGTTGCTGTAAAAAAACTGCTTCAATACCGTTATTATACCATTTTCAAATAATTGCCTGTTAAACAGTAAATTCCAGCAGAGTCCCAAGAGCACGCACCATACAAACCATGGAAGCAGCATCTGACTGCTTTTTTTTACCAAACGCGCCGTAAAGCCCCTGCCTTTAGGCATAAGGCGCAAAAAATCCGTAAGGATTTTTTAGTTGATGGCTTGTCATATCTATCCTCCCTGTGATATACTACTCCTGTTTCCCGGGCTTTCATAGCCTCCGCAATCAGGGTAATCTGATTTTCGTCCGGCAGGGTTTGTACGCACTT
>JAITHW010000102.1 GCA_031279815.1 Treponema sp. | reverse complement strand
AGCGGCAGGGGCCGCGTTAGTTTGTATTACCTTCATAATAATATCCTTTAATATCCTATACTAAATTGTTAGTATAATTCATTAAATCACTGAACTATAATTTAGTCAAGAAAAAAAATTTTATTTTTTTATTTTTTTATTTTATCTAACGTTCTGATATGAAGGTAGACGGTATTCTTGGAAATATGCAACTCTGAAGAAATAATCTGAACCGAATCTTTCAATCTAAAAATGCCCTGATAATACAAAAGGGTAATGATTTCCTTGTTTTTCTGAGAAACCGAAATACGTTCATTTTTATTCACCTCGGCTCTTACTGTTTCTAAAGCACGGTAAATAAGTTCATTGGAGTCGCTGATAAAATGCTCGGAAATAAAATCCGCCGGTTTAGCGGAGAAAAAATGTTCCAGCAGGGAAGTTATAGGACTGTCCAGATAGAGGTTAATACAGAGGAGCCCGATAGCTTTGTTCTGTTCACCAAAAATCACGATGGTGGTAGATTTCACCGGTTTACCATACTTGCTCTTGGCAAGATAGGTTATAAAGGAACCTGTATTATTCTTATTTATCTGTTCCAGCATGGAGAGAGCGAAATCCGTAATCGGCGCCCCTTCTTCCCTGTCCGAATGAAAGCCGTTGAAGATTTTGATAATCGAATGATCCAGATCCGTTAAATCATGCAGGACGAACTCAAACGCCTCTCCATAATAAACCGCCAGCCCTTCCATAGTTGTTTTGTAGGAATCAATAATGAGTTGATCCGCTTTTGAGATAGGTTCTTTTAGCTTTCCCATAGATAAACCTCCTTGTTACATCATGTCGGATTTAGTAAAATTTAACAAGAGTGATTGGGAATGGAGATAAAAAACAGAAGCGGTTTTTCAATCGGTCTTGACTCCTTCCCTGAACGAAAGCATAAGAGCGGTTCCCGGCGATTGTTTCGACAGGCTCAACAACCGGATAGGATCAGAAAATTGCCCGATTACCGAGTCCGGCCGAATTTCATTCGTTTTACATACAGGGGCAATTGAATAAGGCTCCCGGAGCGTTATTCAATACGCTCCGAGCAAAATATTAAAAGGCTTGCGCAAAGGCGCAGAAACAGCGAATAATGCTTGTAAACGCCGCTCCGCGTCTCCGCTCTTTTGTGTAATAATTATCAAAGCATTTTCTATAGGTCAGCCTTTTTTACGATAAAACGTATCTTCCATAGGCAGTTTGCCCCGGAAAACGCCGTCTTTGGCGTAATACGCGCCCCAAATCGCGGGGCATACCGGAATAGTCGCCAGTTCCCCGACGCCCTTAGCGCCGAAGGTAAGGGGCGCAGGCTTCTTGGGCTTTATCATAACGATTTCCATAGGCGGCGCTTCGGTAGCCCGAATAAGCCCAAGGGTTCCGTATTTCACTTTAGGACGGCCCTTTTCTAAGGGGAAATCTTCGGTAAGCGCATAGCCCATGCCCATAAGGATGCCCCCCTCAATCTGGCCTTCCGCGGCTTTAGGATTCACCACCGTACCGAGATCGTAGGCCGCGACAACCCGTTCTATTTTGCCGTTGTTGTCCAAGATAACTACCGTAGCCGCGTAGCCGTACGCGACATGGCTGACCGGATTGGGCGTATCGCTGCCCATTGGATCCGTAACGCTTGAGTATTCGCCGTAAAATTCCTGCCCTTCGAGTTTTGAAAGCCCTCCTCCGGCCGCGTCCAGCGCGGCTTTGAGTTTCACCGCCGCCTGACGGGTCGCCTCGCCGGTGAAAACCGTCTGCCGGGACGCGGTGGTAGTGCCGGAATTCGGCGTCCGCAGGGTATCCGGCGGCTCCACCAGTATATTGTTCGGAGGAATCCGCGCGGTTTCACAAAGAATCTGAGTTATTACCGTGGCAAGCCCTTGTCCGATACAGGCCGCGCTGGTTCGTATGTGGACGATTCCGTTCTCCACCGAGAGAATACAGCGTCCGGTATCGGGAAGCCCCACCCCAATGCCCGCGTTTTTCAAGGAGCAGGCAATGCCCGCCGCTTTCCCTTCGGCTTTGGCGGTTTCATAGGCTTCCTTGACCTGCTGAAGACAGGCTTCCAGCTCCACATCGCCTTCGGCGATCTGCCCATTCGGCAGAACCTGTCCGGGACGGATGGCGTTCCGATACCGGATTTCCCAAGGGGATAGGCCTGCCATTTCGGCAAGCAGGTTCAGATTGCTTTCGGTGGCGAAACAGCTTTGACAGACCCCAAAGCCCCGGAACGCGCCGCCCGGCGGATTATTGGTGTATACCGCCTTGCCGTCAATGTCAACGACCTGATAGTTATAGGGGCCCGCCGCGTGGGTACAGGCCCGCTGCAATACCGGCGGGCCGAGACTGGCGTACGCGCCGGTATCAGCTACAATAACCGCTTTCATGGCTGTGAGCTTCCCGTTTTCGTCGCAGCCGGTGGTAAAATCCATTTCCATAGCGTGCCGTTTGGGATGCAGGTTAATGCTCTCCTGCCGGGACAAAAGGACTTTTACCGGCTTTTTCAACAGCCACGCCGCAAGACAGGCGTGGTGCTGCACGCTCATGTCTTCTTTTCCGCCGAAACCGCCCCCCACGAGCTGGCCCAAAACATGAACCTTTTCCGGGGGAATCCCCAGCATCCGGGAACATTCCCGCTGCTCATCGTAAATGCTCTGCCCCGCCGAATACAGGGAGAGCCAGGGCAGGCCGTCATCGCCTTCCACAATAATGCCTTGCGATGTCCCGCCATG
>JAITHW010000249.1 GCA_031279815.1 Treponema sp. | reverse complement strand
TTTCACCCGGGGGTCTCCCGGGGCCAGGGCGCTTCCGGCGATATACAGCCGGGTAATTTCTTCATGCACTTCATTCAGAATGGGAAGGGCCATAGGTTCCTCCTACACAACAAGGATATAAAAAGTCCGCGGATTACACGGATTTTCACGGATTAGTCCGTGGTAATCCGTGTAAGCCGCGGACAATGGTTACACGGGGCTGCCCCGTTTCAATAAAAACGCCGGTATGAGCCGCCGGATAATCCTATCAAACCGCTCCCGCCTTTGCAAGCGCCGGAGCATCCGCTGAAGCCCTGTGCGGACGCGGAAACCAGCCTTAGATCGCTCAGGCAAGACAGCTCAGATCGCAAAAAACAGTAACCAAATTATCCGGTAGTAGTATATTTAAATAAAGGAATAAGCCATGTTTGATATATACTATTTGGTACTGGTGGTTCCAACCATCCTGTTATCTTTATACGCCCAGGTGCTGGTTAAGTCTACCTTTGCAAAATATTCCCGGATTAAAAGTTCCCGGAATATCAGCGGACGGGAGGTTGCGGCGCTGTTGATGCGGGTAAACCATATTCAGCAGGTGGCGATTCGGCGGGTCGGCGGGTCTCTCACCGACCACTATGATCCTGGGGCCAAGGTACTGCGCCTGTCGGATCCGGTTTATGGAGAGACCTCCATTGCGGCTATCGGGGTTGCGGCCCATGAAACAGGCCACGCGATTCAGCACGCGGTCGCCTACGGGCCTCTGTCCCTGAGAAGCGCCCTGGTTCCGGCGGCGAATATCGGATCCGCCGTGGGCCCCTGGCTGGCTATGGGAGGCTTCTTTTTATCCCTCCCCCTTTTGATCAATCTGGGAATCATTTTGTTCGGCGGTTCGGTCCTGTTTTACCTTATAACCTTGCCGGTGGAATTCAACGCTTCTTCCCGGGCCGTCGCAATCCTGCGGAGCAGCCATGTGTTGAGCGAACCGGAATTGGAAGGGGTCAAGAAAGTGCTTACCGCCGCGGCATTGACCTATGTGGCGTCAGCCCTCACCGCGCTGATGAGCTTTTTGCGGCTTATCCTGATTGCCAGGGATCGGGAACGGTAGAGCTACCCAAAAAGCGCCGCGGCTTCCGCTAAGTCATGGCATTGCCGCCAAACCGTAGCGAGAATCAACGGAGAAGGTGCTACTATATCCTTGATAAACACCGAAGGGATCCCCGCGCGGTGGAGGCTTTGAAGCCCCGGGGGAGAATCTTCAAAACCCACGCAATCACCGGGCGCTTTGCCGAGCCGTTCCGCGGCAAGAAGAAAGATATCCGGCGCAGGTTTTCCCTGTTTCACTTCATCCCCAAAAGCCATGGCCTTAAAGCGTTCCTTGATACGGGCTTTTTCCAGTTTCCAGAGGGCGGTGTCCTTGCCGGTGGAAGTAGCCACCGCCAGAGGAATGCCCAGGCGGTCCAGGTGATCTAAAAGGGTGAGCAGTCCCGGACGATGAGCAATGCCCTCCCGCTCGATCTTCTCAAGCAGAATCCGCTCTAATTTTTGTCTGATTTCCCGGTAAGGAAAATCGGGACCATATTCGTTCATCAGAAGCGCCTTGGTAGCGGCTTCATTGATACCTATAGTCCGGTAACCAACCTCCGGGCTGATATGCAGGCCCAAGATTTGAGCCGCCTGGATCCATGCATCGATTACAGGTTTTTCTGTGTCCAGCATGAGGCCGTCCACATCGAATATCACCGCGGAAGGAATAAAAGGTATATGCGTGATCATGGCTGATAATAGCATAACCAGGAAGCATACCGCTAGTGTGCCCGGTCCCTTCTAAAGACCGGGCTTGTTTTTTTGCTTCATTTCAAGCAGGATGATTCAAGGAGTAAAGATATGCTGGATTTTTGGGAGGAAACCTTTCCTGTGCGTTTTAAAGACGTAGATCCGTCGGATCGGCTGACCTTAGCCGCGGCTTTTGACTATTTTCAGGAAGCGGCCATAAACCACGCGGAACAGCTTGGAGTGGGCAGAGGAGCTATGGCTCAAACCGGACAGGTGTGGATCCTCTCCCGTATATCCGCGATTCTTGAACGGCGCCCCGCATACCGGGAACGTATCACGGTGCGGTCTTGGCCTAGCGGCTGGGAAAAGCTCTTTGCCCTCCGGGAGTATGACATCCGGGATGCCTCGAACACTCCCGTGGCCCGGGGTAGCGGCGGATGGCTCATCCTGGACCGGGAAAAACGCCGGCCCCTGCGCCCTCAGCCTGTTATGGAGCCTTTGCCTTTGAACAGAGACCTCGATGCCTTCCCCGGCGGCGCGGCGGCTCTTGAAACAAGGAACGGCTTGAGTAAAACCGGGGAACGCCGGGCGCTGTATTCGGATATTGACTACAACGGGCATGTCAATAATACCCGGTATATCCAGTGGATCCAGGATATTCTTGAACCGGAAATGCTGGAACAAGCCTCCCGAATGCGGATGGATATTAATTACCTTGGCGAGGTTAAGGGCGGCGAAGTTACTGAATTATGGACCGCCCTGCTGGGAAGCTCTCATATCGCCTTTGAGGGCCGGCGGCGGTCTGGAGGGCAGGCCGTTTTCCGGGCGGAATTGCGGGCGGCCCTATAGCTTCCTCCTTAAAGCAGTCGGCGGCTTGTCCGGCTGAAAGGAACCGCCGCCTTGTGAGCGGTATTTGCCGTTTACCCCTTCTCATGTTCCTTAATGACATTGATGAAGAGTTTCCCGTATTTTTCCATTTTTACCAGGCCCACGCCGGAAACACCATGAAATTGCTCCAGCGTCTCCGGCTTTTTCCGGCACATATCCCGGATAGAGGCGTCGGAAAAAATGATATACGCCGGCAGACGGGCTTCTTGGGCCAGGCGGTTTCTCATCTCTTTGAGCTTGATAAAGAGTTCTTCATCAAAAGGGTTCCCGGTTTTTTCCGAATCCGCTGCCATAAGGGGTTGCCGGTGTTGTTCCGTTTCTTTGGGCAGCATCATGGAGAGGTTTTTCTTTTCAAAGACAATTTCCTTTGACCGCGGGCCGGGACACAGTACCGGATACTCATCCCCTTCCAGGGCAAGATACCCCTTATCCACCAGATAATCAATGATAATTCTGAGCCGGTGAGGGTCCGTGTCCGCCATGATGCCGTAGGTGCTGAGGGTGTTTAGACCGGAGTCAAGGAGTTTCCGGTTTTTACCGCCCCGGAGTATATCAATGACCATGATCTTGCCGAACCGTTTTCCCCGCTGCTCAACCCGGTACACGCAGGAGACGATCTTTTGGGCCGCGACGGTTATATCCGCGGACTCAAAAAGGGTATTGCAGTTGGAACAATTCCCGCAGTAGTGAAGGCCGGCCTCCCCAAAATAGGCAAGCAGTTGGGACCGCAGACAATCCCCTGTGGCGGCATAGTAAGTCATGGCTTTAAGCAGTTCCAGATTATGCCGAATCAGAGCTTCATTGCGTGGGGCTTCATCGTTCTGCGGGTTGGTGATGAGGTATGTGTTGATCCGCACATCCTTGGGACTGTAGAAGAGGATGCAGTCCGCAGGGCTCCCGTCCCGCCCCGCCCTGCCCGCTTCCTGGTAATAGCTTTCGATATTTTTGGGCATATTGTAATGGATTACAAAGGATACGTTGGATTTATCGATCCCCATGCCGAAAGCATTGGTGGCCACCATAAGAGGCTTGCGGTCATAGATGAAGTGATCCTGGTTTTCCTGCCGCTCCTGATCTTCCAAGCCCGCATGATACCGGGTGGTTCCATAGCCCTGGCTGTTCAATATTTGGCAGAGTTCTTCCACGGCCTTTCTGGTGGAACAGTAGATGATGCCGCTCTTATCCCGGTGATTGCGGAGATACTCCAGGAGGGCCTGCAATTTATTCTGCGGACGCCGTACTTCAAAATAGAGATTCTCCCTGTTGAAACCGGTGGTGAGCAGGTATGGAGTTTCCAAGTTCAAAATGCGGATTATATCATCCTGCACCTTGCCGGTAGCGGTGGCGGTAAAGGCCGCGGTGATCGGGCGTTTCGGGAGGCTCTGGATAAATTCGGTGATTAACAGATAGCTGGGGCGAAAGTCATGCCCCCACTGGGAAATGCAGTGAGCTTCGTCAATGACCACCATAGTAATACCCAGACTGTCTCCCAGGCAGCGTATATCGTCCCGCTTGAGCCGTTCCGGAGCAATATAGAGGATCTTGTACTCCCCCTTGCCCGCACGGGCTATGGTGGTTCTGTATTCCGCAAAGGATAAGGAGCTATTCAGGTACGCCCCGGGAATTTCCGCGTCCGAAAGCGCGTTGACCTGATCTTTCATCAAGGATATAAGGGGGGAAATCACCACCGTAAGCCCTTCCAGCATCAGGGCCGGGGCTTGATAACAGAGGGATTTCCCCGCGCCTGTGGGCATTACCGCCAATACATCTCTGCCGGACAGGAGCGCGTTGATGATCTCCTCCTGTCCCCGGCGGAACCGGGTAAATCCGAAGTAATTTTTGAGGATGCCCTGTGTGTCCCTCTCCACCACTATATGGTAAGCCCTCCGTATTGCGCCAGCAGTTCCCGGTAGGCTTCAAGGGTTTCGGCATGGACCAGCCGATTCCGCAAGGGAGCGCCTCCGGGTATACCGCGGGTGTAGGCGCAGAATTGTTTCCGCATCTCCCGGCAGGCTATGCGCTCCCCCAGGTCTTGGGATAATAAAAGCAACTGGCGAAACCCTGTTTTCAGCCGTTCCGCGGTCTCGGGTACGGTATAAGAGCCGGTCAGCAAGAGCGAGCGGGTCCCGGAAAAAATAAAGGGATTCCCCATAGCCCCCCGGGCAAACATCACCGCGGCGCAGCCGGTTTCCCGAAGCATCCTTTCCGCGTCTTCCGGGGAAAAGAGGTCTCCTGAGCCGGCGACCGGGACTTTAACCCGGGAAACCAGGTCCCCGATGTGAGACCAATCGCTTTTCCCGCCATACCCCTGCTCCCTGGTTCTGGCATGGATGCTCACCAGGGCTGCGCCGGAGTCCGCGGCAATCCGGGCGCATTCGTAATAATTGACAGAAGTTCCATCCCACCCGGAACGAAGCTTAACCGTTACCGCCGCGCCCTCCAGATGATCCTGAGAAGAGCGGACCGCCGCCGCTACAATACGGCCAAGAAGTAAGGGATTCCGCATCAGCGCCGAACCGGCTCCGGTCTTGACCACCTTGGGAACCGGGCAGCCTGCATTGATGTCCACCACTGCGGGCCGGTAAGGAGATAATAACGCGGCGGCTTTATACATCACCTCGGGATCCGCGCCGAAAAGCTGAATGCTATACCGGTCCTCATTATCCGCCCGGCGCAGAAGCGTACCGGCCTTCACTCCATGCCGAACCAAAGCCTCCGAAGAGATAAGTTCAGTATAGGTAAAGTCCGCTCCTTGTTCAACACAGATAGAACGAAATGCCCGGTCTGAATAACCGGCCACCGGCGCTAAAAATATATTACCTTCCAGCGTGAGGGAACCAATCGTTACCGAATGATAGAGGCTCATGTGCGGGGAATCATTCCTTTATTGCATATAACCGCGTGAGCATACAGGCTGCTTCAACCGGATAAAACGGCGATTCACTCGTTAGGGAGCCCGAAAAACCGGTTGGCATTCTCCCAAAGGATAACCCCCAGTTCCTCGTCACCGATTTCCAGCATATCCGCAAGGTACCGGGCGGTTATGGGGAGGTACTTAGGCATATTCCGTTTACCCCGGTAATCCGCGGGAACCATGAAAGGGCTCTCTGACTCTATGAGAATCCGATCCGTAGGAAGCGCCCCTATGGTTTCGTGGAGGTTTCGGGCGTTCCGGTAGGTCAAATTACCCGCAAAGGAGAAGTACAGGTTCAGCTTCAAGGCTTTTTTGGCATACTCGGCGTCTTCGGAATAACAGTGGAGGATTCCGCCCTTGGGAGGCAGCCGGTCCCTCAGTATGTCTAATACATCATGCCCGGCGTCGCGGTTATGGATAATCACCGGCATATTGAGTTTCGCCGCCAGATCAAGCTGGGTAATAAAAAGCTCTATTTGAGATTTCTTATCCCCAAATTTACGGTAATAGTCGAGGCCAATCTCCCCTACCGCCACCACCCGGGGAAGCTGTACGCTTTGTTCTATGATTCGAGTCCAATTCTTGCCCGGATTCTGTACTTCCGAAGGAGAAACCCCCACCGCATGGTACACGTTAGACGCGGATTTGAGATTTTCATAGACCCTCACAAAATCATGCAGACTGTTACAAATTGAAACAAGCCGCGACACGGAAGACTGGCGGGCTTCCTGAATGACTATGAGTTGTTCAATAGGGTCATCAACTATGAGCCCTATATGGGCATGAGTATCAAAATATCGCATGGCTTAATCCAAAAAGAAAAGATAATAGTTTTTTCTAAA
>JAITHW010000060.1 GCA_031279815.1 Treponema sp. | reverse complement strand
AGTCATGCTCCCCGGTCTTACTGTATCTCCACAAGCGTAGATTCCCGTGTGTCCCACGGTACGTTTATAAGTAGTATATCACAGGGAGGATAGATATGACAAGCCGTCAACTAAAAAATACTTACGGATTTTTTGCGCCTTATGCCTAAAGGCAGGGGCTTTACGGCGCGTTTGGTAAAGATAAGATCAGGCACTGGCGGTGATTCCTTCCACCACCCATTGAATAATGACTTCCAGACGCTTCTGAATAGCCGAAGGTATATGAATATGGGAAGCTATAAAATCGGATACGTCCGCGCCGGCAATGCTGTAGACCAAGACTCCCTCGACAAGCGGTTCAAAATAAAGCTGGGCCACAAATTTATCTTCTTTAATTACCGGAATAAAAAGATAGCTCAGGCTTTTAACATTCGATAGGCTGTATAATAACCCCTTCTGAGTGCCGGTAATATCCCCCCGGTAATAAGAGTTGCCGAAATTGATATCCTTGAGGCGGATATAGATAGTTTCCGAGACAGGCACCGCAAACGCCTTGGGAGGATCCGGAATCGGGGAAGTTCTTCTTTCGCTTATAATACGGGTCGCCTCTTCAAAAAGGGGTATATCGTCGTTGCGGGTAACGGAATGGTAGAGCCGGCCCTTTAAGCCTTGGATATTGCTCAAGGCGTTGTATATCTGTAGAAAGCCTACGGGTCTGCCGGTCTGAATAACCAGCAGGGATTCCGCAAGGTATGAGGGATTCCGCCTGAGCACCGAACCGGCAATATCTATGCCCGCTTCTGAAGAAGGCGATAGTTGCAGGGTTTTGGTTTTGGCGGATATGACTAAGCCTTCGGGGGAAAACACCTGTCCCCGTTTCGCGGGATCAAGCTGCGGAAAAAGAGTATCAAAAGAACGGTTCTGACTGAAAACCGATAACCCGCATACCAGTAAGGCGCAGGCAAAACTGATTTTTTTCATTGATTACGCTCCTTTAATACGCTCCTTTCCCTTTAAGAACCGCCCCAACCGTTTTATACAGCACCCACAGATCAAGCCATACGGACCAGCTTTGGAGATAATAGGTATCAAAGGATACCCGCTCATTATAATCCGTATCGGAACGGCCTGAAACCTGCCAAAGACCGGATAAACCGGGCCTGACGGAAAAGATACGGTTAAAGTCTTTGCCGTATCTTGCGGCCTCATCATCCACAATAGGCCGGGGGCCTACCAGGCTCATCTCCCCTTTTAAGATATTGATTAGTTGAGGGAATTCATCAAGACTGGTCCGCCGCAGGAATTTTCCCAGTTTAGTAATCCGGGGGTCCTGTTTTATCTTATGGTTTGCTTCCCATTCCGCTTTAATCCGGGGATCCGACGCGAGGAGCGCCTTTAAACGCGCATCCGCGTCTATCACCATGGACCTGAATTTATACGCCTTAAACCGCTTGCCGTGTAACCCAAGCCTGGTATGGCCGTATAAAACCGGACCGGGGGAGGTAATTTTAACCAGCAAGGCAATGATCAGCAATATGGGGGATAGCGCCAGACCTACGAGAATAACCGTACTTAGATCCATAAACCGCTTTATCCCCAAATTCCAGGGCATTTTCAGTTTATGGCTCGTAACAAACCCAAGGATCCCGTCAAAGTCCCGGATCGCCATCCAGATATTGGTGACCCCGGAAAAATCGGGGATCAGCACATGATACCGGAATGCGGCTACCGAATAATGCACCATAGTATTCCACGCCTGTTCGTCCAGTTCCGGTATGGTGGTAACAATCGCCATTTTTACATTAAAACGGCGGACTATTTCCGGCCCAATCTTCGTATCGTGGATGATCGGAATTCCCCGGTACGCCTCCCCCGACGCAGGATCATCATCCAGAATAAGCACCGGTACATAGCCCGCTTTCCTGCTATCAAGCAGCCGGTCAACCACGGTACGCCCTATGCCGCCTCCCCCGAAGATCACCGCGGGAATTCCTCCCAAATGGGTTTTATACAAGAGATTATGCATCAAACTGCGGCAGGCGAGCAGAATAAAGACGGAACAGCAGAGACTGATGATAAACGCCGAGGAGATGGCGTCGAATTCTTTATCTTCGATATACCGGGAAAGGATGATTCCCCCATGAGCCATAAAGGAACTGACGGAAAAACGCCGCAGTTCTTCCGCGGGAGCCAAGGAGACCCCGGGATAAAGATTACTGACTTGGAAGATTAGGATAAAAACCGGCAAATAGGGCCAATAGGTGACAAAGGATTTAAAGTTTATCGCCTCAAAATCATAGAGATTCACTAAAAAAAAGCCGGTTCCAAAGCAGAGCATAATCCCCGCTAGGTCAGAAAGGATCATTCCTAAAGAGGTAAACGCGGAACTGGTCTGGTGATACCTCGATCGATACCATATATCAAAATCGGTTAAAGTCATATCTATAAAACCATAATCTCCTTCTATAATTTAATGAATTTCCTGTGGTTTTACCGTACCGGAGGCTGACATTTTTTTATTTTTTAGTGTTTAATATACTGGTCTTAGTAAAAAGTATAAACTTGGTTAATATATGGTTTGGAGATATCATGCCGGTTAAACCTGCACAAAAAAAACTCTGCTTGATAATGCTGTTGGCCGTCTGGCTTATTCCCCTGTACGCACGAGATATAGAGATCTTTGTGGAAGATACCGATTTAGGGCTTCCCCTGGAGGGCGCGCTGATACGTTCCTGGGATGGGCAAGAGTATACCTGCGATGAGAACGGGAAGGCGATTATATCGGTTCCTGATGACCGGCAGGTAGTGATTCAAGTGGCCTATCCGGGTTATGAAAACGGCAGGCTGGTCGTTCCTTCAAGCGGGGACCGTTTCAGCCTGGGGCTGCACCTGAGCGGGATTATGGAGAACCAGGAGCTGGTGATTGAGGCTAAAAGGCCGGGGACCAGCGAAACCAGAAGCGGCCGCAGCGTTGCCATATCGGACCGGGAACTCTCCCAAACCGCGGAGATAGGGATTATCGAAGATGTGATGACGTCGATTAAGCTCCTGCCCGGGGTGGGATATTCCGGGATGTTTAATGCCCTCCCGTCAATCCGGGGCGGAGAGCCGGGAGATTTAACCGCGGTGTTTGACGGTTTCTATATTGAAAACCCTTATCATTGGGGGGGCGGGGCTTCAATCTTCGATCCCCGGATGGTTAAGAGCGCCCGGCTTTCCCATGGGGTGTTTTCAGCCCGCTACGGACATACCATTTCCGGGCTTTTGGAAGTAACCGCCCGAAAGCCTTCTTCCGATGAAGTAGAAGCCGAACTGGGCTTTTCTACCAGCGCAACGAACCTGAATCTCTCTTATCCCCTGTGGGGGAAGGGGGGGGTTATGATCATGGGAAAAACCACCTATTGGGATCCCTTTATCGGACTGGCAAAACTCTTTGTTGAAGAGGTTCGGTATATCCGGGTGGCGCCCTATATCAGAAGCGGAGCCTTATCGGTTAATTACCGGTTCACCCCGGATTTGGAGGTAACCGCCAACGGCTTTATCGGAGGCGACGGAATAGGCGTGTCTTATGAAAATAAGACGGCGGAAGAGAAATTAGAAAGCGAAACCGATATGAGTTTTGACTGGAATAACAGTACGGGCTTTTTCATTGCCGGTCTCACCTTTAATCCTAATCCCGCTATGGTGTTCAAGGGCAGCGCCGGGATCGGGTTTCACCAAGCGGATATAGGCGGATATGTGTGGAATAATATCCAAGTCTGGTATTCGGATATTTTTAAGCAAAACTGGGGGTATCTGATTGACCTGATAGGCCAGGAAAACAAGGACTATTACATCCTTCCCGAAGAAACCGTCAATATCAGCGGCGCCACTTCCACTACGAATATACAAGCCAGGGCGGATCTGGACTGGGACATTGGTAAAGGCTTCCTCCTTGCCTTTGGGGTTCAGGAGCTCTACGCCCAGTGGAAAGATACTGCCGGCATCCACGCCTATGTTGAACAGCGGGCTTCCGCTATTCCGCCCGGATTGCTTCCTCCCGGGTTTCCCATTGACCAGGCGCCCCGCGACCTGTATCTCCATTTTCCGCTTAATTATACAATTGACGTGCATAACCAGGGGTTTACCACCTCCGCGTATACGGCGGCGGAATACAACAGCCCCAACAAGTTTTTTGAAGCGGAATTAGGGCTGCGGCTGGATCACCTCTACTTTATGGGACAGGATTTTTCCATTCAGACCTATCCGGCCTTTAATCCCAGGCTCAATCTCGATTTCAATATTCTCAAAAACTATGGCTTCATTGAAGCTCTGAGCGCCACCGTAGGAACCGGTTTATTCTCTTCTATGAACGATACGATAACCTTAATTGAAAACCGTTACGGCATAAATGATTTTGATCTGAAGCAGAACCGTTCTTGGACTTCGGTGGCGGGAACCAAGATTGATCTTGCCGGAGGTTTCAGTTTTAATATAGAAGGGTATTTTAAATATGTTTTTGACCGGGCATATATGTATGGGAATATAAGCCCGGGAAGTACGGAAGCGGTGTATAAATTTAACGGTGAAGGCGTCATTGGAGGTTTCGACTTCATGCTGCAAAAGTTTGAATCCCGGTACTGGGACGGCTGGATTTCCTATTCCTTTAATTATTCCCGTTACCGGAATCCCGATGGGAACCCTACAAGCTCGGTGGGGGGTACGTGGTACTACCCTTCCTTTCACCGGTTTCATAACCTTAATCTGATCCTCAATATTAAGCCGATTCGTCAGTTAAACATCGCCACCCATTTGGGCCTGGCTTCGGGAAGGCCCAAATCCTTGGTCGGCGCCATCGAGAGCTACCCTGTGCTGATCTACGACAGTAATAGCCCTGCTAATGGAACCATTATTGAAAAATGGAAGCGCAGTTCGGTATACTCAGATGATGAACGCACCTCCTGGTCCATTCCTTTGGATGTCAAAGTTTCCTGGTACTTCTTTAATCCCCAAGGCAAGATACAGGGAGAGTTCTATGTGGCGATTGAGAACCTCATGTCCTTGGTGTATAGGGCCCAAGCGAATACGTCTTTCAACAGCTACACCGGCAAGGAAGATACCGGCAGTGATGCGGCATCCTATGAAATACCCCTTCCTCTGCCGTCTATCGGGTTTAAGTTGAGTTATTAGGGAGCGGCTATGAAGCGGAGAGGAATGGGTTTTATCATGGCGGGCCTCATATTCTGCTGTATGGCCTGCGGCAGTATGCATGTGATTGAAAAGGGCGGGCAAGTGCTGGATGGGTCGTTTTTTGCCGAGAAAACCTTCGCCGTCTATCAACTGCTGGTGGTGGGCAGGGAAGACCCGGCCATTGAATTGAGGCAGGTCCGGTACGGAAAGGATAAACAGGAAGCCCTGGTTATTACTATGGATGCGTTTCCGGTTTTGCAGTTCAGGGGATCCGCTCCGGCGGGAGACGGAGATTTCCAATTGCAGAGTATGCACTTCTTAGGGGGCAATCCTACAGGATGGAACGAGTTTACCTTAGAGTTAGCAGGAAGCGGTGTGTTTACGACACAGGGGAACCGGGGAATCTTGCATATCCAGCCTTCGATTGAGCCTGCGCGGCTTTCATCAGGGAAGATCCGCCATAAGGAAAACCGGTTCACTGGGGATCAGGCTCTTACGGGCCTGCGCAACCGGTATGAGCGGATCATCGCCTTAACCGGCTGGATGCACACCTTGAAGGATGTTCCTCGGTTTGAAACCCAGGGGGATTTTGAAGGCTACTGGAAACCGAGGCTTTTGCCGGAGACCGTAGCCGCCCGGCACCGTCCCGCGGGCTTTACCCAAGAAAACGCGGTCTGGGTCAGGGCCGAAGATATTAAGTGGAATACCGCCTATACCGAATCTCTTTTTCCAGAGGAACTATGGGTCTTGCGGAATTCCGGCGCTCTATTCAGGGATTGGGAGGAAGTGGCCGCTTGGATCTATGTGCAATACCAATGGGATTATATAGTAGAACTTATGTCGGATCGGTATACTTTAAGAAAGATTAAGTGAGGTTTATATGGAAACGCAGCAGAGCGCTTTTTCACTCTTAGAACTTTTTCAGATGGGCGGGTTTTTCATGTGGCCCCTGCTCTTCTTTTCGATAGCCACCGTTGCTATTGCTCTGGAACGGGCGATTTATCTGTTATACCACAACCTGCAGCTTGCGGACATTCAGGAACAGGTGGGGGACTACATAAAAACCGATAATATTGCCGGCGCCCGGAAATATCTGGAAACCCTGATTAAACGCCGCATCGGCGCCCGAATTCTCCTCACCCTGGTAAAGAGGCCCGAACTTTCGGAACACCAAATGGAGAAGGCGCTTGAGGCGGAGGCCGTGAGTTGTATCAACACCTTGGAAAACGGCTTTAATTTTCTTACCGCCTTGGGTTCTCTCTCCCCTTTGACCGGATTTCTGGGAACCGTGTCCGGTATGATCGGGGCATTCAAATCCATTGCGGAAGCCACCGAGGTGAACGCCCAAATCGTGGCCAACGGCATCTATGAAGCGCTGATCACCACGGTTTTCGGCCTCATCATCGCCATTATCGCCATGATCGCCCATTCCCTTTTTACCCACCTGGTGGATAGATTCGCCGCGGAGGTGGAAAGGACCTGTTCGGAACTGATCACCGAAGTGGCGGTGATCAACGCTAAAGCAGGCAAGGCACGGGAACAAGCCGGGGAAGCCCGGCGGCAGGAAGTTTTTAAGGTCCCCCAACTGACTCAAAAGCCGACCCAGGCGGATATAATTTCACTGGAAGAGTATACATGAAACTTAACCGGAGGGGAAAAAATCCTTTTCAAGATTCCAGCGCCTCCAGTGATATTGCCTTTTTGCTGATCATTTATTTTATCGTGATCGCCGGATTTAATATCAACAAAGGCTTTCTGATGACCCTTCCCCAAAAGGATTCGGCCCGGCTTATTTTGAAGGATGATCTGCTACGGTTTGAATTGGATGAAAGCGGCGCCTTGTGGTATCAGGGAGAAATGATGGAGTGGGGCGTTGCGGAACGTGAAATCAGGGCTTTGATCAACCGGCATCCGAATCTGGCAGTGGTCCTCACTATTGATCCCCGGACGCCTTGGCAGCAGGTGGTTTCTTTTGTGGAGCTGGCTCAAAAACTGGAAGTAGAATCCTTTTCCTTTTCCATGAAAGATACCCCCGGAGGCCCTATATGAAGATTACCCGGAATAGAAAGAGGTTTGTGGTGCCTCTCAATTCTATGTCCGACGTGGCTTTCCTGCTTCTGATATTCATCATGCTGGTTTCTCTGATCAACTACCGCCGGGAGGTGAAGATCGAGTACCCCGAAGCCGCAGTTGCGGAGAAGACCAGTCTCAAAAATAACCTGGAAATTTGGGTTGACCGATCCGGGGCGCTCTACCTGGATGGGGATCCCAGCGATATTCTCAGCATTGAAAACAGCATCATCGACACGTATCAGGATACGCCGGATACCCGGATTCATATCATCGCGGACCGGGATACCCCTTTTGAATATGTAAACCGGGTGTTACAGATGTTACAGCTCCTGCAATACCGGGTGGTTAGTTTTGTGGTTAAGGATGCCCAGGGACAGTAATCGAATAAGGAGTTTACTATCAATAAGTTAAGAGCGGCGCTTTTTGGTTTTGTTGCCTTAATACACGGCTTTCTCATTCTTTTTTTTGCGTTCCAGATGGAAACGGCGGTAAACCCTCCTGAGCCTCCGGCACAGGTTATGAAACTGGTGGACATCCGGGAAGATATTCCGCCGCCCCCGCCGCCCCCGCCGCAGCCGAAACCGGTAGAGCCTCAACAGAATGTGGTTGAGGCTATAGCGGAAACCATGATAGAAACCGACGAGGTTCCTGATGATCAGGTGGTGGTCGAATCCCTGCCGGTACAGAACGTCCCGTCCCCCGTACAGGTTCAACCCCAGCAGACCGACTACCTGCCTCAGAATAAGGTTTCTAAAATTCCCTCTTTTTCCGATCAGGACCTCCGCAAAATCACCTCTTATTTACGGGATCAGTACCCTCCCATTGCGCTCCGCTCCGGGCTTGAAGGTTTGGTAATTCTTGAGTTGTTTATTGATTCCCGCGGCGTAATCAGGCAGATCAACATTCTCAGAGAGAACCCCGAGGGAAGAGGCTTTGGAGATGTGGCGGTACAGGCTTTCAGGGAAATCCGGGCGCTTCCTGCGGAAGCTAACGGCGTACCGGTAGCGGTCCGTTTCCGGTATCCTATACGGTTCACCGTGAAATAACCGGCGGTGTCAATGTCCCCCGGTCGTTTCTTTTATATATTACGCATTTAATTACATATATTGACATTTAATTCTGTTTTATTCATTCCCGGCAAGCGCGAACCGGAAAAGTTCTTTCGAGATATCGAATGGGGAACCATTTTCTTTTTCATAGGCATTTTCATCATGGCGGACGGACTGGTGGAACAGGGATGGATCAAAACGTGCGCGGCTTTTCTGCTAAACCTTACCCAAAACGATTTGCGGTATACATCGATGCTGCTGATATGGGTTCCGGCGTATTCTCCGCCATTGTGGATAATACCCCTTATGCGGCAACCATGATCCCCATGGTGCAGGATATTCCGCTTCCATCGGGGCAGAGGCGGCGGCGACTTTGTGGTGGTCTCTGTCTCTGGGGGCCTGTTTGGGAGGAAATGCAGCCCTTGTGGGAGCCTCTGCCAATGTGATATCCGCCGGCATCTCAACGGAAAACGGGTATCCCATAACCTTTATGGATTTTGCCAAATACGGTTTGTTGATTACTCTGTTAAGTTTGACTTTATCTACGGTTTATGTACTGATCCGGTACTTTTGACCGATCCGTTCCACAGGGACAGAGGAGTGAACGGCCGCTACACTGTCTCCCCATCAACTAAAAAATGATAAATTTAAGGTTTTCCGCTTGACTTTTTTTTTTATGTACATTATTTTTTTATATAACCATTCCCCGGTTGTGTAATGGTAGCACGGCAGACTCTGGATCTGCTTGTGGGGGTTCAAATCCTCCCTGGGGAACACTCAAGGCATGTGGTTGGTCATTGGCAAGGGCCCCTTCGTCTATCGGTTAGGACATGAGATTCTCAATCTTAAAAGAGGGGTTCAATTCCCCTAGGGGCTGTTTCGTTACGCTATAGTGCATGCCGGATCTTTCAATTCCCTAAAAACCACCCGCCCGCTTCCGCTCCCGCTTCGCCGGGCAGACAGGTTACTCTAAATAGATTGGGACGCAGTTCCATATCTCCTTTTCGAGAGGGGTTTTCGTAATAGGAGATGCGTCCATTAGGGTTGATCTCCGCCAAAGTATCCGCTGCCGCGGTAACGGCCATGCGGTTCTGTTCTTCCAGAGTAAAAGCCCGGCAAGCAGGGCAGGAACACCAGGCTTTCTCATATCCCATATCAGGCCATAGATGATAAACCGTAATTTCCGGATGGGAACGGAAGACCTTTGCAGCCTCGGTTTTGAGAATCTTGATGGTATCCGGCGCGGTGGGACAAAAATTATGCTCCTTATCCCGTTTACCCGAATCCATGCGGAACATGTCCCGATTAAAAAGAAAATACCGCCGAGGTACTAAGAGGGATATATCCCAGCCTCCCAGTTCAATGGTCATGGCGTAGCTTTCCGCCAGATCGAGCACTTCTTGAGGAGAATGATGAGAGTTCTTGAAAATCTTCTGGAAAGGCTTTGTAAAAAACTTCCTTCGCTTTAAATCGTCCTTATTTTCAAGAACAGGATTCTGTAGGGAGAACACCAGGGTATCGATTTGATTCCGCACCGCCCATACAATCAGAGATTTCCATTTTTTAGAAGTTTTTTTCCTGCTGAATAACAGCCGGCGGCGGATGGTATCGTCACCGGAAGGGTGATAGGCATAGCTTTCCTTGAGAATATACTCTTGCGGTTTGATCTTATTGAGAGGAGGAAGGGTTTCCTGATCCGGTTCCGGCCAGTTAAATCCCAAAGCGGCAAGGAAATCAAAAACACCGTTACAAATTCCTCGATCTGATTCCCCGTTTATTTCAGCACGCTCTCTCCCCACACGCCAAGAAAACCCGTTTTTCTCTCGTCCGTCCCTCTGAACCTGCAAAAAGATAGCGAACACCCCGCAGTCGGAAGCGTTTTCAGAGATTGCTTTAATGGGAAGCGGTTTTTGGGGAAGCCCGGACTGGCGCCGGAGAAGATCGATATAATGGGATAAATCTTCCGCCGACTTTTTAGCTGCCGGTATATCTGGAGGAATACAAATTATCCACTCTTTAGAAATATCAAAACTTATCATAGTAAAATATCTATAGCTCTTGTTTTATTTATATTATAATACACAGTCAGCCGTATATAGTTATTATTATTAATATCGGCATTTTATTTGGTTATCATGCGGTATATAGGCATTAAAATTCCGGCGGCCTGTTCCCGGCTATACAACCGGGGCGCTTTGCTTCATACTAGGTACATGAGGCTCACGATTCTTGGTTCCGGGACATCCCACGGTATTCCGGTGATTGGTTGCAGGTGCAGGGTGTGCTGTTCCCCAGACCCCCGCAACCAGCGGATGCGTTCATCCCTGTATATAGAAGGCTGGGCCGGTGAGCGAGCGGTTATCGATACCGGACCGGAATTCAGGCTCCAAGCGATTCGGGCGGGTATCACCAAGCTGGATGGGGTGTTTCTGACCCACGCCCATGCGGATCATGTCCACGGGCTGGATGATCTCCGCCCCCTCTGTTTTGAGAACCCTATTCCCGTTTACGGAAACCCGCATACTTTGGAAGAACTCGGGGAACGGTTCTCTTATGTTTTCAAAGACACCCAAAAGGGCGGCGGGAAGCCTCGGATTACCCCTATTGCCGCCTCCCAACCAATACCCATCGGCAGCATCACCGTTACCCCGATACCGGTAAAGCATGGTATCCTGGATATTCTGGGGTGGAAAATCAGTGAGCAGCCCGGGGTCACCGCAGTCTATCTCACCGATACCAGTAATATCCCGGATGCTTCCTTACAGCTCATACATCGGCCTGAAGTAGCCGTCATCGGCGGGTTACGGGTCCGGCCCCACGAGACCCATTTCAGTTTTCTGGAAGCTCTTGAGGCGGCCGTGCGGATCCGGGCGCAGCGGATCTATCTTACCCATATATGCCATGATCATTCTCACCAAGAAATAGAAGAATTCTGTCGGCGCTTTCAAGAAGAACAGGGAATTACCGGTCCGGTACAGCCGGCCTATGATGGACTGGAATTGATACTCTAGTCAAGACAAAACCGCAATCAGAGCAAACTAAGGTAAAAAATAAAAAAAGAAGTTGCTAAAAGATGATAGTCATGTTATGATGAAATATCTGATAACCTATAATTAAATTAGAAAAAATCGGGAACATTAAGGAGAGAATATGCTGCATTTCCTGTTGGTGTTGATTATCGCGATTGTGGTTCTTGTTCTGATGATAGTCAGATTCAAGGTTCATCCGGTAATGGCTCTGTTTATCGCCGGTTTAGGAGCGGGCCTCGGTTATGGCTACGGTATCGGCAAGGCGATTTCTACCTTTGTAGGCGGGTTTGGAGCCACTTTGGGAAGTATCGGCTGTACGATTATTTTTGGTTCCATTATTGCGATGAGTATCCAAGATACCGGCGCCATCAAAACAATGGTCAACTTTTTTATCAAGCTGTTCCGGGGGAAATGCCTTGAGTTAACCACCGGTTTGGCGGCTTTTGTTATGTCGATCCCCATTTTTGGGGATGTAACCCAGGTCTTGGCTTCTCCCCTGGCGGCGATTATTGCAAAACGCAAAAAAATGTCTATGTCGACCATGGCGACGTGGACTACCTTTGCTGCGTCCCTCACCCACAGCCTAATTCCGCCTACCCCGGGGATTCTTGCGGTTACCATAGCGTTGGGAGCGGATGTAGGGCTGATGATTTTTTGGAGTACCATGATTTCCCTTTTCACTTACTTAGGGGTGTGGCTTCTTATGAAAAAATGGGTGGCCGTCGAGCGGATCCCTCCTAGGGAAGACTTTACCAAAGGAGTGGAACCTGTAGAAAACGGCGACTACAACCAACTGCTTATCAAAGAGCCTGGTATACCGCCGGTCATCGTCGCCGCCCTGCCCATCCTGCTGCCGGTAGTCTTAATCGCTGCGGCGTCTTTCGCAGGTATGAACATCGCAAAAGACACCCCGGTTTTACCTGCGGATCATCCGCTGCGGGTTTTCCTTGCCGGTGCGGGGGAACGCAATATCGCCATGTTTATCGGCGCGGCGGTTTGTATGATCACCGGCTTCTTTATGAAAGACAATATTATTAAGTACTACAAGATTAACACCGGTGAAGATTGCGCAAGCATAAGCGAAATACTTTTTAACAAATGGGTCGGCCGGGCGCTCTCTATTGCCCTGTTGCCTCTTCTCATTACCGCAATGGGCGGAGGGTTCAGCGCGATTATCCGGGCTTATCCGGGCATTGACGCTTTAGGCAAAGCCATATCCCAATACAATTTTCCCGGGATATTGATTCCATGGATTATCGCGGCGATTATGATGATTGCGGTTGGTTCCCGCACCACCGCAGGCATGACGGCGGCGGCCATTGTATTGCCCATGTCCGGCGGTTTAGGGCTTTCCCCGCTGGCGCTGGCGCTGCTCATTGGTTCCGGCAGCCTTATCGGTTCCCATGTCAGTGATTCCGGTTTCTGGGTCGGAACTCAGCTCTATAATTTGAATACAAAACAAGGCTTCAAATACATTACTCTGATTCAGTCGATAGCAGGGGTTTTGAGCCTTATTCTGGTGTCGATCCTTATTGCCGCCAGAATTATCAACTAAGTTTTCAGGAGTGAATGATGTTATCTGCGGAAAAGAAAAAAGAATTGGAATCTATGGCGCTCAAACTGCGCTATGATCTGCTCGAAATGATCGGTATAGGAACCGCCGGACACCTGGGCGGCTCAAGTTCATTAGCCGAAACCCTGGCGGTACTGTACTTTCACCAGATGCATTTCGGCGCCGCCTTGTTGAAAGACCCGGATCGGGACCGCCTGGTGTTGTCTAAGGGACATGCGGCGCTTATTCAATACGCGGCTTTGTGCGAAGCCGGCTGTTTCCCCAGGGAGGAACTCAAGCGGGTAAAAACCTTGGACGGGCTTTTACAGGGACACCCTGATTTGTCGATACCGGGCATTGAAGCCGTAACCGGATCCCTGGGTCAAGGTTTGTCGATTTCCCTTGGAATGGCGCTGGCGCTCCGGCTCGACAAAAGCCCTGCCCGGGTGTATACCGTTATGGGGGACGGAGAACAGTCTGAGGGACAGATTTGGGAGGCGGCTATGGCCGCGGCGAATTTTAAGGTTGACAATCTGACGGCTTTTCTCGATTGGAATAAGGTTCAGGCAACAGGTCCCACACAAGACGTTTTCAACATCCCGAATCTTGCTGAAAAATGGGCCGGTTTTGGCTGGCATGTCCTTATGGCGGACGGCCATAATATTGAAGCGATTATTGAAGGCATTGAAAAAGCCGCAGCGGTCAAGGGTAAGCCTGCGGTGATCCTTCTCGACACCATCAAGGGAAAATATTTTTCTTTTGCCGAAGGAAACGCGGCGTATCATAACGGCATACTTACCGAAGAAGTCTATGCTCAGGCCCTGAATGACCTGGATGCGGTAAAAGCATGGATACGCTAAGGAAAGGATATAACTATGGAAAAACAGAATTTACGAAAAGCCTACGGTGAAACCCTCCTGGAATTGGGGAGGCAGAATCCTCATGTGGTGGTTCTGGAAGCGGATCTGGGCAAATCCACCATGTCCTATTTGTTTAAGGAAGCCTATCCCGACAGGTACTTTGAAATGGGTATTGCGGAGCAGAATATGGCCTCCGCCGCCGCAGGCTTTGCGCTGGCGGGGAAGATACCCTTTTACAGCACTTTTGCGGTTTTTGCCTCCGGACGCGCGTATGATCAAATCCGCTGTTCCATCGCTATTCCCAAGGCAAACGTAAAAATTTGCGGGTCAAGTTCAGGGCTTTCGGACTTTGGTGACGGAAAGACCCATCAGTCTGTCGAAGACGGGAATATCATCAGGGCGATTCCGAATATGACCGTCCTAAATCCGGTTGATGCGGTTGAAACAAAGAATATGGTCCACGCCATAGCGGCCTATAAGGGCCCCGTGTATATCCGTATCAACCGTAACGATCTGCCGGTATACACGCCGGTAGATGAGGGTTATACTATCGGCAAGATCTACCCGATCCGGGATGGAAAAGACGTGGTAATATTCGCCACCGGCGCGATGGTGTGGAAGTCTGTTGAAGCCGCGGAGCGGTTACAAGGTGAGGGTATTTCTGTGCAGGTGGTGAACGTCAGTACCCTCAAACCGCTCTTTAAGGAAGAAGTCCTGCAATATGCGGCTGGCAAGAAGGGAATCATTACCGCAGAAGAGGCGGTAAAAAACGGCGGACTAGGACAGGCTATCGCGTCGTTGCTGTTCGGAGAAATTCATATACCCTTCGGTCAAATCGCCATCAACGACGAATTCGGCGCCTCAGCTCATAGCTATGAGGAGCTGCTTGAAAAATACGGGCTTTCGAGCACGCATATATACAGCGCGGTCAAGAAAATATGGACCGGCTAGGAGGCATAATATGATAATCGGATTTATAGGATTAGGAATCATGGGCGCCCCGATGGCAAAGAATCTTATCAAGGGCGGTTATAAGGTGGTGGTTCCGGCACAATCCGGAAAAGCCGGAGACCTAAAAACAGCCGGCGCAGAGACTGCAGAGGGTTATAAGGAAGTGGCCGGAAAAAGTGATGTGGTAATTACCATGCTCCCCAATTCCCCGGAGGTTAAAAACGTCATTTTAGGACCCGGCGGTGTGATTGAAGGAGTAAAACAGGGAGCTATCGTTATTGACATGAGTTCAATAGCCCCTACAGCGTCTCAGGAGATCGGCGCGGCCCTCAAAGCAAAAGGGGCCGACTTTTTAGATGCTCCGGTTTCCGGCGGAGAACCCAAGGCTATCGACGGCACCCTTGCAATTATGGCCGGCGGCGATAAAGCCGCATTTGAAAAGGTCAAACCGGTTTTGGAAAATATGGGGTCTTCCGTTACTCTTGTGGGGGACATAGGCAGCGGCAACGTAACCAAACTGGCGAATCAGATTATCGTCGCATTGAATATCGCCGCGGTTTCCGAAGCCTTTGTGCTTGCGGCCAAAGCCGGTGTTGATCCCCGGGCGGTTTTTGATGCGATTAAAGGAGGCTTGGCGGGGTCTACGGTGATGAACGCCAAAGTCCCGATGATCCTAGACGGCAATTTTAAGCCCGGTTTCCGTATCGAACTGCACATCAAAGATTTGCAGAACGCCCTTGATACTGCGCACAACCTCAATGTTCCTGTACCTCTTACTGCGAATGTGATGGAAACCCTGCAAGCCCTCAAAGTTGAAGGCCATGCAAAGAGCGACCACAGCGCGATTGTTCGTTTTTATGAAGAGCTTGCCAAAGCAGAGGTTCGCACATGACCTTGCGTTTGGAGAACAAGGTTGCCCTTGTTACAGGCGGCGCTCAAGGGCTGGGCGCGGCTATGTCCCGGCGTTTTGCGGAAGAGGGGGCCATAGTATTTATTGCAGATATGCAGGCCGGCCTTGGGGCCCAAACGGTTGCAGACATAACCGCGAAAGGGGGCAAAGCCTATTTTATTTCCCTGGACGTAACTAAAGAGGAAAGCTGGATTGCGGCCCGGGGGGAAGTCGAAAAAAACGCCCCGCGGTTCGATGTGCTGGTGAACAACGCGGGCATCAATATCCGGGAATCGATTGAACAGATGCAGGCGGAAAATTTTGACAAAATGCTTGCCGTTAATGTACGGGGACCCTTTCTTGGGATAAAGCATTTTATTCCGCTCCTGAGAAAATCCGGCGGCGGTTCCATAATCAATATGTCTTCGGTTTGCGGTCTTATCGGTCATAAGTATACCACCGAAGCCTATACGGTAACTAAAGGAGCGATCACTTTGCTCACGAAAACGATTGCGGTGCGGTATGCAAAAGATAATATCCGTTGCAATTCAATTCATCCCAGTACAGTAGACACGCCGTTGATGCAGGAGTTGTTCAAAACCCCCGAGCGGAAACAGGAACGTTTCGGCGAAGTCCCTCTCGGAAGGCTCGCTACGGCTTTGGATGTAGCCAACGCAGCCCTCTTCCTCGCCTCTGATGAAGCAACATTCCTCAATGGAGTTGCCCTTCCGGTGGACGGCGGCACTACTGCTGATTAGGCTCATGCTGACCTGCTGACCGGTACACATTACTCTGTCCCCAATCTACAGCGATCACTGAGTCAGCAGGGGACAGAGTAAATTAAAAATAAAAATATCCGCCTTAAAGCAAATGTGTAAGACGAACCCATATTAGAGGTATGAGAAAACCGCGAGTATTGAAAGATGATGCCGTCTATCACGTTACCGCCCGTGCCAATCGGGGGGAAATGATCTTCCACTGTCCGGCCATGCGCCAACTGTTCCTCAAGATACTGAAACGGGCTAAACAGAAATACGGCTTTTCGGT
>JAITHW010000182.1 GCA_031279815.1 Treponema sp. | reverse complement strand
GCCGCTTTAAAGCGGCCCTTTTGCATGATACCGGGATTTAAGGGTCTTCATTGTAATACCGCCGCGCGGCCCTATTGCAAAATATGTCCAAACCGGTATAATACAAAAGTATCGTATCTAATTTGGATGCTATATCTATCAGATCGTATAAAATTTTCAAGTCATGAATACGGAAACATCGGTACAAGGGCTTATACAAAAAGCCTACGACAGCTTAAAAGCCTCTGATGCGGCTTCAGCCGCAAAACTATTGGAAGAAGCTTTGGCAATTGATTTTGAGCATCCGGAAGTGGTATATGCTTTAAAATGTATTAACTGGTGGTTTGAGCGGATAAAACGGCTTCCTGAGTTCCACGATCCTTACGAAAAGGGAGGATTTATCCTTTCCCAGTGGAAATCCTTCTACGCGTTTCTGGATCGTATCGGAGAAGTATACGATCCTTGCCAGTATGCCCTGCGGGGGTTTGTTTTTTCCACGGCTCTGCAATTTTTTCAGGATGTGCTGGGAGATGGGGTAAATCAGTATGATCCAGGGCTTTTGTTACAGGTGGGTCGTTGTTATAAAGGGGTCGGGAACTATGAGTTGGCCCTTAAGTATCTGGAACAGGCGATCCGGTTTAAGCGGGAAGATGGGGAGACCCTATCGGAACTGGCGGATGTTAATGCGCTGCTGGAAGAAACTAGGGTGGCTAAGGTGCTGTTCCGGGAAGCCTTTTTTGTGGATCCCCAGGGTATTGATCTCCGGTCTATGGAATCGGAGATGATAAAACGGCTTCGGGATCGGGTCCGGGAGTTAGGCTACGAAGGGCCTGCGCTGGCGGAGTGGATCCCTATTTATGGATGTCTCCTGGGGGTGTTTTCGGTGAAACGGGAATTGAAACCTGCGGAACTGGGCAGATTAAAGCAGTCCGTCTTTTCTATGGAAACCGAAATACGCGCCCATCCGGATAATGAAGCTTTGTTGAAACCCCGGCTTATTAACCGGTATTTCTGGTTAATCGACCACTATGAGAATCTTCAGGAAGACCCCAATCTGGTTGAAGAGACTATGCTTAAAATTAAAATTATTGATCCGGCTATATATGAACGGTATAGGAATTAAAGTCTGTGCAGTTTATGCAACCTATGAAAAATAACGGCTTTATGCGGATATTTCTTTCAAAATCCGGCACGGACCTATATTCTCGGTTCCCCGAGCTTAGGGAAAGGTGTTTTGAAAGGGGATCCGTGTTTGATTTCAGTGCCTTAAGGCGAGGAGTTACAAGATGTCTGAAGCTCTCCTGAAAAACCTACAGGAAAGACTAAATGAGGAAAAATGGACGCGAGCCACCCTCAGTAATTATTCTACCAACCAGTTTAAGGAACTGGATCTGATCCTGAAAGAGGCCATGGAAGAACGGTCCGTGGCCGATGAGTTAAAGAGAAACTGTGATGAACATCTGATCCATACCAAGAACAGTATCATCGCCCTGTATCTTTCAGGAATGGTCGCCCTTTCCCGGCGGATCATCGACGATTCGGCCTTGATGAACCTGGTTACCATTTTTGTGGATAATCATAAGTGGAACATTGTACGCTACCTTTGTGAACGGATTCTGGACTGCGGAGAGTCCAAATTCGCGCTCCGTACCTTGGCGGAATGTTATAAAAACGATCATGAAGAAGAGGCGGTCTATGGAGTCTGGGAACGGCTTGTCCGAGTAGATTTGGAAGAGACGGATATTACTAAGGCTTTGGCGGAGCATTTTGAGAAAGAAGGCAACCTTGAAGGGGCTATAGAGTATTACAAGAAGGCCCTGCATCGCTATATTAATAAAAGAATCTTTACCAACGTTAAGGAAATCTGGGAAAAACTCCTGGATTACTGCCCGGAGGATATCGACTTCTTTCTCCATCTGGAGAAGAAGATCGCTAAGAATATCAGTGAAGAAAAGTCGGTGCTGCTCTTACAGGATCTATGCGCGGTGTATAAGAAACAGGGGGATATCGATACCGCCATATTTTTATTAAAGATCATCCTCCAGTATGACGAACGGGACAGCCAGGCTCGTAAAGAGATTATTGAATGTTTCAAAACACGATATGCTCATCACAGTCAACTGGAGGAGTATATCCGGGTCTCCAATCTTGCCCAAAACTGGCGGAATATCCACGAAGCCATCACGGATTTTGAGAAGCATATCGCCTTTGATAAGGGGAACTTCGTGTACCACCGGACCTGGGGGGTCGGACGGATTGCCGATGTCCAGGGCGACGATATTGTTATTGATTTCGCCAAACGCCGGGGACACGCCATGTCTCTGAAAATGGCGGTCAACGCCCTGCAAACCCTTTCCAGGGATCATATCTGGGTTTTGAAAGCAACCTGGAAAAAAGAGAAGCTCTATGAGCGGATTAAGAACAACTATCCCTGGGCTTTAAAAACCGTGATCAAGAGCTTTGATAATGCCTGCGATCTCAAGCGGATCAAGGCGGAATTCGTGCCTGCGGTACTTTCTGTTGGAGAGTGGACCACCTGGAGCACCAGGGCCAGAGAGATCCTCAAGTCGGATCCATCTTTTGGTGTAAGCCCTGAAAACATCGACATTTTTACGGTCCGGGAACGGCCTATCAGCATTGAAGAAAAGCTCTTTAACGAATTCAAAGCCCAGCGGAATTTTTTTGAGCGGGTTGTAACCATACGGAACTATATATCCCAAAAAAATGTGGAATTGGATTCGGAATATTTCACTGAAATGTTCGCCTATTTTGCAGGATACCTGCGGTCATACAATCAGGTTAATGAACAGGTGATCGCGTCTTACCTGCTGGTGAAGGACCTGATCGGCCAGTATCCCCATCTGGGGCCGGCGCCGGAACTCGGTTTTCTTGAACTTTTTGAAGGCATTGATGATGTCCCCGCGGTATTTTCCAATCTCAAGGATACCAAACTGCGGGAAGAGTTGCTCCATCATATTAAACTCTTTGTTCCCGGATGGGCCGATGCGTATGTGAAGCTCTTTCCCTACGCGCTGTTTAATTCTATGATCGTCAATCTTAAAAATGAAAAACATGAAAATAAACTGGTCGCCATGACCATCCACTGTTTTGAAAATTACCGGGATTACCGGGAAGCGGCGGTGTGGCTCTTTAAAAACAGCAAAGACGAGATTTGGTTTCAAAAGGCGGAGATCCCCTTTGGGAAACAGCTCATCACCCTGATCCATATTCTGGATATCACCTACCGGGAAATTGAAAACCACCGGGATACTTCAGAGAACCGGAAGGTCAACAAACAGGTCTATACCATCTTGTTTAAAGAGGGGATTTTGAATTCCTATATTGACGCCGCGGATCACGATGCCATCATTCGGCTCTATACCTTCATCAATGATGTGAAGGACTTAGACCCCACGGATAAACTCAACCTTCGCAGCCGTATTCTGGATAAATACCCGGATTTCAAGTTCTTCGGGGATATGGAAAAGACCGTTACCACAAGAGGGCTTATGGTTACCGCAGCCAAGTACGAAGAAAAGCAGCGTCAGCTTGCCCATATCATGGAAGAAGAAGTTCCTGCCAATTCTAAAGAAATTGCCTTTGCCCTGTCCCTGGGAGACCTGCGGGAGAACGCCGAGTATAAGGCGGCTAAGGAGAAGCAGGAGATCCTCAATGCAACCGTGGCAAGGCTCAAAGATGAGATTGAACGGGCCCAGCTCTTTGATCCCCGGACGGTGAACATCGGACGAGCGTCCTTCGGCACCAAGGTTACACTGTTAAACGGCGCAAACGGCGCCCAGGAAGAGTATACCATCCTTGGGCCTTGGGAATCGGACCCTGAAAACAGGGTTATTTCCTATCTTTCCCCCTTTGGAGGAACCATTCTTAATAAGATTTTGGGAGAACGGTTTGATTTCTCCATCAATAATGAGAAAATTTCCTATACGGTCGAGGGAATTACCGCGGTCAGTTTTTGACCTGTTACAAGTTTCAGGGGATGTATCCGCCCCTGAAAACATTGAACCTATAGCTTTGTCCCGCGGATCAGAATTGAAATTCATAGACTTGTAACGGTTATGTATGTTATACTATTTTATCCACACTTAACGGAGATATAAGTATGCAACTGGATATACGGTATGGAGAACATCCCGAAGATGTGAAAGGTTATGATACTAAAACCCTGCGGGATCATTTTTTATTTGAAACGGTTTTTGTCCCCGATGAAATCGTTCTGGGGTACACCCATGCGGATCGGGTGGTGTTCGGCGGCGCGGCGCCGGTTGCCAAGAACCTGCGGCTGGAGGGCGGAAAGGACTTTGGGAGCGCTGTGTTTCTGGATCGGCGGGAGCTGGGGATCATCTGTATCGCGGGAGCCGGAAGCATCCACGCGGATGGGACCGAATACCCCATGAAAAAGGGTGACGGTCTTTATATTGGAAAAGGGGTGAAAGAAGTTGCGTTCGCCCTGGCGGATAAAAACAAGCCTCCGAGGTTTTACCTGGCCAGTGCGCCGGCTCATACTTCTTATCCTACGGTTTTCATTCCCATTGAGAAAGCTAATCCCCGGAAGCTCGGAGAAGCGGCCTCCGTGAATGTCCGTACCATCTATCAATATGTGCATCCTGCGGTTTGTCAAAGCTGTCAGCTCGTGATGGGCATGACGGTTCTGGAAGAAGGCTCCGTGTGGAACACCATGCCCTGTCATACCCATGAACGGCGTATGGAAGTCTATTTCTATTTCGATATGAAACCCGAAACCGTGGTATTCCACCTTCACGGACAGCCCGGAGAAACCAGGCACCTGGCCATGCGGAATGAGCAGGCGGTGATTTCTCCTTCCTGGTCGATTCATTCCGGAGTAGGAACCGGAGCGTATACCTTTATCTGGGCTATGGCCGGAGAAAACCAGACCTTTGATGATATGGATACTATCCGGACCGGGGATCTGAGATAATGTGTGTTGATTATGGAAAAAACGCAATAAGAGACAAAATTACTGCGGTAAAGACTATGGGTACCGGTTCATAAGCGGCTTGAGAGGTCTATCGAGGACGGCTTGCCGGCATAGCAACCTTGATAACAATTATGTTGGTACGAAGCTGCGGTGTCCGGTACATCGCAGTTATTCTCGGAAAGAGACCCAATGGCGCCGGTAATACGCATCCCGGATACCGAATTTTTCAAGCTCCATCTTGATACTTTCCAGCAATAGATCCCCTTCGTTCAAGGTTGATCACCAAACACCCGGCCTGCGCCTTCTTTGCAAAAACTAATCATAACCTATACTCCTTATAGATAAAATTGTTCAAACCACTAGCTACGCATCATCACAATAGACATCTGTTTCACCCTCACGGTTTCACCAGTTTGCAATTCCCCGGCGCCTTCAGGTTATTTCGTATGCATTCATCCAGGGTATCATCCGGCGCAAGACCGGGATTCTTATAATGCTGGGCTCGCTTCTTCTGATCGCCTTCCATAATGGGAATGGCGAATTTCAAAACTTCCCCTGACCGCTCGCATATTTTCCCCGCAGTTCGGGGTAGGCGCCAGCCTGTCCCCTTGGCAACACAAGCGGCTTTGGCGTTGTCTAAATTAATGTTTACCGCAGGGGTCTGTCCGGGGATAGAGCGGGCGCGCCCCCGTCAATTACCGCGGGGTACGTCCCGATAAGGATTTCATTTTTTACCTCCCCGCTCACGATAAACGCCGGGTGGGGACCGTTACCCGGTGATGTGTCAATATCCTCCAGGTTAAACTTAGGTATGCGCGTCATTACCGACGGATTCCCTTTGTCGTCGTACTTAATTACTTGCTTCGCGCCGGAAGCGGCCAGTACGCCGGTCAACAGCGTATCTTTTTGGTTTATCCAGGGCCACAGTTTTAATACCACACCGTCAGTGTCCAGCGGTACCGGGACGCTTTCGAGATGCGTCTGCCGCCGGTTTTATACTTCAGGGGGTATTCAGAGAGGCAGCTCCTCCGCGGTAACCAGAGCGACTGCGGCGCGGCTATGCCCTTGTAAGCGTTCATCAATGTTATACACTAAAAATTGACCGCAGACTCCGTGATCCGTCCGGTATAGTAGAAAGACAACCGCTACGATAACTGCGGATACAAAAACAACAATATGATGAGCTGATTTTTAAGATATTTCCTCATAATACCCTCTTGTTTTCAAATTATCCCGATTCATAAATATATATTTTTCAAAACTGAATCAACAGCTTTCTGGAGCATATATAGGTCGGTATCAAGGGATAATTCGGCGGGAATACCTGGATTAACCGTACCTCTTCCGGATATACTGACCGAAATGAAAGCCCTTTCTACTTTTGTATGCTCTTACCTGCCGGTATTGGCCGCAGGGTTCATGTTGCCGGTCCTGTTGATCTTCTGTTCCGGCTGCTACACCCTGACCCAGGGGGTCACTATGCTGGGGTATCTGCATAAGGCGGTTCCCCTTGAATCGCTGCTGATTCCTCCCGAGGGGTCTTCCGGGCCGGAGACGGAAAACCGCGAATTCGTAGAACGGATACTGGATATACGCCGGTTTGCCATTGAGGAACTGGGTCTTAAAGAAAGCGCCAATTATACCCGTTATGCGGCTATTGACCGGGACTACCTTGCGGCGGTGGTTTCCGCGGCCGCGCAGGACTCTTTTACCCGCCATGAGTGGTGGTTTCCTGTGGTGGGTGCGGTCCCTTACAAGGGGTTTTTCAATCCGAAGGATGCCCGGCGGGAAGGGGAAAAGCTCAAAAAACAAGGTCTGGATGTCTGGATTCGGCAGGTTGACGCCTTTAGCACCTTGGGCTGGTTTTCCGATCCCCTTTACTCTTATATGCGGGACTACCCGGTGTATCGTCTTGCGGACCTGATCATCCATGAAACCCTTCACGCCACAATATACCTGAAAGGGCGGTCTCAGTTCAATGAAGCGTTAGCGGAATTTGTCGGCAGTGAAGGTTCCCGGCTCTACATAGAAAAAAACTTCGGCCTTGATTCCGAGGAATATAGGGAAATGGCGGATTCCCAAGCGGACGGCGCCGCCTATGCCGCCTTTATGCAGGAGTTAATCCAAGCACTGGATGCTTTGTATGCCCGCGATCTGGACAGGGAAGAAAAACTGCAACATAAGCGCCTCATAATCCAGGCCGCTCAAAGCCGATTTGATACAAACTATGGAACCCTGTTCCGGAGTGATAGCTATCGGGGCTTTTCCCGTTTGCCGGTAAACAACGCGTATCTTGAACTCTTCCGCCTCTATTACTCAGGCGGCGGCTACCTGAAAGACCTCTATGATCGTTCCGGTCAAGATCTGCCGCGGTTTATCGCTTTAGCGAAAACCCTGACCCCAAAGGGAGATCCAATGAGGCGGTTAGAAGAGGCCGTATCAAAGATATCCGTACCCTAAAGCAGTCCAATATACATAGAATTGTATCAAAAAGATACATTAATAATACTAAAATAATACATATATAGCATAATGATACATTGAATGTAGCGGATTATATGAACGGATCACAAGACCCTGCCGGTAAGACCCCATATAGCGCGAAGTTTATGTGAATTATTTTTTTATATTATATAGAATTATTGTTTCATAAGCGATATAGAAAAAAATGCGTATTTTGTATCATTTGGCACGGATCATGCTTGTATATAAGTGTTGATGCGGAATACCAAAATTCGGCAGTCCCAAGGGGAGCCGAACCGGAGATTACCGGCATCGAACAAATCTATTTTAATTTTTAGGAGATATACTATGAAAGCGGTAACTTTGTATCGTCCTGCTGTCCTTGAAAATGCGTTCCATGACCTAGACCGGTACATGGAGTCATTCTTCGGTGAATCCCTGCCGGCGCCTGCGGCAAGGATGTTCGTCCGCCTGCCTGCGGTGGATATTCAGGAAAACAGCAACGCTTATATCCTGGAAGCAGAACTTCCCGGCTATGATGAAAAGAGCATTCAAATCCATGTAGACGGCGGTACTCTGACCATCGAATCCAAAAAGGAAGAATATCCCTCAAAGGAAATTTCTGAAAAGCCTGAGACCGAAAAGAAAGAAAGCGCCTATGTTATGCGGGAACGGCGAAGGGCTTCTTTCAGCCGCTCCTTTAAGCTGCCGGAAAACGCCGATCCCGAACAGATCGCCGCGGGTTTCAAGAACGGCCTCCTGAGCCTGGAAATCAAAAAGCGTCCGGAAGCTCAAAAGCGGATGATCCAAATCGAGAAAAGGTAAGGGCTGCATAACCGGGAAGGCAAGGATACCGCCTTCCCGGTTCCCGTTGCCTCCTGTTCTTACAACCCCAGGTCCTCGCCTATCAGAATAACCTTTATCCGGCCCGCGGGTTTACAGAGCCGGGTGATAACGATATAAGAGCAGACCGAGTCAGAAGAGCGGCAGTTTCCGCAGCCTCCGGTTTGAGTGCAAGGGGTCTTTAAATCGGGAAACCGCTGTATATTGAGGGGAGCGGCAATAGTCCGCGCCCTGGTCAGGGCATCCTCAAGGGTCTTTACCGCCTTGTTCATCCCCGCGATCACAATAACCTGTTTAGGGCCATAGAGCATCGCGGCGACGCGATTGCCCATCCCGTCGATGTTCACCAGGTGACCGTCTTCGCTTATGGCGTTGCTGCTGGTCAAAAAGGTATCGCACAGGAGGGCTTGCCGCATACGCTCCTGCCGTTCCTCCTTGGTAGGCGCCTGATCCCGGTCGATGACCCGGACCCCCTGGGTAACAAGCCGTTCTTGTATTCCTAAGGCGGTAACCGTCATGGAACCGCCCCAGGAAACCGTATCTGTCTTGGGAATAAGGGAAAGAACCTTCGTTATGGCTTCCCCTCGTTCATCAAAATACCAGGCATCGAAAAAACGGGACTTGAGGGCTTGTACTACCTGGGGTCCCAGCTTGGTATTCCGTATTTGTTGAGGTGTACTGTTCATATAACTATACTAGAACCTTTACCGTCTCTAGGGCAAGGCCAAGGGATATCTTTGCAGAACCCCAAGGACGGGCCCCGGCAGGTACGGAACTCCGGCCCCAAGGGCCTTAAACGCGGCGGCCTGGGTCTCTTTACTTGTTCCCTCTTTTGTATGTTTTGATCTCCTGCCGTAGCCGCTGCGCCAATTCCGCACGGTTTACTCTGATCTGTTCCATGGAATCCCGGAAACGGAGAGTTACCGTATGGTTATCCTTGGATTCATAGTCCACGGTAATACAGAACGGGGTTCCCGCCTCATCCTGCCGCCGGTAGCGCCGGCCGATGGCGCCGGCCTGATCATAGTCAGTAGAAAAATCCTCTTTCAGTTCATTCCTGATGTCCTGAGCAAGCTCCGCAAGACCGTCCTTCTTCATCAGAGGCAGGACCGCCGCCGTAACCGGCGCCAGATTAGGGTGGAACCGCAGCACCGTCCGCCAGTCGTCTTCGTTGCCCTTATCCGCCACCTTCTCTTCATCGTAGGCATCGCAGAGGAGCATCAGGAGCGTTCTGGTCAGTCCGGCGGAAGTCTCGATGATAAAAGGAATATACCGCTCGTTGTTGTTGTCCTGATCGATATACTGAAGGTCTTTCCCTGAGTATTCGCTGTGGCGGCGGAGGTCATAATTCGACCGGTTGTGGATACCTTCCAGTTCCTTCCAGCCCATAGGAAAGAGATATTCGATATCATAGGCGTCCTTGGCGTAGTGAGCCAGCTCATCCGGCCCGTGCCGATGCCACCGGAGATGATCCGTCTTGACCCCCAGCTTCTCATAGTAGGCCCAGCGCCGCTCTTTCCACCGCGTGAACCATTCTTCATCGGTACCGGGCTTTACGAAGTACTGCATCTCCATCTGCTCGAACTCACAGGTGCGGAAGATAAAGTTCTTGGTAACAATTTCATTCCTGAAAGCCTTGCCTATTTGAGCGATTCCAAAAGGAACCTTCATCCGGTTGGATTGGATAATGTTCTTATAATTTACATAGATCCCCTGAGCGGTTTCAGGGCGAAGATAGACGGTATTAGCCCCATCCTCCACAGGGCCGATATGCGTCTTGAACATGAGGTTGAACTTCCGGGTATCCGTCAGTTCTCCCCCGCATTCGGGACACTTTTTGGCGTCAAGATGCTCTTGGGGAATCTGATCCGCCCGGAACCGGGACTTGCATTTTTTGCAGTCCGCCAAAGGATCTGTAAAATTCTCCACATGACCCGAAGCTTCCCATGTCCGGGGGTGCATTAGGATAGCCGCGTCCAGACCCGCAATATCATCGTGAAGCCGGGTCATTTCCTTCCACCAATTCCCGGCGATACGGTTTTTCAATTCTATGCCCAAGGGTCCATAATCCCAGGCGCCGCTTTGGCCCCCGTAAATCTCCGACGATTGAAACACAAAACCACGCCGCTTGGCGAGGGACGTGATTTTTTCCATAGTTGCTTTTCCCTGATACTCGGTTAACTCCGGCATATATAACTCCTCGATAGTGATAACCCGCCCCTAGGCTGCCGGCGACAACCTGTTTCGGATGTGAGGACAGTATATAATAGGGAATAGGGAATAGGGAATAGGGATTGACACTCCCCACGCCTAAAGGCGGGGGATTCTTGCTTCAACGATAACTGCCAGGGGTATAGCTTGGTTTTCGCAAAAACTCCCTTTAGGGAGCTTTTACGGTGGTTCCAACTACTATCAGTAGTAGTCATGCTCCCCGGTCTTACTGTATCTCCACAAGCGTAGATTCCCGTGTGTCCCACGGTACGTTTATAAATTATCATAGGGAGAATAGATATGACAAGCCGTCAACTAAAAAATCCTTACGGATTTTTTGCGCC
>JAITHW010000178.1 GCA_031279815.1 Treponema sp. | reverse complement strand
GGCGCAAAAAATCCGTAAGGATTTTTTAGTTGACGGCTTGTCATATCTATTCTCCCTATGATAATTTATAAACGTACCGTGGGACACACGGGAATCTACGCTTGTGGAGATACAGTAAGGCCGGGGAGCATGACTAGTACGGGTAGTGCTACTACCGGTAGTAGTTGGAACCGCCGTAAAAGCTCCCTAAAGGGAGTTTTTGCGAAAACCAAGCTATACCCCTGGCAGTTATCGTTGAAGCAAGAATCCCCCGCCTTTAGGCGGGGGGAGTGTCAACTTCTATACCCTTCCTCTTTCGTTCTTCAGATTTGATTTAGCCGTAACTTTGTAGCAATTTCAATGTCTTTCCAATATTTTTCAGGAATAGTAAGTTCCATATTTTGATTTTATCAGATTTTTTATCCGGTCAACCCTGTTTTTCGCTGGGCAGTAGAGCGCCTTCTCTGTGAACTCCGTGCCTCCGTGAGAAACTTGGTTTCGTATAATCTCTCACTTGAGGCACAGGGTTCACAGGGGTTTTCTTGGGAATCTTGTTTTTTCTTCGGCATTGAAAGACAACCATAAAATAGGTGTACCCCGCCGAAGTGCAGGCGTATCCGGGCTTGGTACGCATAGACCTTAGTCCATACGGATGTACTAAGAGCCGAACCTTGAGCGGGTTCATTGCCCTATGCCGTTTTGTATTTCCCATTTATTTTCCGGTTTAAGTATTATTGTTTTACTTTCACCGGCTTGAAACGAAAAGTTATTAACATTGTTTCTCCCATAACCGCATACTCCTCCGCTCTTGGCATAGTATTGATTATTGCCATCAACCCAGCAAAGCGCATAAGTGTAATCCGCGTTTATGGTACATCCGCAATAACGGCCCTGTCCGATTTCAAATGTGCCGTCCGCGGACAACCGGTAAACCGTTCCACCGGAACCGGTTAAGGAGATATCCGTCACATTCCTTCCGGTTTCGTTCTTAACCGCAATATTTACATTTGCGGAGGATTCCCGGTATATATCCTCGCAGCCGGTAAGGATCATACCCATAAACAGCACAAGACCGAACAAACCCTTTGAGGGTATTCTGCTTTTCATCTTTGCTCCTCAAAAAATAGTTAAAAGCTCTTAATTAATAATCATATCACAGTTTTTAACCCGGTCAAGAAGAAAATGCCGGGTTTTTATGTCCCATGACCCGCCGTTGCAGGATGCCGGAAACAGTCCGCCAGATGGTCGTTCACCAGCCCTGCCGCCTGCATGAAGGCATAGATTATGGTGGGTCCCACAAAGGAAAACCCCTGTTTTTTCAGTTCTTTGGATATCCGCTCCGAAAGTTGGGTGGACGCAGGGATTTCCTCCATGGTTTTGTAGCGGTTGATAACCGGTTCCCCGTCCACCCAATCCCAAAACCACCGGGAAAAGGAGCCGGGGCCTTCCGTCATGGCGAGGTAGCTTCGCGCGTTCCCGATAGCCGAGAGGATCTTCCGTTTATTGCGGATAATTCCCGGATCCGCCATAAGCCGGGCAATATCCGATTCCCCATACCGGGCCATCTTTTCCGGGTCCATGCCGTCGAATGCCTCCCGGTAGGACTGCCGGCGTTTTAAAATAGTAATCCACGAAAGCCCTGCCTGAGCGCCGTCCAGAATCAGAGCCTCAAAGAGTTTCCGATCATCGGTAACCGGATTCCCCCATTCCTCATCATGGTATTTCACATATATCTCGTCCCCAAGACACCACGGACAACGGATTATTTTCAATACGCCTTCCTCACTTCTTATTATACTAAAGTATACCGAAGCCTTTAACAATATTGAAGGCCCCGGTATTCTTCCCTTCCCTCTGTTCATTCATCTCAAAATACTATATAAATACAAGTATAATATGGAATTTAAAGAATTAAACTTACACCCCGACCTCCAACGGGGTATCGCTGATGCGGAATATACCACCTGTATGCCGGTACAGGCACAAGTCCTCACCAACGCATTTGGAGGCCAAGATCTCTATGTCCAATCCCAAACCGGAACCGGGAAAACCGCCGCATTTTTAATCGTTATCTTTCAACGTCTCCTCACCGAGCCGCTTTTAAGCGGAAAAAAGGCGATTATCATGGTGCCTACCAGAGAATTAGCGGTTCAGGTTGAGGAGGAGGCGAAGCTGTTGGGAAAATATCTGCCCTTCAGGGTGGGCAGTTTTTACGGTGGAGTCGGCTATACCCAACAGCAGCAGATGCTCCGGGATAATGTACAGATCCTTGTGGGAACGCCCGGCCGGGTTCTTGACTTGAATCAGTCCGGTGTTATGAATCTCATGGAAATCGCCTTCCTCGTGCTTGATGAGGCGGATCGGATGTTCGATATGGGGTTTTACCCTGATTTACGAAAACTTATTAAGGTGGTTCCTCCGGCGGACCGCCGGCAAACCATGCTGTTCAGCGCGACCCTCAATGCATGGGTTAAAAACCTCGCCTGGGAGTATACCAAGTCCCCTCTTGAAATAGAAATCGCTCCTGAAACCGTTACTGTTGACGAGGTGGAGCAGCGTATTTACCATGTACCGTCGAACGACAAGATGAAGCTCCTCCTTGGGATTTTTGAACGGGAGCAGCCTGAAAGCGCCATCATTTTCTGCAATACGAAGCGGTATACAGAAATTGTTGCCAAACGGCTGCGGATAAATAAGTATGAGTGCGAGTTCATCATCGGAGACCTGCCCCAGTCCAAAAGGCTCAAGATCATTGATGATATTAAGGCCGGGACCATCCGGTATCTGGTGGCTACCGATGTGGCCGCCAGAGGGCTCGATATAGAAGGGCTTGGATTGGTGGTAAATTATGACCTTCCCACAGAATCGGAAAACTATGTGCATCGTATCGGACGGACCGCCCGGGCGGGCAAAACCGGCAAAGCGGTCACCCTTGTGAGCGAACAGGATGTGTATGAACTGCCGGCTATTGAAAAATATATCGGCAAGAAGATTCCCTCGGAAATAGCCGGGGAGGATCTCTATGCTCAAGATAAGAGTGAAGGTATGCGGATACAGACGGATTTGTATGAGGATCGCCAAGAGCCCTCCAGTCAAAAGCGGGGATATAGAACCGCAGAAGATCGGGAGGGGAAACGCCATACCGGAGAACGAAACGTCCGGCGCGGCAGCCATGACAGGAGGGTTCCCCGGGGGAAAGGGGAACACCGGAATAATGAAAACCGGCAGTCGTCCCAGAAAAGCGGTGAAGTGAAGTGGAGAAAACCTGATATGGGGGATCAAGACCTTTCCCTCTTATCTTTTGAAGAACGAATGGCTTATTATAAACAAAAGTACGGAAGCCGAAAAACATTGAATAAATCGAGAACCTACCCCGCCCATGAAGCGGGCGGCGTCGAATCCGTATACCGCCGGAAGGAACGGAACAAACCGGATAGACAGGGCAGGGGGAGCGGGGAAAAAAGCGGTTCCCCCCAGCGGGTAAAACCTCACAAAACTTCGGTCGAGGATACTCCCATCCCCAAGGCCCCTGATGCGCCGGTAATCGAAGCGCCTAAGCCCCGGGAAACCGCGGGTCTTGAAGGATCCCCTGGGGCGCCGGTTAAAAAAAGCATTCTTAGCCGGATTTTCGGTTTATTTAAGAAGGATTAAGCAGTGATTACTATTACCGATGTGAGCCTCAGTTATGGGGAGCGAATTCTTTTTAAGGATGTGAATCTCAAATTCACTCCAGGCAACTGTTATGGAATTATAGGAGCCAACGGCGCGGGAAAATCGACGTTCCTGAAGATTCTCGCCGGTGAAATAGAACATGACCGCGGCGAGATTTCCGTTAGTTCCGGTGAGCGGATTGCGGTGCTGAAGCAGGATCACTTTGCCTTTGAGGAGTTCGGAGTGCTTGAGACGGTGATCATGGGGTATCCGAAACTCTATACGGTTCAAAAAGAACGGGAAGCAATCTACGCTAAAGACGATTTTTCCGAAGCAGACGGCATACGGGTCAGTGAACTGGAAGCGGATTTTGCGGAATTAGGAGGCTGGGAAGCAGAAGCCCAAGCCGGTCAGATTCTTTCCGGACTTGGACTTGAGGAAGCGGATCATGACAGGGTGATGTCCGAACTGGATGAATCCAAGAAAGTCCGGGTCTTATTGGCCCAAGCCCTCTTTGGAAACCCCGATATACTGCTGCTCGATGAGCCGACCAACGGCCTTGATCTGGAATCCATTGCCTGGCTTGAGGATTTCCTCATCGAGTTCCCCAATACGGTGATCGTGGTTTCCCACGACAGGCATTTTCTCAATGCGGTATGCACCCAGATCTGCGATATTGACTTTGGGAAGATCGCCGCCTATTCGGGAAACTACGATTTCTGGTATCAGATGAGCCAGATGCTCCAGAGGCAAGCCAGGGATCAGCTTAAAAAGCGGGAAGAGAAAGCCAGGGAACTCAAAGAATTTATCCAGCGTTTCGCTTCCAATGCCGCCAAAAGCCGCCAAGCCACGAGCCGCAAGAAGGTGCTGGAAAAGCTGGACTTGGAAAATATCACGATTACGAGCAGGAAATTCCCCTATGTGGGTTTCAAGCCGGATCGGGAAATTGGGAATAACGTACTGAAAACGGAGGATCTTTCATTTTCCTCAGACGGAGCGGATATACTGAACCGCTTTACCATCAGGGTAAACAAAGGGGATAAGATTGCGTTTGTCGGTACCGAACATCAGGCAAAATCCGCGCTCTTCGACCTTATCGCCGGGGAACAGAAGCCTTCCTATGGAGAGTTTGCCTGGGGACAGACCGCCACATTCTCTTATTTCCCTAAAGAGAACGCCCTCTGGTTTAATTCGGATCTTTCGATTACCGATTGGCTCAAGCAGTATTCGCCGGATCAAGACGATACTTATGTGCGCAGCTTTCTGGGGCGGATGCTTTTTTCCGGAGACGAAGCGCTCAAACCCGTGAACGTACTGTCCGGCGGGGAGAAAGTGCGCTGTATGCTTGCCCGGATGATGCTTTCCGGGGCCAACGTGCTGATTCTGGACGAGCCGACCAATCACCTTGACCTGGAAGCCATAACCGCCCTCAACGACGGGTTGCTTGCTTTTAAGGGGGTGGTGCTATTTAACTCCCGGGATCACCAATTCGTCAATTCTGTGGCAAACCGCATAGTGGAGATACTCCCCGGGGGTATCATTGACCGGATGATGCCCTTTGACGACTATCTTATGGACGAATCTGTCAAAACCCTGCGCTCCGAGGCGTATCACCAGGAAGGGCGGCTTAGGATTTGAGCTTTGCGTCACCAACATACGTGTTTATGCGGACAGCGGCTTGAAGTTTTGCATAACTTTTCGGCAACTGTCCACACGCCGTAAATAGGTTAGGCGATCAATTGTTTAGCCAGGGCTGCGGCGCTGGCTGCATCCGGGGAATAGCCGTCCGCGCCGATCTGATTTGCATACTCCTGGGTGACAGGCGCTCCTCCGACGATAATTTTAAAGTGCATCAAACCCGCGCCTTTAACCGCCTCAATCGACCGCTTCATTGCCGGCATGGTGGTGGTCAGCAGTGCCGAAAGCGCGAGAATCTTGGTATCGGGATTGCTTTGTAAGGCGCCTATGAATTGGTCCGGCGAAACATCAACCCCTAAGTCGATAACCTCAAAACCCGTGCTTTCGATCATCATAGCCACCAGATTCTTGCCGATATCGTGCATATCTCCGGCAACCGTGCCGATAATGCATTTACCCAGACTGATACCGGCTTCTCCGGCAAGGCGAGGCTTTAACACCTCTACGCCTTTTTTCATGGCTTTTGCGGCAATCAGCATCTCCGGTACAAAAATTTCCGAGCGCTGGAACTTGTTCCCGACAATTGCCATGGTACCGATCATACTTTCATTCAAAATCTGAACCGGATCAAGCCCTTCCGCTAAAGCCTCTTCTACCAAACCGCCCACAATCTTGATTTTTCCCGCTTGGACTGCCTGAGCAATTTCCTGAATTTTCGACATAGTCATCGTCTCCTTGTAAAAATAAAGTTATATATACGCCCCAGGGCGCTTTGCACTGTCTATCCTTGCCCGGAACTCAGCTTCCGGATCGGCTTGAGAGAACGGATCCTTGTGGCGTCCTCTCCGCTAAGGATCCTTGTACATAGCTCAATCTTGTGCTATTATAAAATAACATATTTCATGTATTCTACTATACCACGCTTTTTACCTTTTTTGCTATCCCGCTCCATTGACAGTGGTAGGCTAGTATGTTACTCTTATATGAGTAAAAGGGGAATACCATGAGTGAAAAACTTACTATTGAAACCAAGAAAAAGCTGATTGAAGCGAATTGGCGGCTAGAGGAACTTGATGAAGTACCGTTCATCATTGAAGTAGGACCCATGCACATGGGAACTAAACCGTATTATAATAATCCGGA
>JAITHW010000172.1 GCA_031279815.1 Treponema sp. | reverse complement strand
TTGTACTTCGATCTGTTGTGCATATTCTGCGCTCTTGTACAAACCCGCAAATTTGCTTTGCGGTTATCCAATGTGTCCAGGTTTATATGGTCAACTTCAAAGCCTTCCGGCGCATCAATGATAAATCGGTGGAGCCATACTATCTTGTATTTGCCATTGATTCTTTTTCCTGTTCCAAAATATGGGCCGGCAGAAGTACGCCGCCATTTAATTACGCATACTCGTTCATAGTCCTCATCATCAATAAGAACTTCATAACCGCAAATATTAATCTTCATTCTCCCTCCTCTGACATTGCGCCATATTCGATGCGGACATTAACCGCATTTATAAGAGGATCAATTAGGGTCTTTTGGATAAGCTGGCTGTCATATCCGGCTTTGTTCAAGAGATGGGCAATCTCAAAGACCGCATCAACTCTTCTTAAAAGCTCCCCAATTCCGATTTTTGGCATTTATGACGCCTTTTCGGAAATTGAAAAACGTCCAGTTTCAGACTTTTTGCTGTACTGTTCATAAAGCCCGGCCTTTTTAATGGCCTCCGTATCAAGCCTGGTCATATTATAACGGGACCAAGATATAGAGTATGAACCGGCAATGGCGGAAATTTTCATTTCCTGGCCCGGCTGCGCCTTTTGGATGAGAAGGGCTTTAAGGTCGTTGGCTATGGCCTTGGTTTTCTCTTCCATAACTTTAATGGAAGCCTTAAATTCCACATAATCCGCGCACAGCCTTTTTTCGGCGTCACCCAGGACAAGGGTGCTCTGGCCGCCCTGGAACATTCCGGTAATAAGGTCCTCTTCAGCATCAAGGCCCATTGCTGCCGGCATAACACCGGGAACCAGGTAATTGTCATAAAAGTCTTTTTCGGCTGCTATCAGACGGGTAATGAATGTATCATCCCGCATGATGGGATAGTGGCGGATTTTATTTTTGGATATGATATAAACCGTAAGGATTGCCCAAGGAAGATCCAACACCGCTAAATAGTGTTGAACCTGCGCATAGTAAGCATCCGGGATTTCATCTTCACTGAAGCCGTATCCATCCTGGGAAGTTTTGATCTCATGGATGCCCAGGCCAATGCACTTGTTTGTGATATGATCCGCCGATAAAGGAAGTTCCTTTTGCTGTTCCGCGTCAATGAAAATAAACCCGTCCACATTCGCGCCCATAAACAGATTTACCTTGCTCTGAAAGATAAAGGCCGCCTCTTCGATCTCCATATTGGGGAATTCTTTTTGGGTCAATTGCCGGATGTACGGTTCCATTATGGAACCACGGAGCATGGCATCATTTTCTTCAATCTGCGCCATGCCCTTTTTCTCCAGATAAACCGTCAACGGGCTGCCATAGCGCGAAAGGCCCATCACGGCCCCGGTATCGGAACCGCCGATAAAGGAACGCCGCCTTTCCAGCCATTCACTGTTTTCCATACCCTCCGTTGGAATATGTGTGGTATGTTCTAAAACCGCATCATAAATCATTCTCTTCTCCTTTCCATAATTTTTTGTTTCCGTAACACGGATGGGATCGACAGGGATTGAACCTGCCCCTCATTTAGTCAGATTAAAACTAAATCTGATCTCTTAGCGTTACACCAGTACACCACGATCCCACCATCAACCATTATCGCTTGTCGGTTGCTAACTGTCCGCCTGTTTAATGCCCTGCGGCTCTCACCCCGTGAAGGCTTCCCACCTACAATCCATATTTCAGGAATAGAATATACGGGAGGGCAATCCACTTTAAGCGATCACCGTGATCTCTTCTTTGGCAAGGTTTTTCTCCAGGAATTCCTGGATGCCTTTAATAGCCGCGTTCCTCCACCGGCCCCCATCGGCTTCATAGAGGCAAGCCCCAACGATTTTTCTCTCTTCATCAACGAGTTTCAGACGGAGCAGGAAAGAACTTTCCGGTTGGTCAATATCACGGAAAGTACGGAAGGGCTTCAGGCTTACGATCTTCGGCGCTGTTTCATTTTCTGTAAGGGCGCCAGAAACACCTTTGGAAACTTCGGCGATCTGTGAAACGCCGTCATCGGATAGCGTGAATCCCGTCCCGCCATGTACCCTTGAAACGAATTTGATAACTTTTTCCCGGTCAGGCGAATCCTCAAAGAGGGAAGTCAAGGATATGATGAATCCTTCAATCTCTTGATACTGCCCAAAAGTGTAGTTTCGCATTTTGTCATCAACTTCAATGTGAATGATCTCATCCCGCTTGCGGCCTTCCCCGGAAAGCGCGGATAACAGAAACACCTCTGTCGGTGATTTAACAACGGCAAGATGCTTTTTGAAGTCCAGCTTGTCCACATTGGCCCTGACAAAATCCACAAGCCCGGTCAGGGTGTGGATGGTTACTGTTTCCGGTTCCGGTTCGTAAAGTACCCGCTGGAAACTTTCCCTTCCGTCTCTTGCGAATATTTTACCATCCACTTCGATTTTCATAGAACGTCCGACAATTGCTTCCATTGCCTCTACTGCTGTCCTATCCATGCTTATTAAGCCTCCCTCTTGAATGGCGTAACATTTGCGCCGGCATCTTCCCCTTCCTTGTCAAAGTCAAGGTTCTGCTGCCTGGGATCAAATGTGTATGCCATGACCTTGCCGTTCTCCACCCCGATAACGATAGACGCCTCATGGGGCATGATTGATGCAAGGTTTGAAGTTACAGAAACGTTGCTTACAGCGTTCCTCCGGTCCTTTGCGGGCTTTACGGCGATCTCGATTTTCACCTTACGCACCGCATCGGGCTTAGTGTTTGGATCATTGATGTTGTCAAGCAGTTTTTGCCACTCGACCGCAAAAAGATCCAGTACGGCCCCCTGATTGAGGGTATTAAGCTCGATTCCTTTGTAATCCATAACACCTCCGTAGTTATTTATCTTAATCCGGTGAAATGCACCGTTAAAGATCATTTATTTCCACCTTCTGAAAAACTTCCAACGATTTTTATTGTTGTGAATATACAAGCCCAATAGCATAACGCCGGCCACTATAAGGACGATTATTAAAACCAGCATAATTTATCCTTTTGTCTCCGGCCTGGGCTTTCCCCAATCTTTCAACTTTTGACCATCCAGGAAAGCCTTATGGTATGCGGCCTTGCCGATACCGTTTTGCGCCGCAACCAGGGCAGCCTTTTTAGAATCGCCATCATATCCCGCCTGTCTGATTTCATTCAGCGCCTTCGATCTCTTCACCGGATTCCTCCTTAACATCTCTGGTTTCCTCTTTTCTTAATTCCACATGTTCCGCAATGATTATTATTTTCGATCTGGGCGTGCCGTCCTGGCCTTCCCATTTATCTTGTTTCAGGCGGCCAGAAACCCGGACACCGCGCCCCTTGTGTCCATATCTGCCTATGGTTTCAGCCAGTTTTCCCCAGGCTTGGATCTCAATAAAGCTGACTTCCTTGTCGAGTTGGGCATTCTTTTTGTAGAACCTGTCAGAGGCAATCTTAAAATTGCAAACAACCCCGCCATTACCGGTATCGTTCACTACCGGCTCATTGGTTATGTTCCCCTCAATAATGACACTATTCAAATGATTAATTTTACTTGCCTCCTAATGCTATAGATTTTATGTATTCATTTCGCTTTTTCAGAGCTGCAAGAGTTAATTTATAGGCCCAATCTACTAGGCCACAATCAATAACAAGACGCTGAAAATATGCATCTCTAATGTCTAATACTCCGCTTGCACATCCATTCAATATGGCTGTGAAGTATTCATCAAATATGGTTTTCTCTCCCTTGACTGCGCCGTTTTCAATGTCCTTTTGCCATTCTTGAGGAGCAAAATGAGTGCCCTCAATATATCTGGGATTATGCGTTCCCGTTTGATCTATACCGTTGGCCGGACACGCCAGATCATCTCCCCGGTGGATGCCCTCACCCCCATTACAATTTTTACAAAAATACGGTCCCTTTCCGTTAAATAGCGCCATGCTTTCCCTTCCTTCCATTCCAGACATATGGAATGGCTTTTGGCTTCTTTTTTTGGATGCCATTCATAATGAGTTCATCCATAAATTTTTCAATCAGATCAAATGCCGTTTCTTTTTTGCTTCCCGTTTTCTTTCCCATGCCTCTTCTTTCTCCTATCCCCCGAACATTCGGAGAGAACCAAGCCTGATTCTTTCCTTGTCCGTTAAAGCGGTACTGCCGATTTGCGCGGCGTCGGGGTTTACCGAATCTAGCCGGAGAAGGCGCTAGCTTTCCTCCTCCCCTTATATTGCCGTACCGCTATTTACTAAGACCCTTTCATGCCGGTTCCAACGGAGCCATCCGGCAATCCCTGGGCCATTTCAATCTAAAGATGCGCCTGTCGCGGCGGCGCGTCCGAAGTGGCCTCTGGCGGCGTTTCCGGTGAGGCGGGATTCCTTTCCGGCGTATAGTCCTCTTCAGCATTCTTGGCCACAGACTCAAAACGAGCGCCGTCAATCGGGAATTTATGGCAGTGAGTACCGTACCGGCTGGTTTCCAGTTCCAAGGGGCGGAGGTTGCAGATGCCGGAATAGAACAGGGACTTAAACCGATCTTCAATGGAACCGTGAAGCCAGCGGAGGGCTGCATTGGCCTTGTCCATAAAATCCCGGTATTCGCTGAATAGCTCCTTTTCCCGATCCGTGTACTTCACGTCAAAATGAAGATAGAATTCGGTTTTCTGCGGAGTATCGCCATTGGGTATGGAAAGCTCGGCAACTTCCTCTACATGGGAAATCCGCACATTGAAGCCATCATACTTCCCTTCAAAATAGCTCTTGACGGCGGGCATGTAGCAGTCATCAGGAACCGAAACTACTTTCTGGAAGAGCTTGTCGAAGTTGCCTCGGCGGCTATACCTTCCGATCTCGATTAAAAAAATGTTCATCACGATCTCCTTAAAAAATGGCCGCTGGAAAGCCGATTTGGGAGAGACCTCCCAGCGGCCGAAAAATATGTTAAACGCACGGGGCGTAAAACACCTGTTCACTTGGCGGCCTCCCCATTCAGGATTGCCGTTGCGGTATCGGCTATTTCAGCATTAGCCGGCCTGCTTTTGCGGAGCATTAACTCCTCCAGTTCGCTCCGCTTGAAAAAAAGGCGGCCTCTCTCTCTGCCCCGGCGCGGTAATTCGCCGCTTTCAACAAGCCGGTAGAGATGGCCTCTTGAGTACCCGGTAAAGGCTACCGCGTCGGCCATCTTCAAGGTCTCCCTTTCCGTATTTACGCCGCCTTTCCTTCCGCTTTTAGCCGGGGCGGCAGGAGCGATGTCAGGCGCTTGTTCGCCGTCCGCGCCCGTGTCCGCCAAAAGCATGGCAAGCAGTTTATTTGCCTGGCTTGCCAATGCCGCTACCTGGGCTATCAGTTCCGCCCTGCCGCGCCTTTCCATAACCACCCGCCTTTCTGTGCCTATCCCCGGATCGCTTCCAGGGCCTTCCGGTTCAGGCGGCGGCGGTTTCGGTCAAGGTCCGCCGCTTCCCTCCTCCGCTTCCAGCGGCCAATCATACCGCTGCTTTCCATCCAGCCGACAAAATCATCAAGTTTGCCGTAAAAATCATTTACGCCTTTCTTAACCGTTTTTGCACTTTTGGCCATTACAATTTTCCTATGGGGCAATTACTGACCGAATCTCTTATCGCAAGCCCCAGGCCAATTACCGGCCCGCAAAACGGGCGCAGAACCGGGACGCCTAAAACCCTGATATACGCCATTATCTCGCCCGTTTCTTTGATACTCACGCCCATCCGATACCAAAAACCTTTCATAATACCCTCCCACGTATTCCGTAAACCGTTTTTTCATATTCCCCTCCTCATCGCTCATACCCTTCCTTCTCCTATAAAAAGGCCCCCCGACGCGGTACAATCGAAGTACCAAACATCTTTCATCCCGCAAGGAGGGACCAATGAAACCAGCCAAATGCCCGAAATGTTCGGGCGAGAATTTCGCCTGTCAGCCAATGGCCGATGCCCAAAGAGGCACCATTCCACAAGGCTTTCAGGTGGTCTACCTGGTTAAGTGCGATGATTGCGGAGCCGTGGTAGGGGCTTTCGCAAAACCGCTTCCGAAACCAGAGCGCTAATCAATCCCAGAACCCCAAAGGGTTCTCCACTGGGATTCTGGCCTTCAGAATGATTTCCACCCCCTGCGTATGCCGGTAAAAATCAGCATTGATGAATAAATCCGCCCCCAATGCCTGGTTTGCCGCCTTGACCAGTTCCGCGTTCATCTGTTCCCGTACCTTATCCAGGTCCGTAAAGGCGTTCACTAAACCCTGTACCGTTTCCTTCATACCTTCTCCTTGTCGCTCATACAAACCTCCATGCAAATAAAAAGGCTTACACCGCCTATCACCCACCCGCCGCTACGGA
>JAITHW010000122.1 GCA_031279815.1 Treponema sp. | reverse complement strand
CAGGGCGGCGATCACTGTATCATAAATCGTTTTTAGGATGTCTTGATAATACCCGGACCAATAATCAGAAAGTTCCTGCTGTATGGGGTACAGGTACGGCTCTCCGGCATGATTGGGCTTCACGTTGCCGTGCCGCTCAATAGAAACCGGTACGCCCAGCCGCCCGGCTGCCGCCCGGATAGCCTTGGCAAACTTGGCTTTCCGGTTCTGGGGGGTGATATTCTGGATAAAAACCTTTAGATCGGGGTATGCTGCTATTGACTTTGCCCAGATTTGGGGTATAATATTATTTGTAACAACGGTAGCCGGGCGCGATTGTCTTTTTTGACTTTGGGGTAATACCGATGATTGGTCTGATGGTTTAAGGTTATTGGAGACCGGGGAAGGGAACGCGCCCCCACGACCCAAGCGACCGCCAGCGTGAGCTGGAACGGAAAGCGCCGGGGTGTCATGCCATACGCCCCCGATAGCCTTAACCATTTTATTTGCAAATCCAAACGATGAAACGCATACTAAATTAACTTTATTATTATCATCATCGCTTAAAATGATAGATACGGCATATTTCTTGCCGCCTATAACCGCCTTGCCGGTAAGTTCGTAATATCGTCTGCCGTCCGGCATTACACCCGTATGGCTTACATGACCGTATTTTTGAATAAGCGGGATTACAAACGGCAGGTATTTGACATGGTTTTCAATATCCCTAAAGGGCCGCATTTTGCCGTGTTTTTCGGTTAAATGATTATCGGTAATTCCTACGATTTTTCTGTTTTGAAGGTGTTTTACGTATAATCCCGATTGCACGGATTGCATAAAATCATTTTTAAAAGATTGTATCATGCGCGACACGTTTTGAGGGGTTATGTTTAGCGGCTGTATGCCCGACATTATATCCTTTATCTGGCTTGCGCTGTTTGCCCGGCGTTCATTGTTTGTCTGCGGATAAAAATACTCCCAGTGGTCGTTTACCCATTTTTTGCTGATATACTTGTGGGTTTGCGCCTTCTCCAGTACCGGGCGCTCAATCTCCGCGCCTAGCCCCATCAAGTCTGACAGAGCATGAGCCGCCTTTATGAGCTTCTCCCGCCTGTTTGCCGGGGTTATGCCGGTTATGGCAAGTTCAATGTTCATGTTTTCCTCATTTCAATCATGTTATCATGCCTCACTGCCCTGTTGCCAACTCTATCATTTTCACCATACGGCTTATCCGTGATTCAATGCCCCTGGCAATATGTAATAAATCCACAGTTTCGGCATCACACTCTTGGAGCATCTTCAAGGCTGTGGACGCTTTGGCTATCTTTTCGGCTAACTCCATAGCCGTAACCAGATTATTGTTTTTCATACTACTATCCTCACTACGCGCCTGTTAGCAAGGGATTTTTCCACAGTTGCCGTACCGTCTTCTCCCCGCTGATTTTCCAGTTCGGCCCAGGCTTCGTCATCCGCCTTGGTTTCGGCGGCTTCCGCGTCCTCTCCGCCTTCTTCCCCAAAATCGCCGTCTTCGTCATCTTGTCCGAAATCACCCCCGCCATCTTCCATGCCGCCCATATCCCCAAAGGGGCTGCCGCCCTGCTGTAATGATTGCCACGCCTGAATAATCTGCGGAGTCATCGGCAAGTCGGCGGGGTTTTTTATCTTCGTAAAGTCTAAAGCCTCTTGCCCCTTTTCAGCCCGCTTTTCATTCAACGTCTTGTAGGTTTCCACTTCACTCTTGTCAATGTCCATCATAAGGCGCGGATCGTCTTTTTCATATCCTACAAACTCAAATTCAAAGGCAGGGTTTTTATACGCCAAAATATGATTAAAGTGTTTTTGCAAAAAGCCCAGCATATCACCTAAAACAAGGCTTTTGCTTGATTCCTGTTTCGGGCTGGTGTCCGCGCCGATAAGCGGCTGGCTCTTTTGTGAATGAAGCCCCAAGTCCTCCATCGAAAACCCAAACATGCCGACAACGCCGGAAAGTTGGAGATCATACCAGTTGCCAAATTCCATTTCCTTGTTCGTGCCTTGCAGGTTTACCCATTCAAACCGCCGCCCACTGCCATCACTGCTCTTGTCCTTGCCGGATGGAATTATAGGTATTTTCCACTGTGAGGAAGGCGGCCCGCTTAACAGGTTAGAAATATAGTCCTCTATGTCCTCAATCTCACTGGTGTCCGCATCGCCGTTTAACAGCAAAATACCACGGGGGAGCTTATTCTCTGTGAAAAACCCGGCATTGTACATGAAGGTATTGATCGCCGATGTTACAAGGTCAATGGCTTGCTCCACAATCGAATACCCATAGCCCGCCTTTTCAATATCGGTACGGGGATTCATACAGTCAAAAATAAATTCGTCTTGGGAATAATAGGCGTAAGGTATGCGGTTTATCACCTGCGCGTAGCTCACGCCGGTTGTTTCTTCACTTTCCGGCAGGGCCGCTTCCACGGTTGCCGCGTCCACGGCCCAGAACGCGCAGACCTCGCCGCCCCGGGTCCGTTGTATTTCCGCCGCTATCTGGTCAAGCTGGCAGATGTCGCGGATTATCTTTGTGGTATATTTGTCAAGATCATCTTTGCGTTTGTTATCTTCTATGTCGCCGGTTTTCAGGAAAAATTGTTCAATGGATTGCGCGGCTTTCTTTTCCGCTTCGGTCATATCGCGCTTCTTTTCTACCGCGCCCTTATGCTTTATCTTGAAACCGCGCTGGTTTTCCTCGGTCGCCGGTTTAAGGTACGGCCTGATTTTCTTTGTAAGGTTCTGTATGCAGAGGTTTAATACCCATGCTTTTTCAGACACCCGCCGTAACACCCTGCACGATATTGTGCGCCCATACCACGGCGAAATAGTCCGTACAGAGCCGTAGGGGTTTGTTTCAAGGGCAAGGGGATCAACAAAAAATGATTTTAGATTATCCCGCCGCTGCGGGCTTCCCATATAGGACACCGGCGCGTGAAACTCCGGCGCGGTACGAGCCCCTCGCGGGGTTCGGTATGCGTTTTGCCGGAGCAGTTTTTTAAGGTCTATATCCTCATAATCCCCGCCTGCTTGCGCCTTTTGCATAACCGGGTCCGCTGGGGGCAGTACCGGCTCTATTGCGGTGGTTTGGGCTGTTTTGGTGTGCCCTTTACGCTTCTTGCTCATTTTACTTCGCTCCCTTCAACATCTCTCTTAATACCCGGTCCCGGTGTTTTCCGCGCACGGGCTTTGCCGGTGGATTAGCCGATGCCGCCGCTTCTTTTTCGCCCTTTTGTTCCTGCTCCCGCTTTTCGTGCCACTTCCGGTAAAAGTTCGGACCTGCTTCCTTTACCGGCGTTATGGCATAGTTCGCCAAAGCCCATGCCCAGAAACTATCGGCGTGTCCAAACTCGTCCCGCTCACTGTCATACCGGAAAGCCCCGCCGCTTGTCGGCATGCGCTTTATGCTGTGAATCTGCGCGTGAAACCGGCGATCATTCTGGAGGAGAAAAGCTCTGTTTTCAAGCCCTATCTTTACCCCCCATCGCCATTTCTTCTTTTGATTGGATATTGAACATAACGCCCTCTATCCGCGCCGCCGTGTATTCCTTTTGGAGCCATTCGGTAATCATTTCCCCGATCTGCGTTTGGTCTATGCAAGCCCGCACTACCGCGCCGATACTCATAATCTTGCGGAATTGATCCCGCTGGAATTCAAAATCCTTGTTTATCATAACTATTTCGGCTATTGATTTTTTCTTGCCGTCCGGCATTTCGCCGATAACAAAGATAACCGCCGCGTCCCGCCGCCGCGCCACATCGTAGCCGATATACAACCGCCCATGCTCTTTAGGGCTGTATCCGGCGCGTAACGCATCGGCTTCACTGAAAACATGAACCTCTAAGTCTTTCTCTTCCTTCCCGTTTTTGGTTACTACCTCCCCCATTTGTTCCCAGCTTTCCTCGTTCCTGCCGGGGGTGTTTGCGTAAATCAGATCAAGGGGAATATAACTTTCCGAGCCGTCCACAAAGGTACATTCGTATTCCTGTTGAAAATCTTCAAGGAACATAGCGTCAAAGGCATTTCGCAGAGGTTCTTGTCCAAAGCGTTCTACCCGCGTCTGGGTGTCCATATCCTTAACGCCGGCTTCCCGCGCCCCTTCAACATCAGTACACAATGCCGAAGACTGCCACCAGGGGACATTGAACCGGGTGAATTTAAAAAATCGTTTCTTATCATGCCATATCTCCGCAAACATCCCTAACAGGCCGAGCGGCGTAGAACCGATTTCCATAGCGCCCCCGCGAGAGATCACGGGCAATGCGGCTGTGTAGATAGTCCTGCTGGCGTTTTTCATGTATATTGCGAATTCATCAAGCACAATATCCCCGCCTCTGCCTCGCGGCGGGCGGCATGGTATGGAAATAAGCCTTGAGGTTGTTTTTTTATTTATGTCCAGGAATTCCAGCGAGGTTTTATTATCGGTTATCAGTATTTTTTTATGCCCTATAGGTATTGAGTCATAGAGCATTTTCGCCGCTCTAATTTTTTCTACCGCATCCTCCATGTTGTATGAAACGTATTGCCGGGTATAATCAGTTCTATCAGGATCATTTGCTTTCACAATCCCCTTTAACGCGGTTGCAAAACTAAACCCTTCCCGCCGCCCTTTTAATATGATTGAAAATGGGGATGTATCTTGAATATAAAGCTCCTGCCATCGATCAAGTTCAAGCGGGCTGCCGTTATATTTAACAAAAGCATCGCAATAAGCAAGCCGCTCTGCCGGTGTAAACATCTATAATTCCTCCCCGACATTATTTTTCGGTGCGTCCATTATATCAAAATCAATTTCTCTAGATCGTTTCATGCGCCGTTCCTGCCGTACCGTGATACGCTCCATGATGATTTCTTTCGTTTCTTCCACATCGTATTCATTACCCTTATTCCCGCCGTTCCACGCCGCGTCAAGAGCAATAATACTGTCCCGCTCTTTCTGGCGGTCGGCAAAGATAAAGACCGGCGTAGATTGTTGCCCTTTAGCTTCAATACCATCAATGCAAATTCTCTGCTCTTTAGTAAGGTCTCGTAAATCTTTAAGATTGAATTTCTTTGAGACTTCACCGGTCTTTTCGTTGCTATATTCACTAATATCGTAGTAATCCTTAACATCATAATCGGCGCGGATAATTTTTTCTTGTATAAAGCGTTGCGCTGCATCGTGGACGGCTGTCTTTGCCTGCCCTTCAAACTTCTGAATGAGCTTTTGGATTTTAGGATCGCGGAGCATTTTGTAGACAAGGGAATTGGCAACCGCCTGGCCATATCCGGCTTTTTTTGCCGCCCGCATAGCGCAATGAAAGCCGTCTTGACCAGGCCATGTGTAATAAAAGACAAATTGCCGCTGTTTGTCGGTAAGCTTTTCATCCCCCCAATCATACGCCGCAAGCTCCCCGGTCTGTGATTGCGCGGCTTTTTGCGAGGCTTTTTTAGTAGTGTTTTGCTTCTTCTTCCCCTTTTCCACACTTACCACAAACCCCTATATTTTCCTTATGTTTTCCGTATGTGGCCCGGTGATACCGCGCCCCTCCGGCGCTTCGCCGTTTATCTGGCATTTGTGCCTCTTGAAGCCCAGAACCAACCGCCCCTTTTCCGTGATAAGTTCCTCCTCGCGGGTTTCCACGGCGATAAGCCCGTTATTCCCCGCATGGAGGCTGGGGGCGGCGACAACGTACCGTATATCACGCCCGCAAGACGGACATTTTACGTTTACCATATATTTCTACCCCCTCGGCGGTACGGACGCGGGTATAACCACAACGCGCTTTTTTCGGTTATCCTGCCCCTCATTGTCGCGGTACTTATCGATAAGCTCATGCTTCCCCGCGCGGACGGTTTCGCGGTAATTGTTTATGTCGCCGCCCTGAAAGTACAGCGTCAACTCCCCGTAAAAGCCCTTCATGCAGAGATCGTCAAGATATGCGTGAATCTCCGGCTCCGCCCTTTTTGCCATATTCCCTTCCGCTTTCCCGCTTATTCACCGGCGAGACTGGCGGCGGCCCTTATCTTTCCACGCCGGCTTACAAAAATAATTTTCAAGGCGATATACAGCCGGTTACGAAAATTGAAGGTCTGTATCATCGAGATAGACGCGCCGATAACCGTCGAGGCGTTCTCTTTGATATACCGCATTATAAGCCTGCTCTGCTCTTTCCGTACCGACCGGCGCATGTTTTTGATCTGCCGTTCAGTTCCCATGAACACCCTCCTAAACAGGAAGCGGCGTTGTCTGCGAGGCTACTAAGCCGATTCACATAATTTGAGATTCTGCCATCCGAATGTTCGGATGGTTCCGCTTTCATAATACCATAAACAGGGAGACCCTTACAAGGCACATGCAAAATGGTTTTACCCCTCCCTTTGCAGCCTGAAATAAAACTATTCAACATTTCAAGAGGTGATAGGCGGCGGCCCTTGCCTTTAGAGCATCTCTCTCCATGCGATATAAACTGTGTTTGCGTATTCGATGCTCGATGCGGGCGGCGCTCCGCTCCTTACGGCAAACTCCCCGCAGTTGTAAGCCATTATCGCCTGCCATACGTTAAAATCCGGGACCGACAGCAAATATTTAAGGTGCCGTAAACCTACGTATATATTGTCATACGGGGTACGCCAATCAAACACCCAATCCTTATCCCAATATTGCCCGACAAAATAATCCAGATATGCGGGGTTAAGCTGCATGATCCCCAAATCGCCGGTTATACCTACGCTGTCAGCTTCAAACCGGGCATTTTCCATCACGGCAACCGATACGGCAAGATTACCGTCAACCCCGACCTCAAGGGCTATCGCCAAAATTAACGCTATCATGTTCCCCCCTCCATCCCGCTTAACTAGCGCCGGGCGGTACGGAGGGTTCATTGCCGCCCTTCAGCAGTTCAGGATTGTCATGGATGTTGCCGATAACTTCAAGAGTTGGCCCGTTTTCATAATCCTGCATACGATAAAGCGGATAATAGTCATCTCCAGCTAAATCTAAAAGCCACTCTCCGCCCCTAAAACTAACCTCTCCAACATAGGTCTCGTCCATGCAAGATGTCGACTTGACTATATCCCCCTCGAAAATCTTCACACCGTTGCTGTCCTTGAGGCCCGTGTATTCGCCTACGGTGTCGGGGTCTATCTTGAACCATTCTCCCCTTTGTCCTTGAGATAAATCCGTGTTATTGATTATGTGCTTTTCATCACTATCCTCTGCGTAGGACCCGTGTACCCACCTCCCGGTGCCTTCCCGCTTTCCCCGGAACTCAATCGCTCTCATGGCTTGCCTCCTCAACGACTGTTACTTCAACAATATAAATTCTTCTA
>JAITHW010000082.1 GCA_031279815.1 Treponema sp. | reverse complement strand
CTTTGGGACTCAAGGGCCTGCCCCGGTTCTCTACAACTTTCATGGTGTGGGGGATTACCTTTCTGACCGTCCTTTTCACCGTGGCGCTGATCCGCTCCGCTTTTGGGCGGGCCTGTATGGCGGTCAGGGACAATGAAATCGCCGCCCAAGCTATGGGCATCAATACCGCTCTGGTTAAAATCCGCTCTTTTACCATCGCCAGTTTTATCGCGGGCATCGGGGGGGCGCTCTTGGGACACCTCATGTCTACGATTGATCCCAAGATGTTTACCTTCAGCTTGACCTACAACATCCTGCTCATCGTAGTCTTGGGGGGCAACGGCAGTATCACAGGCTCGATCTTTGCGGCCGTTGCCGTAACCATCTCTATGGAAGCCCTGCGTTTTCTTGATGGTCCGCTCAATCTTATCGTTGTAACAACCCAGGGGCTTCCCGGACTGCGGATGGTGGTATTCAGCCTTTTGCTGATGCTGGTGGTGATTTACCGGCAACAGGGACTTATGGGAAAACGGGAATTTTCCTGGGATATGCTTGTTGAATTGAAAGCTCTGCCGGTGATGAAGCTGTTGTTTAGGAAAAAGACCAAACCCGCCGGAGGGAGCTGATGCTTGAAACAAAAGAAGTAACCATGCAGTTCGGCGGCTTGACCGCGGTCTCGAACTTTTCCGCCAGGGTAGTAGAAGAGGAGATTGTAGGGCTTATCGGGCCTAACGGCGCGGGAAAAACCTCGGTCTTCAATATAATTACCGGGATGTATTCGCCCACTAAAGGCTCTATCCTGCTTAACGGGAAAAATATCGCCGGCAAACCGGCCCATGTCATCACCGAAGCGGGTATTGCCAGGACCTTCCAGAATATCAGGCTCTTTCATGAGATGACGGTTCTTGAAAATATTCTGGTGGCCTGTAACCTCCGGGCAAGGCCCAATCTGTTTGAGTCGGTCCTGCATCTCCCCGGATACAGGGCAAAAGAGAAGCAATCCGGGGACTTTGCCAGGGAACTGCTCGCCTCTGTAGGGCTTTTGGCCAATGCGGATGATCCTGCGGTTTCCCTCTCGTATGGTAAGCAGCGCCGTTTAGAGATCGTCAGGGCCCTTGCCACAAAGCCGAAACTGCTCCTCTTAGACGAGCCTGCGGCGGGGATGAATCCCCAGGAATCCCGGGAATTGATGGATTTTATTGTGGGCATCAGGGATACATTCAAGGTTTCGATCCTCCTCATTGAACATCACATGCAGGTCGTCATGGGGATCTGTACCCGGCTCTATGTGCTGGACTACGGCATCACCATTGCGGAGGGAACCCCGGAGGAGATTCGGAAAAATCAAAAGGTTATCGACGCATATCTGGGGGTAGAATAATGCTGAAACTCGAAGCCCTCTCGGTGTTTTACGGGGGCATCCATGCCCTGCGGGGTATTGATATCGAGGTTGCCGACGGGAAAATCATTACCCTCATCGGAGCCAACGGCGCAGGGAAGAGCACCATGCTGAACAGCGTGGCAGGTCTCGTAAAACCTGCGGCGGGGACAATCACCTGGAACGGGGAAGATATAACCGGTAAAGACACCAAAAACATTGTTTCCAAGGGGCTGGCGCTTATCCCCGAAGGGCGCCATGTGTTTCCTAATCTCACGGTGGATGAAAACCTGGCCTTGGGCGCCTATTCCCGGAACAATAAGCAGGAAATCCGGCAAGACCGGGAACGGTGTTTCGCCCTGTTCCCCAGGCTCAAGGAACGGATCCGGCAGTCCGCGGGAACTTTAAGCGGCGGGGAACAGCAGATGCTGGCGGTTGCCCGAGGGCTTATGACCGGTCCCAAACTGCTCATGCTGGATGAGCCTTCCCTGGGGCTTGCGCCTCTGGTTTCAAAGATGATCTTCGATATTATCCAGGAGATAAACAAAAACGGGGTTACGATTTTGCTCATTGAACAGAACGCCCACGCGGCCCTTGAAATTGCCGATTACGCCTATGTGCTTGAGACCGGGGTCATTACCATACAGAATACCGGAGCCGTACTGCTCAAAGACGGCGGGATTCGCAGGGCCTATCTTGGGGAAGATTAGCCCGCCCGGACGCGCGGGATTGAAACGCCGTCATCTTGACCGTGATCTCCGTTTTGTTTAAGATTCAGTTTAAGAATCGAAAGCGGAGTTCGGTTCAGAATTTTGATATAGGTAAAACCCTAGAGCTTAGGATTAACAATAAAAGCCTCATTAGGGAGGTAGAGATTGAGAGGCTGCTGTGAATGAAAAACAAAAACAATTGATTCTTATTGGGGTATCCTTCTTTATAATCTATATTTTTGTGGCAGCTCGGCCCATTCCCATAGAAACCATCCTCAGTCCCCGGTGGTTTATTTCCCTGGAATCCAATTATCCCATTGCGGCGGTTGATAATATACCTGTCGGCCAAGAGCAGCCGAAGCTGCTTCCTTTTTATCTCGGCGGCCAGCAGGGAAGGCATTTCGGCTATGTTGATGAGAATGGTAATTTTACTATTAATCAGGCATTAAAGGGGAATAGGGATGTATCCTTCTCTGCTGATAATTGGGTTGAGTATGATGCGATTCCTCATACCCTTGAGGTGCGCAATCCTTTAAACCAATTGGTATTAAAAATAGAAGAGGGCCGGGGGTATCCTTTGTTTCTGGATCAGCGCATTTTTCTTCTCGGCAGCGGGCAAAATTCCCTTTCCGCGCTGAATGATTCCGGCGCGGTTCTGTGGACCTATGATTTTGCAGCCCCTGTCACGGTCATGGACGCCGCATCCGGGTTTGTATTAGCCGGTTTATTGGACGGTACCGTGGAAGTGCTGAATCAGCAGGGGAAGCGTATTTTCTTCTTTGAACCGGGAGGTTCCCGGCGCTCCGTAATCTATGGGTGCGCCATTTCTCAGGACGGTTCCCGGCTGGCTGTCATTTCAGGAATCGATCTCCAGCGGTTCCTGCTGCTGGAGCGGTATGGGAATGAAAACCCCGAACAATCGGGCAGTATTGAGTACAAGGTTATTTACCACGAGTTTTTAGAAGAGGGGTTCCGCCGACCTGTCCATATTGAGTTTATTGATAACGACAGCCGGATTGCCTTTGAACGTCAAGGCGGGGTGGGGCTTTATGAGATTCGTTCCCGAACTAGTTTGAAATTGCCTTTGGCGGGAGAAATAAAAGAGCTTGATACGGTCGGCAGAGATCGGCTTCTCTTTATCATCACCGCCCAGGGAGAACTCCAAAAACATCTTGTCGCGGTCCGGTTGCCGGGAACAATCATTATCGAAGCGCCTTTTAAGAGTAAAAACAGTTTTCTTGGCCGCCGGGATTCCCGGATTTATGTGGGAGGAAACATGACCTTAGCCTCCTTTGAACTGGAAAAGAAATAACGAGGAGCATAGTTAATGATAAACCTTTATCAAAATAAGCCGGAGGAATTGGGAAAGGCTTCCAAACCGCAAATCCTTTCCCCGCCGGTTCTGAGCGGGATGATCCTGGCGGCGGCCTGCATCGCAGGTTCCCTGGTGTACGCCATGGACTGGCCTGTTCAGGCGGGGAATCTGATCAACAATTTCGGCTGGAATGATACGGGAAGCCCTGTTCTGGGGGCCACCTTTGAGGCCGAAGGCCCCGTGAGGGCTGCGGATTCAGGGGAACTGATCTTTGTTCAGTACGGATTTCACACCGCAGCCCGGCTTCCTGCGCCTCTGGGAGCCTGGGTTGCCCTGGATCATGGGGAAGGGCTTATCAGTATATACTGCCGGTTTGATGCCGAAGAGCCTATACCTATTCCGAACTTTGTTGAAAAAGACACCCCCCTTGGGATGGCGGGCCGTTCGGGATGGTCTGAAAGACAGGGCTTTCATTTTTCTTTGTTTGATCGGAAGGAACGCCGCTGGGTGAATCCCTCTATGATAATTTCTCCCCTGCCTGATGCGAGAGCGCCGGTGATTCAGTCCGTATTATTGCGGAATGCTGAAAAGCGGGTTATTGATCCCAACCAGGTGAGAAGTATTGGTCAGGGCCGTTATACGATTTCCGTAACCGCCGCGGATACCAGGATTGGCCCCAATGAAAATCCCTTGGCGCCGTACCGGATCACCTGTATCGTGAACGGGAGCGAGATTGGGACATTGAACTTTGAAACCTACTCAGCCAGGGACGGGGTGCTCATGGTGTATCGCAATGGTCTTGTGCCGGTAAACCAGGTATACGCTCCTGTCCCCGGGTTTGAAGTCGGTGAAGTATGGTTTAACCGAGGGCAGGCAACTCTGGAAATAATTGCCCAAGATATAAACGGCAATGCCCAAAGCGCCCAGTACCGGTTACTCGTAGATTAGGCTTCTAGGGCGGCTTGTACAGTTAAAAAAAGAAACAAAACGCAGAAGATAAAAATGTGTATTAGGGATCGGAAATCTCTTATCAAAACCTGGCCAACGCCGGTTATCGCTGAAAAAAGCCGTTCATTCCTTGTGGGCTGTGCGGAAGCAGCCGGTTTACGGCTTATCTTTGTTGTGAAGGCTTTTCATAGAGAAGAAGGTTTTCCCGGTCTTCTGTTTAAGGTAATGTAATTCATATATCCTGCTGAATACATGATATGATGAGGTTCTAAGCCCTCGCTTGCACTGTTTTTACTGATCATCGCCGCCGGCGGATCGGGTGATCCTAAAACGGGAGCGGCCGATCCAGAACACGCCTAATCACCTTGAAGCGGACGGATTAAACGCCGCCCTCCAAGCCTGCGCGCCTTCTTATATCCCCGGCATGAAGTCTGCGGATAATTCCAGCTTGCAAAACCGGGTCATCTATTTTCAGAGGGCTTCTTTTCCGATAGTATAAGAAAAGGTATTATAGGTTATGAAATTTTACCTTCCGGGTATTTGTGGTATATTATTCATTAGTCTGCCTGTTTTTTCTCAAACCGCCGCGCCGAATCCTGAAAGTTCCGGTCCTGATGCCTGGCAAAGCTACTATACGGGCCGGGCTTTGGAAACTCAAAACCGTATGGAAGAGGCTATGCCCTATTACAACGAAGCGGTACGGATTTGTCTTGATGAAATCGCCCAAAATACATCCACCGAAAACTCTTATGTGATTCTCACATGGACCCTACAGCGTCAGCGGAAATACGCCGACGTGATTAACTGGGGAGAGCGGGGCCTTAACCTAAACGCCGATAATTATCGCCTTATTGAAATCATGGGAGAGGCTTATTTTTATCTTGACGACTATGATCGTTCCCTGGGCTGTATGCAACGGTACAGCAATTCCGTTCCCCAGGGGGATAGGATTCCAACGGCTTATTTCTTTATCGGAGAGATATTCCGGCTCAGGGGAAAATTTCATCATGCAGATATCGCCTATACCACTGCGGTTCGGCTGGAATCAAACATCC
>JAITHW010000059.1 GCA_031279815.1 Treponema sp. | reverse complement strand
GATGGCTGGACAAAGCCCGCCGGCTTTGGAAGAACTGTGAGCATACGCTCCGTCAGTCTTGCCAAATACTCCTGTTCGCTTTAATTGCTATTCTTATTAGAAGATTTTGAACAGGCTCTCAAGGCATAGTGTTTCACGGCTTTTTCTTTTACCCTATCATACGTTCCGGATCACTACCCCTCTACTTGATATGTACCCCCCTGCCCGGTATAGTCAATATATGGAACAGATGAAGCGCACAGTCAATTGCGGCGCATTACGAAAACAAGATGCGGGCAAAACCGTGATATTGAACGGGTGGGTCCACCGAAAACGGGATCATGGGGGAATTTCGTTTATTAATCTTCGGGATCGGTATGGTATTACCCAAGCGGTGGTGGGTGAGGGAGCAACCCCTGAGCTTATCGCCCTGACCGGGGAACTGCGGAATGAGTTCTGTATCGCGGTGGAGGGCCGGGTCCGTCCAAGACCCGATACGATGGTGAACCCTGAAATGGCTACCGGTGAGATTGAGCTTGTTGTGGATAAGCTGATCATCCTAAATCGATCCGAGGTCCTTCCCTTCCAGATTGATGAAGAGTGCGGGGTAAAAGAGGAATTGCGTCTCAAGTACCGCTACTTAGACCTTCGTTCCTCAGGGATGCAGCGCCGTATTCGGCTTCGCCATGAAGTGAGCTTCGCAATCCGGGAATGGATGATCGGTCAGGGGTTTTATGAGATTGAGACTCCCACGTTCATCAAGTCCACTCCGGAAGGCGCCCGGGATTATCTCGTACCTTCAAGGCTGTATCCGGGCAAATTTTACGCATTGCCTCAGTCCCCGCAGCTCTACAAACAGATTCTCATGGCTGCGGGGTTCGATAAATACTTCCAGATTGCCCGCTGTTACCGGGACGAAGACGCCCGTGGAGATCGGCAGCCTGAGTTTACTCAGATCGATATCGAGATGTCCTTTGTAGGCCGGGACGACATAATAACCATGACCGAAGGGCTGTTCGGCCATGTGTTTAAGAAATGCCTCAACCGGGAGATTCCCGCTCATTTTACCCGCCTCAGCTATGAAGAAGCCTTAGAACAGTACGGTACGGATAAGCCGGACCTCCGGTTTGACTTGAAACTCCAGGATTTTGCCCCCTATGTGGAAGCCGGAAGTTTTCAGGCCTTCAAAGATGCTCTGTCTGCCGGGGACATTGATCGCCAGACCGCGGCCGCCAAAGGAGTTACCCTTGCCGGCGGCGGGGTGAAAGCGTTGGTGGTACCAGGAAAAGCGGGTTATTCCCGGAAGCAGATCGAGGAATTGGAGAGTCAAGCGAAGATATACAGGGCAAAGGGTATGGCCTGGATGAAGGTGGGAGGGACAGAGACAGAGCCTATCCTTGAGGGGGGAGCGGCGAAATTTTTTGCAAAAAACGCCGGGGACATCATTCAAGGGCTGGAGGCAAAATCCGGGGATATCATCCTCATGGTGGCGGATGCTCACAGGAAGGTAGCCAATATAGCCTTGGGGGCCGTGCGCTCCAAACTGGGGCGGGACCTGGGATTCTGTGATCCAAACCGGTTTGCCTTTGTATGGATTCTGGATTTTCCTTTGTTCGAGTTCAATGAAGAGGAAAATCGCTGGGAAGCGGCGCATCATATGTTTTCTTATCCCCAAGAGCAATACCACGACATTCTCGATCGGGACCCGGGTTCGGTGAAGGGCGATCTCTATGACTTGGTTCTCAACGGCCACGAGCAGGCTTCCGGTTCTATCCGTATTCATGACCCGGAACTCCAGAAACGAATCTTCAAGATTGTGGGTATTGATCCCGCGGAGGCGGAGAAAAAATTCGGCTTTCTCACAGAGGCGTTCAAGTTCGGCGCGCCCCCTCACGGAGGCATTGCCCCGGGGCTGGATCGGCTGGTGATGCTTATGGCAGGAGAAACTTCAATTAAAGAGGTTATCGCTTTTCCGAAAAATTCTTTTGCGGCCGGTCTTATGGATGACAGCCCTAGTGAGGCGGATCAGAAACAGCTTGATGAACTGCATTTGTCGATTGTGTATCCGGCAAAAGAATCCTAAGCCGGACAAGGAACAAAAGGAACCTTATGGATGAAGGTATATGTTGATTTGTTTTTGACCTTTGTCAAAATCGGGTGTATCACCTTTGGCGGAGGCTATGCTATGGTCCCGATTCTTGAACAGGAACTGATAAAAAAGAAAAGCTGGATCACTATGGATGAAGTGATGGACTATTATACCATCGGCCAGGTTACCCCCGGTGTGATTGCGGTTAATGTTTCCACCTTCATCGGGTTCAAACAGAAAGGCCCCCTTGGAGGACTGCTCACCACCCTGGGCTTTGTACTGCCCGGTGTTTTCTTTATTACGATTATCGCTCTCGGTATACAAAATTTCTCGGATTACCCTGTGGTGCGGCACGCTTTTACCGGTATCAGGGTTGCGGTAGGCGCCCTCATTGTAGATACGGTCTTCAAACTCCTCAAAGGGGTATTCAAGGATATCAAAGGGATTGTCCTCTTTATCCTCGCCTTTACCCTTTCCGCGGTGTGGAGCGCAAATCCGGTATTACTGATCACCGCAGCGGGGATCGCGGGTTTCGTGCTGTACCGTCCCCCAAAAGCCGGCCTCCCTAAAAAAGAAGGGGATCCGGCGTGACCCTGTTGTTCCTCTATGCCCGGTTCTTCCAGATCGGACTTTTCTCCATCGGCGGAGGACTGGCTACCCTCCCCTTTCTCTATCGGTTGGCGGATACCCAAGACTGGTTAAGCCTTGAAATGATCGGCAATATTCAAGCGGTAGCCCAATCATTACCGGGAGCCATCGGGGTTAACATGGCGGCATATACGGGATTCCAATGTACGGGAATTCCCGGAGCTTTTATCGCCGCCCTCGGTTTGATAAGCCCTTCTATCATCATCATTATCATCGTTGCCGGAACCTTACAAGCCTTTAAATCAAGCCGGATCGTTAAAGCGGTATTTTCCGGCCTCCGCCCTGCCGCGGGAGGGCTGCTTTGCGCCGCAGGCTTCGGAGCCGTCAAACTCTCCCTCTGCAATGGATCGGCATCGGACTGGTATGATCTGTTCCGCTGGCGGGAATGTCTGTTGCTGGCAATTCTCTGCTTCCTGGTCTTCAAATTCAAGAAGCACCCTATCATCTACATTGCCGTTGCCGGCGCTGCCGGAGCGGTATTGGGGCTGTGAATACGTAACCGAGAGCAGAAAAACCGGCTCCGGTACGCGCCATAGACCTCCGTGTACCGTTTATTTTTCACCATAAAACCCGCTCTTTACATACCTAAATGACTGGGGCGGAAGAAAACCTGGGGTTTGCCGATCAATCGGTATGGCAAAGGCTTTATCGGTATTTTTAAAGTATTCAAGGTACGCGGTTTCTGTGGCGGCGGATTTATCCTTGGTTGCTTCCCATATTTTTTGTACCGTGCCTTCCATATAGCCTTGATACACAAAGTAACCGGCGATCTTTCTTACCGGAGAAGATAGATAAAGATAAATACGATTAACCAGTTTCCTGAAAATCGAACGCCGGCATTCATATTTTTTCCTGCCGCTTATAACACGCCGTCCTATAACCGGTTGAATGGACATAAGCACATCGCGGGAATTCTCATGGCGGATCATGTTTAGAACATAGCGGCAAAAGCAAGAGAATGCCAGAAGCTTATAGAGCCGGTCAATATATGAAAGTTTATACATTTTTCGTTTTATTTACCTGATATTATGGAATATTTATTCGATAATATGATTAAAATTACATAATTATCTATATTTGAGCCGTAATGCCTAAAAACAAAACCTAGTCGAAAAGCTGGTGACTAAAAACTAAAAACCTAGTCCAAGGCACACTGGTTGCTTGGAGGCAGCCAAGTGAAACACAAAGGACTAGGCATGAG